>JBLIOG010000325.1:0-4558 GCA_047639625.1 Gammaproteobacteria bacterium
CTTGGTAATATATTTGTTGGGTTGAGCGCAGTGATACCCAACAGGTGTTTACAACCATAAGTTGGGATTCGAAAGCTCTCGGCAACTGCTCCTTGATAACTACGTTATTCTACTTACGAACATCCCGTCCTAATACGTCGCCTAAGAGCGCCTAATGTTGGTGCTCTACCTCAGGAACGCCGGACCGTTGAATCCTTGCAGTTGCTCCCAGTCTACGAGGATTAAAAATTTGAAAAAAACTGATTAAAACAAAGATGGATTAAGTGGCGAAGCTGCAGTCATTCCACCATCAAGCGTATAACATTGACCTGTCGCGAATGATGCTTCGTCAGATGCTAACCAGGCTGTCAGGTTGGCGATGTCTTCAGGCTTGCCGAACCGACCTGCTGGATGCCGGGCCAGTGCGTCTTTTTTGGCGAGGTCTAGATTTTTTGCAACTGCAAACGCGGCATCAGCCATTCCGGTCATGATCCATCCTGGACTAATCGCGTTACAGCGAATATCGGGGCCATGGTCTACAGCAATGGAACGAGTTAATCCCTGAACAAAGGATTTCGACGCATTATAAATTGCCAGCCCTGGATCGGCTGTTGAAGCCGATATCGAACCAATGTTAATGATCGCACCCGCTTTGCTCATGAATGGAATGCAATCTCGGCATAACATGAAAACAGCTTTGGCATTAATGCCCATGAGGTTATCGTAGTCTTCGTCAGAGGTTTCCAAAATGGTTTTTTCAATTTGAATACCAGCGTTGTTGATCAGGATTGATAGTTGTCCGAATTGATGTTTGGCGCGTTTAACCAAAATATCTATATCAACTTTGATGGCAACATCGGTCGTTTCCCACAGGATAGATTCGGGTAGATCATCAGGTCTTTCACCCCGACCACAGGTCAAAACTTGCGCACCATCTTCAACCAGTTTATCAACGATTGCGCGGCCTATGCCCTGTCGACCTCCGGTGACCAGTGCTGTTTTACCTTCAAGTTTTTTCATAAACATATACTCGGCTGGATTTTATAAACGCATTTGCTGGACCTGAGCACTTAAGCCGCCGTCCATGACCCAAAGTTGACCAGAGGCATAACGGGCTTCGTCCGAAGCTAGCCAGTTAACCAGGTTTGCGATATCTTCAGGTTCGCCAAAATTTCGCATGGGATGGACATCACGAACGGCTTGTTTTAGTGATTCAATATCACCGGATTCGCCAAAGAAACTCTGCAGCATCGGCGTATTAACATAGCCCGGACAAATAGCATTAACCCGAATACCTTCCGGTCCATGGTCGCAGGCCATAGCACGGGTGAGTGCATGAACGGCACCTTTGGTCGCGCAATAAGCGGCGAGCCCCGGGTCAGCAATATAACCATCATAGGACCCAAAATTGATTACACTGGCTCCGTTTGATTTGCGTAGCAGGGGCAAAGAATATTTCGACGTTAAAAACATACCGGTTACATTGATGGCAAATATACGGTTCCATTGCTCGAGGGTGGTATTTTCAATTGTTTCTTCGATTTCTATTCCAGCGGCATTAACGAGTATATCTAACCGTCCCCAATTAGTTTCGAGTTGCTTAAAGGTATCTAAAACGTTCTTTTCGTCGGTGACATCAAACCATGAAAACTCAACACCATCAGGTAAGTCAGCAACTTGTTGTAAGTCTGCGGCGATAACCTGAGCGCCTTCAGCCGCAAAACGAGCACAAATCGCAGTACCGATGCCACCCGTGCCACCAGTAACAAAGGCTGTTTTTCCATTAAGTATTTCTTTCATATGTAATGACCTGATTCGAAACTAATTCTGTCCTGCCAATAATTGACATGAGATTACGCCAATGTCGGATATCTTTTTATCCTGGTTTTTTGCGGAAATAGTCAAAAAAAATCTATGGTGAATTTTTTCCAGCGCGTCGGTAAGCATCCAGAATCAAACCATGAAAATGATGCACGGCGTGTTCACTCGCACCACTCCCTTTGATATCGACCATATAACGCCCGGAGTTAAAAGCCGGTGTATTCATACCGCGTTGTACACTCTCAACCAGACCGATATCTTCGGGCTGTAATACCTCGTCGATAAATTTGATGGCTTCTTTTTCTGTTTCATTGGGTTCCGCTGTCTCGAAAAAGAAATCGAACTCTTCGTAGGATTCCTGTTCATTGACCGGATAAAAACGCCAGACCATAAAGTTGCCACGCCCTGGATACCGCATTAGCGCCATGTTAGGCCAAAGAAACCAGACGGCATGATCGGTGACGGTTGCGTCTGAAATATTGTAGGCATTGTTATCACCCATTCGTGCTTTGGCCATATGGCTGGAATAAATGCCGTGGGTTTTAACTTTGTAGGTGTCCATGTCAATCATGGAGCTGAATCCTTTATGCGCAACCTGACAGTGATAACACTCGAGGAAATTATCAATGACTGACTTCCAGTTTGCGTTGATTCGATAGGTCAGGCGTGTTGAAAAAGTCAGGTCAGCCAGATCCGGTGCGTATTGCATAATCTCGGCTGCTAGGTTTTCGGTATGGGTTTTGAGTGGTTCCGCGCCCGGGTCCAGATTGATAAATAGCAGATGACAAAAGACTTCGATTTGTACGTGGCTTAGGCAGATTTCCTTTTTATTAAAATTTTCCAGATATTCAGATCGAGGTGCATTAACGAGCGCACCATTCAGATCGTAAGTCCAGGCGTGGTAAGGGCAGGTAATGCGTTTTATTTTGCCTTCACCAGACAGAAGTTCATGACCCCGATGTTTACAGACATTGTAAAAAGCCTTGAGCAGGCCTTCTGCATCGCGCATTCCTACGACACTTTGGCCTTCAATATTCAACGTGACATAACTTCCGTGCTCACGTAATTTTTCCTCGTGACAGAGAAATTGCCAGTTTCGATGAAAAACCTGTTCGCGTTCAATCTTTAAAAATTTTGGATCAATATAGCAATGTGTGTTAATTGAATGAGACCGGGTCGCAACATCATCGTATTGCCCTTTTATGGCGTCAAAGTCCTCCTGGTTCAGTGTTGTATTAGGCATGGTTGATTTCCTGTATCTAGAGGATCTTTGGTCTGGAGAGCAGCAAAGACTCTTTCAAAATGACAATATCAGATTTTACGACAGTAAATAGGTTTTTTGTGAAATCAAAAGTAACTAGATCAATATTTTTGACGGATGAGTTAACCGCAATAACAGAAAGCCCACGTTGGGGTATCGAAAAGTAGGGTATTGAAACCCAACTAAAACGAAGGTTTATGGGAACCATCGAACTTCTATTAAATGGTTATGGAGATAGCTGGCCCGGATTTCTATTTACCTGTAATTCGGATTCTAATAGTATGCTCCTGTTTTATTGGACTGGCTTTCGGATACCCTAAATGAATCCTGATCAAATCTTGAATCAACCTGCGATAGTGCTTGAGCAATCACAGCGCCAAACCTATTTCGAACAGGGCTATCTGGTTATGCCTGAATTGATCGAAGGTATTGACCTCGCTGCCATCCGAAATGCTGTTAAAAGGGTGCTTGAAATGAGTAGGAATGTTACTCAGTCGAATCAGCAGTTTGATCTCGAAAAGGGTCATAGTTCTGAATGTCCAAAACTTCGACGGGTTGCTTTTGTGGATGATCTCGATGAAAGCTTGTGGTCACTATGCAAAGATTCTGTCATAACCGATATTGCGGTTGATATTCTAGGCCCGGCGGTTCGATTTCGGGATTTATTTATTAATTTTAAATGGGCAGGTGGCGGTGCAGAAGTTAAATGGCATCAGGATATTGCTTTTTATCCGCATACTAATGTTAACACCTGTCAGTTTTTACTAGCACTTGAAGACGTTGATTCAGACCAGGGCCCGTTACAGGTAATTCCACGAAGCCATCGGGGGCCAATACAGTTACATTATGATTCGGCTGATGAATGGGTTGGCGCAATCAGCGAAATTGATCTTGAACGAGCTGGCATTGATACGGCTGTCGAGCTTACCGGTAAAGCAGGTACTCTATCGGTACATCATAGTTGTACCATTCATGGATCTGCGCAAAATATGAGTCAACGTGGCCGCCCAATGCTGGTCATTACTTACAGTGCTGCTGATGCCATACCTTACACCGCGGCGCCTTATCCCAGTTCACATTACGCTGGACTCGTTCGAGGGTCTCAACCGCGCTACGCCCATCATCAGGAATTACAAATGCCTCTGCCCCCTGACTGGTCAGATGGTTATACCTCGATATTTAATCATCAGGAAAAAGCCGAAAACGTTTCCTGAAATACCATTAAACATAGATCAAGAAACTCGAGAAAATATTATGCCCGCAGCCTTTGAAAAAACCGAATATCAGAATCGACTGAATTCGGTGAGAACTAGCATGTTGGAACGAAACCTTGATGCCATGTTGATCGGAGACCCAGCCAATATGAACTGGCTGACCGGTTTCGACGCCTGGTCTTTTTATGTGCCCCAGGTCATGCTCGTACAGCATGATCATGCGCCCATCTGGATGGGCCGAAAAATGGATGCCGGTGCTGTTGCTCTAACAACCTGGCTCGGA
>JBLIOG010000326.1:0-4488 GCA_047639625.1 Gammaproteobacteria bacterium
AGTTGATCGATTTGAACTGAACCCTATCACCCACCTGTACTGGCATAGTCGGTGTTTTATCTGGGTCAAACATGCGAGTAGGGCATAACCCAATCAAATTCCAGCCACCTGGTGAAGGCGCAGGATATACAGCCGTTTGGCGGTCTGCAATTGCGACTGCGCCACGGGGTACTTTTAATCGAGGCGTTTTTAATCTCGGGGCAGCAATACGCGGGTCAACCTCACCCAAATAAGCGAAACCGGGTGCGAACCCAATGGCGTATACGCGGTATTCTCCCTGCTGATGGATATCAATCACTTGCTCAATGCTAAGGTTGGTTTGCTCTGCAATCAAGGATAAATCTGGCCCCGACTCGATACTATAATAAACAGGTAAAGTAATGAGTTCGCCCGAAGCCGTGTTCACCGTATTGAGACCTGATAGTGCCAGTTTTAGTCTCTTTAACGCTTCAAAATGATCACAGAGATTAATGTCATAAATAACCAATAACGAGGCGTAAGACGGCACCAAATCGACCAATAGTTCGGCCATTTGCACCTTCAAATTATTCACCGCAGCCTGTATTAAGGCAGAAACCTCAACACTCGTGTCATCGGCAAAGTAAACAATAAAGGCATCGTGCCCTGCGATTTCAATTTTCATTGTGACTCAGTGTAGGGTGTGGATGCTAAGCGTGAATAAGGGCACGGATATCTATTATTGCAGAAATACCCGCATCATTATCACCATGAACGCACAGGGTATCGGGCGATAGATCTAAGGTTTTGCCGCTCACAGAAGTGACCGTGCCATGCTCGCAAATCTGTGCTACCTGTGCGAGCATCTTCTCGCGATTATGAACGGCACCAGGTTGACTACGGGCGAGCAGCTTGCCGTCATCGTCATAACAACGATCAGCAAAAGCTTCCATTAACAACTCGATACCAGCCTGCTTCGCTTCCGCTCGGTGCGTAGCAGCATCATTGGTGGCCAATAGGGTTAGTTTTACGGGACGATGATAGGCCGCTATTGCTTGCATAATGGCCGACCGAACGGAGTCTTTAGACATCATGTCGTTATACAAAGCGCCATGAGGTTTGACGTATGCGAGATCAATACCCTGACTTTTAGCCATGCCGTCGATGGCCGATAATTGATAACTCACCATCGCGACTATTTCGTCGTGCGAACAGTTCATAGAACGACGACCAAAGCCCACTAAATCAGGGTAAGCAGGATGCGCGCCGACCATAACGTTATGTTGTTTTGCAAGCGCTAGTGTCTTTTGCATCACGAGTGGATCACCTGCATGGAATCCACAGGCAATATTGGCCTGATCGATATGTGGCATCACAGCGGCATCACGGCCCATTGTCCACGACCCGTAGCTCTCGCCTAAATCACAATTAAGTAATAACATTGAATTCTCTCTACTACAGGATTGCCAATCGGCTATTGGGTAAATCGGTCACTAGCATCGCACCGGGCGAGTGAGTAATGCAAAAGGGTGGTTTAGCTTGTTCGAGTGCAACTTGTGGTGTGACACCGCAAGCCCAGAATACCGGCACTTCGTTTTCTTTTATAGTGACAGCATCGCCAAAGTCAGGAGAACTGATATCGTTAATGCCGATTAAATCGGGGTTGCCGAAATGGATAGGCGCACCATGTACAGAGGGGAACCGAGTGCAAATTTGCACCGCACGAATGGCATCGGCAGCTAGCATTGGCCGCATACTGACCACCGTTGTACCGCTAAAACGGCCAGCAGGGGCACATTCAATATTAGTCCGATACATCGGTACGTTAACACCTTCCGTGACGTTGCGAATCTCAAGACCATCCGCTATCAAAGCTTCTTCGAAGGAAAATGAACAGCCCAATACGAAGGTGACTAAGTCATCTCTCCAATGCTCGGTTACATCGTTCAACTCTTGTTTCAGTTTACCATTTTCGAATATTCGGTAACTTGGGATATCGCTTCGAATATCAAGATCTTCGCCTAAGGTTTTAATATGATAATCACCCGGATTAGAAGACATTCCCACGAGCGGGCACGGTTTAGGGTTTAGTTGGCAAAACTGTAGAAAATCATTGGCCCAATCGGCAGGTAAAACACAGAGGTTGCCCTGAACAAATCCCTGAGAGTAACCCGAGGTATTGCCGGTAAATAACCCTGATCGTATTTTTTTGCGAAGTTCGAGAGGCGAAATATTTTGGTTCATAAGTCTCAGTGTGACCAGTGCGTAATAGATTTCTTATAGTATATGAGTCACTGTAATTATTACAAAGAACTCATTGAAAGCCAATATTAAATCGAGCTAAGAAATCAGAGTGCCAATTTAATTAGCTAATGGAGCCTGACTTTTAAGGTTGGGATTTATAGAGTTTTAAATATCTTTTGCAAACCCGTTAGCCCGGGCTCCTAGCCCATTTTGGCTGGTTGCGAAGATCATTATATTTATCTGTCTTTTAGGTCATGGACAATTAAGTAGTAACATAATTATTTTATAAGGTCCTTCGCTATAAGTTCTATATCAACGGTCGGCCTCACATTTTTTTACCAATACTTGTAGTATGGTGCAAAGGAGTCCATACAAACCGGAACTTTCCTCCCATCTCGTCAATTTAAGTGGGTACAAAATGAATTTCATGTTTTGGAGTAAAAAATACACTAAAACAACAATAAATTGTCGTATTTTGCCTGCTCTGTTCGTCATAACAATAATTCCAGTAAACTGTCTGGGAGAAAGCCCCAATCGTATTTCTGTTAAAAGCAGGATATTCACTCCATAATTAAACGAGGATTCTCAAAATGGCAAAATTTATATTGGTATACCACGGTGGTACCATGCCTGAAACGCAGGAAGAAGGCATGAAAGTTATGGCTCAATGGCAGGCCTGGCTTGGCGGTATGGGCGATGCTGTAGTCGATGCAGGTAACCCCGTTGGTTTATCGTCTACGGTTCACAGCAACGGATCGGTGACGGCAGATGGTGGCGCTAATCCGGTCAGCGGTTATAGTATCATCAGTGCAGACGATCTTGATGCTGCAACCGCGTTGGCAAAGGGCTGTCCGGTTTTCGAAGCGGCCGGTTCGGTGGAAGTTGCTGAATTGATGGAAATGTAGATACTGGAGACTAATTTAATGCAATATTTACTCTTAATATATAGCGCAGAGGGTAGTGGCCCTCAACCCGGTGAAGATGACTTCCCGCAACTTATGAATCGCTACATGAGCTTCACCCAAGAAGTCCAGGAACAAGGTGTGTTTGAAGCGGGACAACCACTTGAAGATGTCAGCACCGCGACGACTGTTCGGGTTCGAGAGGGTAAAACCTTGATCAGTGACGGTCCGTTTGCGGAAACTAAAGAAGTGTTGGGTGGTTACTATGTGCTCAACTGCGACAACCTTGATCAGGCGCTGAAATACGCAGCGAAAATTCCAACCTCGGAATTCGGTAGTATCGAAGTCAGACCCATAATGGAAATGCCGGGCGCTGGTTGAAAACTCAAACCATCGAGTCCCGGACGATGATCAATGAAATCGTCCGGGAAAACTACGGTAAAGTTCTGGCCTTATTGATCAGCCGATTTAAACATTTCGAACTGGCTGAAGATGCGCTGCAAGATGCTATAGTCACTGCGATTGAACGTTGGGGTGACGGTTTAATCCCTCATAACCCTGTCGGCTGGTTAGTATTCGTAGCGACTCGAAAAGCGATAGACCGTATCAGACGGCAATCCATATTTGATAAAAAGTTCGAGCAGATCAGTCACTACGAATCCAGTATCCGGGAACCCGAGCTATTCGAAGATCAAATTGACGAGATGTCGATACCCGACGAACGTTTACGTTTGATCTTCACTTGCTGTCATCCCGCATTGGCCGAGCCAGCCCACATCGCGCTAACCCTTAAAACCTTATGTGGTTTAACGACTGAACAAATTGCGCACGCTTTTTTAATCCCTGAATCAACACTGGCACAACGTTTATTGCGTGCTCGTAATAAAATTCAATCGGCAGGCATCCATTTTGAAATACCAGATCAGGCGACTATCACAGATCGACTTAAGTCCGTATTAAGCTGCATCTATTTGATTTTCAACGAGGGTTACGCAAGCAGTTCTGGCAACGACTCTATAGACCAAACATTAAGCTCCGAAGCTTTACGACTCTCCAGAATGCTTATTCAACTCATGCCGGGAAAGACCGAATGCCTAGGTCTACATTGTCTTATGCTGTTTCACCAGTCGCGGTTTACTGCGAGGCTGGATCAGAATGGTGAACCGATCGACCTACAAAACCAAGATCGAAGTCTCTGGAACGTCGAGCAAATCAAAACAGCAGATAAATTACTTAAAGCCACGATAATGAAAGGGGAAATCGGATCCTATCAAATTCAGGCCGCTATTAGCGCGATCCATAGTCATGCTGTTGAGTTTGGCGCGACAGACTGGCCTCAAATTGCAATGCTTTATAAAAAGTTGCTGACTTTTGACGATAATCC
>JBLIOG010000327.1:0-4487 GCA_047639625.1 Gammaproteobacteria bacterium
CGGGGCGTTAAAACCTCGACCTCTCTCTTTGACCCTTTCTATTTATTTACTATATAGAAGTCCATACGACCGGGCTTGTTCAACAATTGGATAGGTCGCGGCTGCGCGCGACATATCCTTATTCGTTTTCGTTTATTCGTTCTGCATAACGGGCAAAATTGAGGAGTTGACGGCCATCAATTGTCAACTGTTAGCCCAGCTGGTGGCGCTGTGATAAATAGTCTTCTACCAGTGCTATCCAGTTCATCACTTGACCCCCTCGGCCAGGGCATAGCCACTGCAGCCAATGAGTCTCGATCAACATGGATATAGCGCATCGTTGTATTGATGCTCAAATGCACCAACATGTCGGCAATGGTTTTGAGAGAATGCTGGTTATGTAAAAGCCGAATCGCCATCGTGTGGCGAAGGCGGTGCACTTGACTCTCAGAAGCCAAAAAACCAGCACGCGCATATGCGCGACGCAGAGCGCCTCGAACGGTACTAGTTTGAACGCCTTTCCCAACCGCCGGTGCGCAATGGTGAACCAATACATGACGATCCAATGTTGCTGGTCGCGCACTGTACAAGTAGTCCGTCAACCCATCAATAGTGGTAACTGGCATAGGAAGGGTTCGTTCTCGCCGGGATTTACCCGCTTCCAACGTGACGGTGCCTCATCGCCAATCAATGTGGTCGAGGTTAAACCCAGCGACATCGCTGGTTCGCACGCCGAGATCGATCAAGCATCGAGCCATCGCATAGTCTCTTTTGCCAGCGGGCTGGGTACGATCAAAAGCTTTCAGCAAGTGACTCAGCTCGCCATCGGTGAGAGGCTGGGTAGTGGCTATATTGTAGGGAACCTTTGGGCGTGAAATAAATGAAGTCCACGCGACAGTGCTTTCGCCTTCGCTAACCAGAAAATTGATGAAACTCTTTATTGATATGCTTCTCTGGTTGGTCTTATTCGTTACGCCGTTTACATCACATTTAGCCACTATGTAATGACTGAGCTGTAGATCGGAGAGTTGTGATAATGCGATCTCCTGAACCAAAATCCAGTCGAGAAACTCAGCGGCATAGCGCCGGCGATAAATTCGCGTTGAAGGCGTGAGGCCAACTACCGCCGTCATGTACGGATCATACGAATCAATGAGTTGCGCGTGGGTGGACTGAAGCTCAGGGTTTACCCACTGTGGGTCGCGGATCGGTAGCCAATGTGCCAAAGCGGTTTTCGCGCTTTTCTTGCTCCGAGGAAAAGAAGGTGGACATTGGCATTGGCATAAATGTCGGTCAACAAATACTGATACATCACTGCGAATATCTAGAGTCGGCGAGTGGCATAACTTGCGGCGCCAGGACTCGAAGTGCAGAACGGCTCCAAGATAGTGCCGAATGGTCGATGCCGCATATCCCCGATCGACAAAGTACTCGATATAATCAGAAATATGTGACGTGTCAATGAACCGGGCTTCACTGAGCAACAGCGGACAAGATAGATAGTTAGAGGGCATGACGGTACTCCTATTTTTAAAAAAGGAGTACCTATATTAAGTTGACATTGATTGGCGAATTTACCCTATATTATCGTGTAAAGGCTCAGCTAGTGCACATAATCTGGTTGTCCACATAATTCCGATTATGTTTAGTTGCACATAATCGGAAGAACTGGTTGCACTCCGGAAGTCCGAGGGGAGCCAAAGCCAGTGATGATATATACCTTGATCGAAACCGCCAAAGCGAATCAACTGGAACCGAGTCGCTATCTTGAGCAATTGTTTGATCCCTTGGCAAAAGCCAAAACTGAGGCTGAATTGATCGAACTGCTGCCGCAGAATTTTAAAAACTCACACTAACCTGGGCTGGGAGAGTGACGGGGTAGTCCGGACGGTTACGTATAAACCACCACAAATACATTGATATTCGAAGAGTTCAGATCTAATTGGTTTTCTGATTAGAGGCATGCGGCAAGGTTATCAGAATTGCAGGAAATGGATTCTGAATTTTATATCTTGAGTCAGAACGAGTACCAATATTTGGCTAGTTTTACGATTAATCATTGAGGTGTTGGTATCAAGTGTTGTAGATTGAATGATGATGTTGAATAAGAGTACTAAAAACCTATCGGAAATGGAGAGTATTTCATACAAGGTGTTAATTTTGGCGGGAATACTCTTCGGTCTCCTATTTATTTCTTCTACCGTAATTGCAGGTAAACCGGCGCTCATACTTCTTCCCGTTCAAGGTCAAAATATAAATCGCATTGATCAGGAGCATTATCGAATAGCCTTACAGAAAAGTTTATCACGTTATTTCAAAGTCTATAGTGGCGGTGAAGTAGAGAAACGATTGGAAAAAAGCAGTGCCATTACTTGTGATGTAAATGAATGCCTTCAGGAGGTAGCAATATCATTTCAAGGGGAATTAATTGGTCGAATGGTTTTAACTTCGATGGATGGTGGATTTCTAGTTGCAATTGAGATCAAAAATATTTTTGACGACCAGACGATCGCTTCAAATAACATCGCTTGTGAAGGCTGCAATAATTTTGATGTAATTCGTGAGCTAAATAAAATGACATTGTCCTTTGAGCAGGACAATACTTCGGCTAGCGTTGCTATTGAATCACCAGTGGTAGATGAAAATATTGTCGAGCCTATAGAAGTGAAGAAATCTGACTTATCGGCACGTGAAAAAATAATTTGGGAAAGTATAGATAACGGTGATTCTGCCGAAATGTACCAATTGTATCTTGATCAGTATCCCAATGGTGTCTATGTGGAAATTGCAAAATTGAAAATTCTAGGATACGGAAAGACTTCGGTCAGTGTTTCAGACCTAGAGAGTTCGATCTCACCCGAAGAATCCGCAACTAACCTAATTGGTCCTATATCTGGAGCATATACTGATAATTTTGGTAATAAAATTAGTCTTGTACAAAGTGGGGGAGAGATTACAGGGCTTCTTGGTGCCGATGGCCTGATAAAAGGCTCGAGAAAAGGGGATGCTATCAACCTCATATTCACAAACGGTGTAGGCGGCAGAATTTTATACGGTCAGAACAAAGGCAAGGCAGTATTGAATATTACAGATAATAGTTCGATTCTAGTTGGATTTATAAATGGAAATAAAGATAAAGTCTGGAAATTGACAAACATTAATCGCGAGGGTAAAAATAAAGGCACGGATGATATCACAGGCGTTTATGTTGATAATTACGACAAAGTGGTAGAGCTAAATCAGATCGGTAATAAAATAATAGGCGATACTCCATTTCGATATGGAAATAGCGAAATAAATGGAACATATGTCAATGGGATAATTAAAATCGAGCTTCAACCAGAAAATGGTTCCAAAGGAAAAGGTGAACTAAGGATTTTCGATGCGGGGAACGTTCTAAAAGGCACAATAAAAATGCTCGGGTATACAGGCCAAAACAAAAAATGGGTGCTAACAAAGGAATAATCTAAGCAGAAAAAATCTAGCTCAAATTTAATCTAACAGGCACACTAAAAAACGGGTAACTGTCAGATCAAGTCTAAGCTAATACACGTTAGTGATACAGCGCCTTCCTCGTCTAACCCCTTCTAAACCTAAGCGTTCGACTGTACAGCGGGCTGCAGGAATCGATTCTCGGTTCAGTTGCTTCCATATTTTACGCGCACCATAATTGCGATGGTTTTCCAACCAGACGCGTTGGATCTCTGGAGTGAGTTGTTCATCGTTTTTTACTCGTTCACATCGACGTTCTGGATGTTGCTCTAGCGTTTTATGATGATGGTAGGTGGACGGTGCAATCGGCAACTCCTTCCAGATAGGCTCGACACCGTATCGATCACGATACTGATCAATAAAGTCTACCATTACTTCGGTGGGCGCAGCGACGGCTGCCGATCGCACTCCGCTTGGGCGGAAAAAATCCGCTGCCTTACGTAAAATTTCATTAGCGCGTTTTAGTTCCCGGTTCTCGCGTTCAAGTTTTTTCATCCGCTCTGTATGATCACTCGGCACACCAGGTCTAGAACCGACATCAACTTCCATTTTCTTAATCCATGACCGTAAAGTCTCTGGAGTACAACCAATTTTGGAAGCAATCGATTGTATGGCAGACCAACGAGATGCATGATCATGTTCGCTGGTTAAAACCATTCGAACAGCGCGCTCACGTACTTCTTTTGAATATCCAGGTTGTTTTTTCATTTGCTAATCCTCTCAAGAAAATTAGCCTCCGACAAACCCGGGGTGATTCAGATCTGGGTGTGTGAATTTGTCGGTTGGTACAATACGCAACATCTACATAGTGCTATTCGATTCGTGACGCCAGATCAGCGCCATCGCGGTCAAGATAGGGACATACTGGCGAAACGTAAACGCGTCTACCAGGCGGCTAAATTGAAAAACCCAAACCGATGGAGCGGTGATATTAGAAATTGGGAACTTGTGGCTGAGGTTTGCCTGAACCCTGCGACCCCAAAGAAAAAGGCAGCATAACTTTTAACTTGAGGCGA
>JBLIOG010000328.1:0-4463 GCA_047639625.1 Gammaproteobacteria bacterium
ATTTATGAATGGAAATATGGCACTCAGTGAGTGTTTGATGGAAATGGAACGTGTCTATATAGCGCAGCAAAGGATGCTGATATCCAAGAATTCCTTAACTAAACTATGCCTTTACGAACGGACTATTGCCTGGCAATTGACATGTTTTTCTATCTACGGACGTTTTTTTCGAGGAATTAAAATTAATTAAGAAGCTATAAACTTCGTTGTAAAACTTTTAAAATAAAATAATGTTTAAAATATTGGTAAGCTTTTTACGAGCTCGGTTGGTCTGCATAAATTGAGTGCCTCAAAATATAGTCACAATTTACTTGCTCTATACGCGATAGAAATTTGTTCTGGCCTGGCACGGGGCTCATTACTTGTTTGCATCGGCTGGACCACATTAATCGTTGTTGGTGACGTAGCTGCAGTGGGTCAGGTGTTCATCAGTTCCATGATCACCACTATATTGGCTGCGCCTTTTATTGCTGTCATCGTCGATCGTTACAACCGCAAATACCTGACTATCATTAGTCACTTAGGAATGGCGATAGCGCTTTTTATATTGGGCATCGCAATTCGGTATGACAGTAATCTTTCGTTGATCTGGTTTTTCGTGGTCATTATTTTTGCCACCTTCCTACGTATTCTCTACAACAGCGCTCATGATGGAATCATCCATGCCAATACTAGCCATGATCAACTGCTTAGAATGGTTGCTCGATTTCGTGGAATACATTTATTAACGACCGCTATTGGTACCGTTCTCACCGGCTTTTTAATTGAGACGTTTTCTTCTTCTGTGGGGTTTATTTTTTCGGGAGCTTGTTCAATTCTTTTGGTCATTGCTGCTGCATTCATTCGAGGCGTGACGGTCAAAGAAAATGTTTCAGGTGTTTCAGGATTCATGTCAGATTTTAAAGATGGTCTTGGGCTGGTTCGTAACAACCAGGTTCTACGGAATCTGGCTTTACTCGCAGGAGTTGCCTTACCGGTCGGGCAGCTTTCGAATGCTATTCTGTCCTCTTTTATTCGGGATGACCTGGGCAGAGGAAGTGATATATTTGGCCTTGTGGATGCGGCCTGGCCCGTAGGTGGAATGATGGCGGCTTTAGTGCTTGGTTCCAGTTTTTTGAAAATTGGCCGGACCAATATGGAGTATATGTTTGCAATTCTGGTCGGTGTAGTGACCGTCGTTTTTTCTTACTGCACTTCAGTGATCACTTTGTTTGGTATGCATGCCCTGATGGGATTTACGGTATGGGTTTGCCGCATTGTAATCGACAGTCGAATTCTACAGATTTGTACCAGTGATACAGTGGGGCGATCCAAGGCTTACATTGAATTTATGTTTAGCGTGGTTGCCATGATTATGTGTTTTTCACCAACCGTTGTTAAATCATCTTCGGCTAGTAGTTACTTCCTTTTTTGGGGAGTAGTCGTGGTTGTGAGTTCGTTAGTACTCTGGACTAGACAGCCAAAATTAATTAGAAGTCCATGACCGATATTTAGCCTGAATAATTTGGAACGGCCTGGTGTGTAAGTACTGTTGTCTCGGGAAGCTTGATTGGTTGACCATTAGGTGATGAAACCGATACGAAGGTTTTATAATCTGACTGCGATTGACTCACCTTTAGTAAAGATTTCATCCCGTAGACCATCAATGTGTTAATCCATTAGATGATAGCAACCTAGTTGAAGTTTCTGCTCCAGCGGCAGGTCACGTAAGATGTCACGCTGCATTTTTAACTGTGCCTGATGTTTCGACTTCGAATGGTAGTTTGCCTGAGCCTTTTTGATTTTAAAGCGTTGGATCATTTCGGCGAGGTGTCTAAAGGCTTTTGCCACTCGTACGAATGATTGAGTTTTTTCGGTAGCAGTATTCTGATATGAAAGTGTCTTAGTGTTCATCTGTATTTCCTTTTCGGCGTGTTGTTTAAGATTGAGAGAGTTTGGACCTGATCGGAAATTCAGACATGCCGATACCTTGACCTATTTGTGATGATTTGATGACGAATTCCGATTTATGACCAATAAATCATTAACAGCAGGCTGGATATCTGTAATCATGCTGTCAATTAGCTTCCCGGAAGTCTGTTTTCTTGATCTACCGATTTAATTAATTCACGCTCGATACCGAAAATTACCAGCTATGCCTTTTGGGTGAACAGGTATCAATAGAGCCGCTTGTATTTGATTTATTGGTTTATCTGATCGAGCATCGCGAACGTCTTGTCAGTCGTGAAGAACTGCTCGAAAATCTCTGGAAAGGTAAAGTTGTTACTGACTCAGCGCTCGGTGCCCGTATAAAAGATGTCCGTAAGGCTGCTGGTGATAGTGGGAGTAAACAAGCCGTTATTAAAACCATTCATGGGCGAGGGTATTAATTTGTCGCCCGGTTGTTGGAACCTGAAAATGTCATTGAAACACTGGCGGAAGAATCAGATTTTTTATCCTTGCCTGATAAACCTTCCATAGCTGTATTACCGTTTGTGAATCTCAGTAAAGACCCCTAGCAGAACTATTTCAGCGATGGTATTACTGACGACATCATCACTGCACTTTCAAAAATCAAAAATTTACTGGTGATTGCCAGGAGTTCAACGGCCGTTTATCAGAATGAGTCACCCGATCTAAATCAGGTTGGCCGAGAACAGGGCGTCCGTTATGTTCTTCAGGGCAGGGTACGCAAAGGTGGTCATCGAATCCGTGTGACGGTCAACTGATCGAGACGTCGACCGGTGAACTTCTGTGGGCTGTTTCCTATGATCGCGAGCTTAAGGATATTTTCGCAGTGCAGGACGAAATCATGCGTAAAGTCGTTGTTGCACTCGATGTACAGCTGGTAGAAGGTGAGCAGGCGATGGCCTGGTCGAGTGGTACCAGTAACTTCGAAGCCTGGGAATGTGTACGATTAAGCGCAACGGATGCCTATAGCGGTAATCCAGAGGTTAAACTTTGCGCCAAACAGTTACTTGAGAAAGCTTTGCGTCTGGATCCGTCTTATGCAATAGCATGGGTCATGCTAGGCTGGATTTATCAGCAATATGTCGATGTTGTTTCATTGGCCATTGACGGTAACAGTCAAGGTGACTCGTTAGCTTCCATGCTGGACTGTGCGCAAAAAGCAATCGCTGCAGATCTATCCTACTTCGAAGTGACTCGAACGCTATTTTGGAAAAATCTAAAAAGTCTTTAATGATCGATAACAGATATTTGCTGGATTCTCTTTTGGGATTCCGATTTAAACATTAAGTGCGAGCTTAAACAGCAGGACTAAGGCTTCGTTAGTGTTGGTTATATAGATTTAAGTGATTAGCAAGAATACTGATTAAGCTGGACATTAAATATCGAAGTATAGAATTCAATTGAGTTGTATTGCCTGCTTGCGAAACATTTTTCGACACCCAAATGATTCCGGTATTCCATAGTGACTCCTTCTATGGGGTACGCCTCACTTTTGAAGCCCCAAAAGTAAGGCGTACCCTGTCGAGAGGTTTACTATGAAATGGGGTAGTTATCAGGGTACGAAACCATTGCACATTATTACTATCGGTGATAATTAAATGTATCCTGCTGAACTAGGTTACTAATCGCCTAGATTTATTATCAGACTGGATATTGATACCCGGCACCAAAAAGCCAGGTAAAGGTCGATACAATTTGTAACACCGGAAGGCGTCGAAAACAGTGGTGGCATCCTCAAGATTTCGAATTCAAGTAATAACCGGGCGGTAAAATATCAGTTTGATAAAGATTAACCTGATATTTTGAAACTTTAATTTTCGACAGATTTGGACAGTCGATCCCAGTCTTGCGGTGTCAATCTTCCTGTTACTGAAAACCCGCCTTTTCCGTCGGGCCTGAAGATGACCGCTTCGCCTTCACCAGGGTAAATCGGTGTAGCGGCCTGCGCGACATTGCCATGGGCGACAATAATGTTATTGGTGCCGGTATCTGGATTTCGAGCCAGCAGTGCCCGGGCACTTTTGACTATTGCGTTGCGGCCACCAAAATATTCTGCAACGCGTAAGTTCATGACTTCGGTTGTTGCTTGAACCTTTCCCTGCTGCATTAAACGGGCCGTTTCAACGGTTCTACAATAAGGGCTCGCAAATACAAGACCAACTGGAATTCCAAGTTTACTGATTGACTGACCGGTGTTCGTCGCATTCTCACGTCCTTCATTCGATAACTGACGTATTTGGTTGCCGTCACAGCTCAACCAGTCATCAAACTGCTGAATATCATCGCTTTGCGACCAATTTGTCGCTTCGTGACGGAAATACAAATTAAATCCGCCGCTGCGTAGCGCTGAAATCAAGGCCTCATCAGTAATGTTATTGTGTGAGTCGGCTAGAACTCCTGTACCCGTGAGTGACAGGTAAATCAGTAGAACAAGAACAGAGGGTCTAATACCTGATACCAGTTTTAATTTTGATTGAATCAACATATCATTATATTTATCACAAAATTGCTGT
>JBLIOG010000329.1:0-4431 GCA_047639625.1 Gammaproteobacteria bacterium
GAACTATTGGATTTTATAACGAAACTGGCTTCACTAGTGCCAAAATCGAAGGTCAATCTCACACGGTTACCCCGGCACCGTCCCAGAACCCTCAATCCTCGCACTCTTCGAACCTGGATTGGCAGTAATAGGCTTCGCATGACGCCGGAAAGCATAATCGATTCTGGAACGATCTTAAGCCCCTTAATTGGGGGTTTGTTATTTATTTTTACGAAACTCCCAAGGGGCAACGGCAGGAACAGACCATAATCCTATAGTCTTTTCTCTCGCTTCAATTTCAGCAGAGCTATACAAAATTCGATCCAGTTCAGATTGCTCTTTCTGATAATTCTTATCGTGCCAGGCATATCCCTGTTTCAATTGTAGTAAATTAACATCCTGACCGTTGTTTATCAGCTTGCCAATGATTTGCCCATATCGGTCACGTTTAGAATATTCGACTTCAACATGCTTTCCAGCCACAAGATTGAAAAGGTTCTGGCTAGATTTATTACCAAATACTTGTTTCTTCTCTGGAGCATCAATGCCGGCTAACCCGATTTTATGTTTGGTATTGGATGGATTAAGAACATAAACGGTATTGCCGTCTAATACTTTGACAACTTTACACGGGCAACTGAGATAGTCAGCGTTTGCTACTGCCGAAGTAAAACAGAATAGAAGGGTAATTATTATCTTCATCGTCCAAAGATGGTTTGGAGTTAGGATGTGATTTTACACGATTGGGAAGAGATGGGTCAGAAGTCTAAAAGTTACGATACCAGTTAACGGCCCCATAGACACACTTTTTTCCACAAAATAAAAATTCCCACCTGCAATATAATAATCGCATCAGATACATTTTTAAGCGAATTGAACCAGAGGTAACCGAGCCAGCTAAATCAGGATCACAAATTCACGTGGCGTTCAATATTGACATGGAATATAAATTTGGAATTCTCATCACCTAGCCTTAATAACCCACCTCTGTCTGGAAAAAAGATGGGTTCTTTGGTGCCTTGCTCGCCTCCCAATACTTTCCCATTGACCGCAGAGCCACGGGCACTACCGCGGTCAATAACGCCTATTTTACCTTCCGAACGGACAATCGAAACATGATGGCGAGAAAGTTGATATGGCTTTGGACAGGCAAGCGAAAGATCATTGTGCACCAATGGGTCGTTGCTCGGCCGACCAATTCGGAAAGGGAACTGTTTGACCAGTAACGGACCCGCGGGTAATAAGTCTTGTGTCTCAATAGTTTGTGCTTCAAGCAAAGCATATATACCAGGATTTGAAGATTCGATATGGTCTTCCTTCGAATCTTCAGGCTGTAGGTAAGACGCGAGTTCGGCAATTCGGGCGTCTGCTTCACGCAATCGCTCGAATATGACTCGTAATAAGCGGATAGCCGAGTCAGTTTCTCGCTGCAAGGCTTCTGAAAACTGGCTGCGATGCACTTCGCGAAGGATTGAATCTTCGATGGCAACTACGGTGGCACTCCTCGGTTTTTCATCGATCATGCTCATTTCGCCAATAGTCCCACCGGGGCCTAACTCAGCCAGATGAACAGTGCGCCCACCCCTTTTTTTGGTAACCTTGACTCTGCCCTGTTCGATAACATAAGCGGTTTCTCCGATATCATTTTCATAAATGATAACTTCACCACTGGCAAATTTACGCTGCTTTGGCATATCTGCTCCCAAATAACGGTTAGCGCCCTAACAAACAACGAAATATCCGTGATAAAACCTACTAACCGAATAGATATATCCCCAATATTACTATAAAAGGCCGGTTAGTCGAACGTAAATGTTAAATGACCGCTATCCAGCATTTCTGAAGATGGTGCTATTTTCCTTTAATTGAGATGGCCGACAACAAAATATCAACAACCTGCACTGTATGTCTCACCAGTATTCGTAGTGAGATGGCGATTGCGGTGTATTACTGGGATACCGCGACCGAAGAGCGCAAACATGATTACATCATGTCGGGCGATTCTTAGTGATGAATCAGAGTTTTATTTTTATAAGCTGCCAGTGCATAAATAAGAACTTTTTTTGTCCAAACACGGCGGTATTTTCCACCAGCCATGACAAGCCAGGTGGTATTCCGAGCTAGCCAAAGATCAATTTGGACGGAAGTAGTGCATTTAAGCCACCTATGGTTTGTTTGATTGCAGCATTGGTTACTTTATAATCAGGTTTCACTATGAAAACTTAGAGAGATAAGAAAACCTGTGGATAACCTGGACTCAGTCTGGCAAATTAGCATTATTTCGCTGTTTGCTGGTGTGTTGATCGGCGCATTGGCTTATCGGCTGCTGTCGCCATCGGTAAAACATATCAATGAAGTCGAATCTGACTTGAGCAAGGCAAGAGAGGAAATGGCCAGCTACAAGGCCAACGTTAATCAGCACTTCAACAAAACTTCTGAACTGGTAAATGATTTAACCCAAGATTATGTCAAGGTTTATCAGCATCTGGCTGACGGAGCACAGTCTCTCGGTGATATCGGGACTCTAAACAATCTTCTTGAAAATCGTCAGGGTAAATTATCGATTGCTATCAGTGACGAAGTGAAGACTCGGGATGTAGGCCCAGTGGTTGCACCGATCGAAGTGGCCGCAATTCGGGCTATAAACGAAGAGAGCGAACCAGCTGGCGTAGTCGAGATCAATAAGACTGGACCGAAAGACTATGACGATGGTACAGCAATTTCTCAGCTGTCTGAATCTGTCGGTGAAGAAAATGAGACAAATAAAAGCCACGATCCTGTCCCTGATGCTAGTGCAGCTGAATCAGAAATCGAGAGTGTCGACACTGACACTCAAGCAAAGCAGGGTAGCGAAGGCGCCGCTATCAAGGACGAACAAGACCCTGCCAGTCCAGATACTGCGGTGGATAAGAAAGCCTGAGCACATCGGCTTCAATACTTTGATGGCAGCATACAAACTATCTGGCAGAAGAATGAAACCGTCATCATGTTTGACGTTCCTGATCTAACCAGGATGATCAGCAATGCCTTTAGTGCATAATCTTCGGGACACGTTGCTGAAAATCGTTGGCCAAAACATGCAATATATTTCGACAGCCAAAAGCGATTTCGATCGGGTCCGTACCATTTAAACGAGTTGTTTTAATAATGGTCAGTACCAGCATATATCTTAGACCAATGCGCCGATCCCGGGCTCTGTATACTAGCCGATTAAATTTCGTTGACTCCAGGTGAGGTAATAATATGTTTGAAATACTAAATGGATTTAGCTCCGCTTACATTTATGCCATGGTGCAGCGATGAAGTGGATCTTGATATTGATTGCAATCCTGGTACTGGCAGCGGTGATCGCATTATTCGTGCTGGGTAAACAATCTGAAACCGGGCAGGTCGCCGGTATTATCGATGGCAAGCTCAGGCCCTGTCCCGACAATCCGAACTGCGTGTGCAGTGAATATCCACTGGATACTGGACACTTTATCGAACCGTTGAACCTGTCAGAACAATCGGTTGAAGAATTATTACCGATTCTGGCAATTATCGTCACGGAGATGGGAGGTAAGACCAAAAATATTGGTACCGATCATCTTCATGTCACCTTTAGTTCCGCGATTTTTGGCTTTGTCGATGACTTTGAAATCAGAATTGATAGCACCGAGGCCCTGATTCACTTTCGCTCGGCTTCAAGAGTCGGTCGAAGTGATCTTGGCACCAACCGAAAACGCGTTGAGCTATTTCGAGCGCATGTGAACGACGACTTAAAGTGATTGTTCACTGGCACTATAATTCCAGGCGATAAAAACGTAGGGCTAGCTGTAATGGGTTTATAGAAACAATAGGCAATACACCACTGATCCGTTTACAGGCAGAGTCTGATGCAACGGGTTGTGAAATTCTCGGTAAGGCCGAATTCATGAATCCTGGCGGCTCGGTTAAAGACCGCGCCGCGTGTTGGATGATCCGTGATGCCGAAAATAATGGCGCGTTAATCCCCGGTGGTACGGTTGTCGAAGGAACCGCCGTAAACACCGGAAACACCGGAATCGGAATTGCTCACATCTGCAACGCACGCGGATATGACTGGGTTATTTATATGCCCGACAACCAGTCGCATGAAAAAGTAGAAATTCTTGAAACTCTGGGAGCTAAGGTACACGTTGTGCCCACGGTTCCCTACCATCAGATAACCTGATCCCTGAAAACGAGTATTCCCCCACATCCTAAAAAACTCGTTAAATATCAGTGATCAACCCGTTCAAGATCAACGTTCCTAACCCATCTTTAGGGTTTTACCCAAAAATAGTGACTAAATTCGACTATTTCTACCCTTTTTGAAAATTAATATCTAATAATATCAACAGGGTATGTTTTTCAATATCAGAATGTAGTGCCATAATCGTAGGTTTACTATTGCATTATCCTGGTTTTTGTGAAACCATTCTTTCATGTTTA
>JBLIOG010000330.1:0-4423 GCA_047639625.1 Gammaproteobacteria bacterium
CGGTCCAGATCTTAACGAACAATACTGTGGCTCAGAGCCTCGTTCCAGAATAAAGATCATCGGTTTATTAGTCGATCAATAATGTACTCAGGTGACTTTTATACATCTTATTTACCATCAATATGTAATTGATAATCTTTGCCCTCAAGATGTCATTTCTTTGAAAAACTTTATTGCCTTATCAGCATCAATACCAAAGTCGTTATAAGCCACATATCGATCAGGTGTTATTACGACCATCCAGGGCGTTCCTCCAGTGCGGTAATCAAACATCGTATTTGACCGACCACGAGATCCACCGTCGTCATGGCTCATTGGCAATCGCAAATCGTATTGCAGTTGCATTTTTCGTACCTTATCAACTGTATTAGTGTTAGGTCCTTCAAATACGGTCTGGATTCCTGCAAATACAACTTGAGGATTATCTTCCAAGGCGTCGGATATTTTCTTCAATGCTGGAAACCCATGGGAATGACACCCCGGGCACCAGCTCTGAAAACATTTCAGAAAAATCCATTTCCCAGCATGATCGGCAAGTTCAAAATTACCCGGGTTTCCATTGGAATCGATCCAGTTGGTGACTTTTAGGTTTGGAGCACTTTGACCCTTAATGCCATAATCATGACCCTGTGCGCGCAGATTTGGAGCAGCACCCAATGCTGCAAGCCCCATCGATCCGAGCAATGATTTTAGTACCCTTCTCCGTTGAACCTTCATGGTATTTTTATCAAAACTTGGTTTATCAAACTTTTTTACCCCATCTTTTGACATGCGAATTGAATGCCCTAACTAATGTATCAGTATTCTGTTCACCGGTTAATGTACGCTGCAGTCGTCCTTGACCATCAAAAAGTAGTAGAGTTACATGTGGAACGTCATGCTGGCGTTGCAAACTACGTCCCTGAGCCGTTGAAATGTCTGCAATTCTTAACAACAAATCGCCCTCAACCTGATTCAGTGCCGCTTCCGCATTACGTCGAAGCTGCTGACAAAGCGCACAGCCCGTATCATGGATCTGCACAACAACGGGAGTACCTTTGCCCAGATCCTTCAGGTTATGAGCAACTTCGTAGCTACTCTTAAAACTGGCTAATCCAACGCCTATGATTGAACCCAGAATGACTAGCACGAAGCCGAAACGGAGGAATCTCTTCCACTGACGTTGGCGGTATTTCTGCTTTAACTCGATACTCGAATCAGGCCGTTTTTTGTGTTTTGCATGACGAGGCATGACATTGAACTCCTACTCTTAGAATGAAAAATCTGATTAGAATAACATCTTAGACGATTAAACCCGATTACCCGATAAAGCATGATAGTCAACGATCAGAATAGATGGGGGCAATTCCGCGGTTATTTCAAGTTGACTGGGTTGTTGAAGTATTTTTGCGAGTACACGTAATCGATTAACAGATACATCACCTATTAACGCAAAGTGCAAACCACCTGCCTGCCAGTCAATGTAACCATAGCCATTGACCAGTCTTTCACCTATTACAGCTTTGGCCCTATCGAAAGGATCGCTAAAGATGTAGAGCGATACCCATGATCCTTCATCAAGATACATATAAGATACAATTCGTTGATCCAGAATATTACAAAGCCTGCCACCGCTCAGCTTCATTTCACGGGTTATGACCGGGATCGGCGTTCTAAAATCCACCTTATCCGCAAACCATTGCCGGATTTGATTGGGCTTTTCGCCACGGTAATCCAGTTCACGATGACTAATCACAAAGGTATGAAATTCATTTACCAGAGTAATCGAAACCGTTTCGGGATTAAGAGCGCTTTCGTTTTGCGTCATTATTAAGGTACTCAAAACAGCACATAAAATGAGTGCTGCAGCTGTCTGAGTGAAATATTTTAAAGAATGCCACTTCAGTGTCGGAAAGTTTCCGTTTTTCTGCTGCACCGAATCGTCGATTTTCTGCCATAGGTTACGCGAAGGATGCCATTCTTCGGAAGAATGTTTTAGTGTCTGTTCAAACGCATTCAAAGTCATTTCGAGCTGTTTACAGTTCTCGCATTGTTTAACATGATGCCTGACAACCTGGTTTCGATTTTCATCAAGTACTCCATCTCTGTAAGCATCCAGATCGTTACGGATCGATAGACAGCCCTCGGCTTTCATCTTCGCACTCCCGAATTGGGATTGTCCGCAGAGTCATAATAAACGAGTAACTCAGAACGCAACATCTTGCGCCCACGAGCGAGGCGCGACATAACCGTTCCGATGGGAGATTCGGTTATATCCGCAATTTCACGATAAGAAAGTCCATTCAGCAAAAAAAATACAGACACCACGCGCACCTCGGGCGGTAACATTATAAAAGCATTTTCAATCGCGCTTGAGGTTTCACGATGTTCAGTGCTTTCGATCGGAGACGGATCTGTACTAGTTACCATTTCAACTATATTATTATCGCTATCTAAAGTGGCGTGGTGTTCAAAATTGGTTACCGGTAATCTTCGCGAACGCCTGTAGCTATCGCGAAAAGTATTGATCAAGATACGGTTCAACCAGGCCTTGATATCATGCTCCTCGAACCCTGAAGCTTGATCCTGAGCAGCGAGCCCTTTCACACAAGCATCATGTACCAGGTCTTCTGCATCATCATGACGCCCTGCCATCGCTCTTGAAGCGCGATACATAGAAGCTAGATGCGATTTCATAACCGTTTCTACTTCGGGCTTTGATCGCAACTTTGCAACAAGAAAAAGTGGGGGGAAGCGGTGCATTTCTCGAAGTTATTTCCTGTATCAGTAGTTATTTTGTGACCCTGTAAAGGTAACAACGTTCGAATGCTCGATTTATTCTCGTTAAATTGAAGTTATTTTACCTTTTCATCGAATTAGTCCATTCGAATAGTCGATTTTCGAACGGTAGTCCGTGTTTGATTCAAATCAGATGACTCAATCACTATTGATAAATTTGTTGGATTTAGAGGTTAACGGGGTTGTCGTAATGAAGCGGCGCCACAATTGCAGAAAAAGTGCGCTCTTAGAGATTCCCACAATAATGTTGCTGTTAATTCTGTATGTAACTCCAAATGAACAAAAACTAAATAAAGAATTACCGCAACTTTAAGTACAAATTAGGAAGATACCCTTTGCGAATCGGGTATCGACTCTGCAATCTCAAAAAACGACTTGACTATTTTAGACTCAAGACGGTCTGCCAGACAGGCAATATGGGCCGTGGTAAAAATTTCTGCATTAGAAATTTTCAACGTCCTCAGGTTAGGATGCGGGTTAAATTCAACATCCGAAACAACACCTATCCCAATGCCTCGTTCGACTGATAACCAGACAGACTCACGACTTCCTACTTCCATAACAGGATCTACAGTTACGTTTGCGTTTCTAAGTGCATTTTCAAACGCCATTCGTGTGGTTGACCCTATTTCACGATGGATGAACCGTTGGCCCTGAAGCTCTTCAAGTCGAATTTGTTTAAATTTAGCAAATGGATGGGATCTGTTAACAAATACAACCACAGGATGGCGACTGAAAGGTCGAGCATAAATAGCAGGATTATCTTCCGTGTGTGCAAGTACAGCCACATCAACCGAGTAACTCTTCAATAGATCGAGCATTTCCATCGAATTACCGAGTTTTACTGTTAGATTAATGCCGGGGTGTTTTTTATTGAATTTGGCCAACATGCCAGTGGCATGGTATGGACCAACCGCTCCAACTCTTAAGTCTCCGATTAATATCCCGCCATAATTATTGAGTAGGTCACGCGCTTCTTCTTCCTGCTTAAGAATACGTTGACTGATCTGAAAAAGCGCTTTCCCACAATCGGAGATTTGAACCTTACGTCCAATCCGATGGAACAATGTCACTCCATAAGCATCTTCTAAAGCTTTAATCTGAGTCGAAATGGTTGATTGACTAATATGAATCGACCTCGAAGCCGCGGTAAAACCGCCCTCTTTAGCGACTGCATGAAATGATCGTAATTGAGAATGTAGCATCTATTTTATATATGGATAAGATTGTTTTAATGCATTTGTTAAATATTACATAATATGAAAATATCTTGCTAATAATAATTGAAATATTTGTTCGACATCATTCATGCACTACAGTCAGAGGAGAAATGACCTGTGTGGAAGTTCGAAAACCCGGTAGAGATTAGTTTTGGCAATGGCGCATTCGATACGGTCGGAGACCTTATTGGGGATCGTCCATTTTGCCTGGTCACATACAACGAACCCTACTTCGATGATCTTTCCACCAAACTTATTGATCTTGCAGGTAAACCAGCCTCTGTTATCAATAATATTACGCCAAATCCCAATTTCATCACCCTTACTGAATCTTGCGCACAGTTTTCTGATACGGCCGAGGATGGAATGGTCATTATTGCACTCGGTGGTGGTTCCGTCATCGATGCGGCTAAGGTTCTTGCCTC
>JBLIOG010000331.1:0-4422 GCA_047639625.1 Gammaproteobacteria bacterium
CTTTACGCAATCATGGTGTTACGGCTCCGATTGATGTGCATTTGATGGTTAAGCCCGTAGACCGGATTATTCCAGATTTTGCCGAAGCCGGAGCAACCTATATTACCTTTCACCCCGAAGCGTCTGATCATATTGATCGTAGTCTGGGATTAATCAACGAGCTGGGTTGTAAGGCCGGACTTGTTTTTAATCCGGCAACACCTTTGAGTTATCTTGATTATGTGCTGGATAAGGTCGATATGATTTTACTGATGTCGGTCAATCCAGGCTTTGGCGGGCAAAGTTTTATTCCCTCGACACTCGATAAATTGAAACAGGTCAGAGCTATTATCAACGAGTCCGGATTTGATATTCGGCTCGAGGTTGATGGCGGCGTGAAGGCTGATAATATTGCTGAGATTGCAGCAGCGGGTGCGGATACCTTTGTTTCTGGATCCGGAATTTTCGGTTGTTTCAAAGAGAGTGATAAAAACGGTTACGACAGCATCATTAACCTAATGCGTTCGAAACTTGCCGACACATAAATTGGGCAATGGAATTTCATAAACCTGAGTTGATTCTCTTTGATCTTGATGGGACCCTGGTCGATAGTGTCCCTGACCTGGCACTTGCCATTGATTTAATGATGGATGATCTCAATCTTCCACGACGCGGAACCGAAGCAGTTCTTAATTGGGTTGGCAATGGTATTGAAACGTTGGTTCATCGGGCGATTACAAATGATTTAAATGCTTGTGCTGATGATGTTATTTTCACGCGAGCGATGCCGATATTTTCTGATCATTATGCGCGTGTAAATGGAATTCGAAGCCACTTGTTTGACGGCGTTAATGAAGGGCTCGTTTACTTGCAGGGACAGGCATATCGACTTGGATGTGTGACCAACAAAGCACGTGCCTTTACCTTGCCGCTTCTCGATACTCTTGGTATTTCGAAGTGGTTTGAAGTCATTGTTTGCGGTGATGATCTGATCGTAAAAAAGCCCGATCCTTTACCTTTGTTAACTGCAGCAAAGTCAGTTGGTGCTGATCCGACACGGTCGTTGATGATTGGTGATTCCGTCAGTGATGTCCGCGCTGCCAGGGCCGCTGGATTTCAAATTATCTGCATGAGTTACGGTTATAATCATGGCGAAGATATTCGTAGCCTCAATCCCGATGCTGTGATAAATTCCATGGCCGAATTAAAGCAATTCATATAAGCATGATTTCAAAATATGATTCAAACAGGGTAATGAAGCCAGACTGGCGATGGTGATTCGACACCATTAGTTTTTTGTAACGCCCTGTTTTAACCGTTTTGGATCATCGCCATGAACCGCCAGCAATTTAATAATATAAAGCATCAGTACAACCGTATTCCTCTGATTCGCGAAGTACTTGCCGATCTCGATACACCGCTCAGCACCTATCTTAAACTCGCAAACGAACCTTATACCTATTTGTTCGAATCCGTTCAGGGTGGAGAGAAGTGGGGGCGATATTCGATAATAGGATTGAAGTCTGATACTCGTTTGAAAGTCTTTGGTAAGCGCGTGCAAATTGAAGCGGGTGATTCGATGGTTGAAGATGTCATCGTTGAAGATCCGCTATCCTATATTGAGGAATATCTGTCGACTTTTAATGTAATGGAGGCCGAGTGCCTGCCTAAATTTCATGGTGGACTGGTTGGTTATTTTTCCTACGATACCATTCGTTATATTGAACCGAAGTTAGGCGAATGTCCTAATTCGGATCACCACCAGACGCCTGATATCCTGCTGATGACGAGTGAAGAACTGGTGGTATTTGATAATCTTTCTTCGCGGATGTATTTGATTGTTCATGTTAATCCTGCCGATGAAAATGCCTGGGAGTCCGGCCAGACTCGTTTAGCTCAGCTAGAAGAATTGCTGAATACCATTCATCTTGATGCTCGACCCAAGGGGGTGGCTATCGAGGTCGCAGAAAAAGATTTCGAATCTGGCTTTACTCAGGAAGGTTTTGAAGCGGCTGTCGAAAAAGCACGCCAATACATCATCGATGGTGATGCGATGCAGATCGTTTTATCGCAGCGATTATCAGTGCCTTATCATTCCGAGCCAATTGATTTATATCGAGCATTACGTAGTTTAAATCCATCGCCCTATCTGTATTTTTTGAATCTGGGTGATCATCACGTCGTCGGTTCATCGCCGGAAATTCTGGTTCGACTCGAAGACGAACAGGTCACTGTTCGACCTATCGCGGGCACTCGGCCACGAGGGTCGAACGAAGCAGCTGATCAGGCACTGGAAGCGGACCTGCTTTCTGATCCAAAAGAGTTAGCTGAACATCTAATGCTTATTGACCTCGGTAGAAATGACGCGGGTCGGGTCAGTCAGACGGGCACAGTCAGTTTGACAGAGAAAATGATTGTCGAACGGTACTCGCATGTTATGCATATTGTTTCGAATGTGGAAGGGCAGCTTAAGGAAGGTATGTCTGCCATGGATGTGTTGCGTGCTACTTTTCCGGCAGGAACGGTTTCCGGGGCACCTAAAATCCGGGCTATGGAAATTATTGATGAACTCGAACCAGTCAAAAGAGGTATTTATTCCGGTGCCGTTGGCTATCTGTCCTGGGGCGGAAATATGGATACGGCGATAGCGATTCGAACCGCAATTATCAAAGATAACAGGCTCTATATTCAGGCTGGCGCTGGAATCGTATATGATTCTATTCCAAAAAATGAATGGGCCGAAACCATGAACAAAGGGCGGGCTATTTTCAGAGCCGTCGCTTTAGCTGAATCTGGATTACCATCGCGTGACCCCTGCGAACGGGACGAGGTATAAGTCGATGAAAGTGTTAATGATCGACAATTATGACTCCTTCACTTATAACCTCGTTCAATATCTTGGCGAATTGGGCGCTCAAGTTGAAGTGGTCCGAAATGATGAAGTTAGCATTGAGCAAATTCTGACAACCGATGCCAGCCATATCATGATTTCACCCGGGCCATGTACCCCAAATGAAGCGGGTATATCGATGCAGGTTGTCGAACGATTGTCCGAGCTTAAACCCATTCTTGGTGTTTGTCTGGGGCATCAAAGTATTGGCCAGCAATTTGGTGGCGAAATTGTGCATGCGCGTGAAATCATGCATGGCAAAACTTCGATGGTAAAACATAACGGCACCGGTGTTTTTGCCGGAATCAATAGTCCGTTTCAAGCAACCCGTTACCATTCATTGGTCATAGACAAGTCTACATTGCCCGATTCGCTTGAAATAACAGCCTGGACTGAATTGGAGTCAGGTGAAATTGATGAAATTATGGCCGTGCGGCATCGAAACCTTGCGGTTGAAGGTGTGCAGTTTCACCCGGAATCCATTCTGAGTGAATTTGGTCATGATCTGTTGAAAAACTTTTTAAAGATGTCGATTAACTAAAGCGACGGAGAAATTGGTGGATATACAATCAGCCATTAAATCAGTAATTGAACGGCGTGACTTGAATCGCGACGAAATGACCGCGGTCATGCAACAAATTATGACAGGTGAATGTACTCCGGCACAGATCGGTGGATTTCTGGTTGGCCTCAGAATGAAGCATGAAAGTGTCGATGAGTTAAGTGCCGCCGCCGCCGTTATGCGTGAATTATCAACGCGGGTAGAAGTGGATTCGAAATATCTGGTTGATACTGCCGGTACGGGTGGGGATTCATCAGGTAGTTTTAACATTTCCACGGCTAGTGCACTAGTTGCCGCGGCCGCAGGTGCACGTGTCGCTAAACACGGTAATCGCTCGGTATCAAGCAAGTCAGGCAGTGCAGATGTACTTGAGGCTGCAGGCGTTAATCTGTCTGTAAGTGCCGAAAAGGTAGCTCAATGCATCGAAAAAGTGGGGGTTGGTTTCATGTTTGCTCAGAATCATCACAGTGCAATGAGACATGCCATTGGTCCTCGAAAAGAAATGGCGGTTCGAACAATATTCAATGTACTCGGACCTTTGACCAATCCGGCTGGTGCTCCCAATCAGGTTATAGGTGTGTTTGCTTTAGAGCTGGTTGAACAGATTGCGAAAGTGCTTCAACAGTTGGGCAGCCGACACGTTATGGTAGTGCATTCTGAAGATGGTATGGATGAAATTAGCTTATCTGCGACCACGCATGTTGCCGAGCTCAAAAATGGTGAAGTTTCGTGTTATAAAATTACCCCTGAAGACTTTGGCATGACTCGGGCCCCAATTGAGAGTTTGAAAGTGGATAGCGTTGAGGAAAGTCTTGCAACTATTCGAGCGGTGTTATCAGGTGAGTCTGGTCCCGCACATGATATTGTATGCTTGAATGCGGGTGCGGCCATCTATGTATCTGGAATCGCAGAAAGTCTTGAGGCAGGAATTAAAGCCGCTGGCGATGCTATTGCGGATGGCCATGCTTCTGAGGTGTTAGATGAATTAGCG
>JBLIOG010000332.1:0-4421 GCA_047639625.1 Gammaproteobacteria bacterium
CAGTTCGAGAAAACGCTTGTAGAGCTGATGACTCATAAAATCAAAATGTTCAAATTGCCAGGGATGCTGCTCCTGTCTATTGCGTATTGATACTTCGATATAGGGGTCAGCGATATCACCTCCGTCTCCAAATTTTTGATCCGATGACCAACTTCCACGGGTCTTTTTTTCATCTCCATTTGATTTGGCCCAACTAAGGCTGGACTGTGGAAAAATCCAGATCAGTTGGGTATGACCCTGACAGTAAAGTTCAACATATTGATTGAGCCGTTCGATTGCTTCATCTTTCCCAACGGGCTCCAGCGAGCATTTTTCATTCAATGTTAATAACAGGCCGATTTCACCGTTTTGGTAGTGCTCGACAGCGCTCAACAGAAGGTGATTTAACCAGAAAGAGAGTATATGCTTTGCTTTAATCTTTGAGGCAGTAATCTGAAGAAAGCCTTTACCCGAATAGTAGGATTGAATAACGGTTCTTAATTGCCACGGGCCGGGCAGATTTATTTCCCCATAAAATCGTTCCGGTTGCACTTGTGTAAAAACACTCAGTTCTTTAAACAGGGGGTCCAGTTTCTGCTGTATAGACGCCATTTCAAACTCGGCAGCCGAGCCCACTGGGAGCAAGGCCTCTGCTCGCCACTGATCAAAAGAAGTCTGCTGATCAGCTAGTTGATCAGTTATTAATTGTTGTTTAACCCGCCATGCATCGAGACCTTCGAGTGCAAAGGTTTCGACGTCTTCAAAAGTGTCAGTTTCGCGAAATCGTATACCGAGCTGGTGCTCGTAGTAGCCTTTAATCGGATGGCTTAAAAAGTTTGCGAGTTGCTCAATGGTAATTTCCCCGCACTGATCGAATTCAATATCAGGTAATTTATGATCGACAAGGTTGCTCTTCGATTGACCGCTGACCCGTTTTGCGAGATCAAACCAGAGAGGATCGTAGGATTGTCGGCCTGCGTCGAATTCAGATACGGCAAATGCCTGCATCGAACGATGTTCGGTGATGATCTGACTCAGGGGTTCTTTACTGTCATTGCTATAAAAATGATGATCGATAAAATCTGTTAGCTCGCTGATCAGTACCGAGGGCTGTTTTACACTGTTATCAAGAATAGACCGACCACAATAGCTAATGTACAACTGCTCGCGAGCACACAAAAGTGTTTCCAGCATCAAATAGCGATCTTCGTCCCGACGTAACGGATCACCTGGCCGCCACTGGTCACCCATTTTATCAAAACTACTTTGTGGATCACGACCAGGGAAACTACCGTCGTTCATACCCAGCAGACAAACGACCTTGAAAGGCAATGAACGCATAGGCCGCATGCCACAAAAAGTAACACCACCGGAAAACAGACGTCCTGGTGATTCTCTGGCAGTCAGATTTTGTGTTAACCAGTGACTAATGAGAGCACAGGAAACCGGGGTATTGGATCCCGTATCCAGCTCAGAGATTATTTTTCGTATAACCTGCAGGCTGTCGGCGGACTGAGGAGACTCGAAAAAGAAATCATCGATTAACTGATGTAAACGCTGTTGCCAATGTGATCTTTCAGTCGGCTGACTGAGCCGGGTTCGCCATTCAACCAGTTTTTCAAAAAACTGCCAAAATCGGGAAAACTGCTCGGCTTTATCAGTATCAATATTGTCCAGTGGCGCAATATCACGCCAAAGTCCTACCTGACCCAAAGCATACCCACTCATCAGTCGATCGCGCGCCTGGTGCCAGGTATTGTCTTGCGTTGCGGGTAATCCCAAAGAAGCTCGATGTTCTGCATCGATACCCCATCGAACCTGGCTATCAGTGATAAACGAAAGGATTGACTCATGGCTAGCATCATCCAGTTCAAACTGGGTACAGATCGAGTCGACATCGAGTAAAGCTCTGATATCAGTGACCGAAAAGCGACTTTCAGGTAATAAGACCAGTTGGAGGAAACTGAGGATTAAAGGGTGTTCTTCGGCCAGAGTAATATCAGAAATATTCCAGGGAACAAATGGCCGTTGACTGTTCTGAGGATGGAACACCGCCTCAATAGTCGGCGCATAGGTGCTGATATCCGGAATCATGACAAGAATATCTTCGGGCATGAAATCGGTATTTTGATCGAGCACTGAAATGAGGTGATTATGCAGGACCTGGCATTCGCGCATGGGGCTGTGACAGATATTGATCTGGATCGATTGATCCACTTCAATGGCACAGGTTTCTGCTTCCAGGTCATATATCGTTTGCTGTATCCGGTTCAATAAGCTTTGATCACCTGGAGGTAGAAAAACCACTGGTTCGCTTATCAGTTCGCCAGACTGGTCGAGTAGCAAATCTTGCAGTGCCTGTCCCTGCCGGCCCCAGGATGACAGCAGATCGTTGCCGGACTCAAAATATTGATCTTCATCCGGTTGATTTAAACGTCGATGCGCGATGGTTTTTTTACTGACAAGATCAGCCCAGTAGTGACGGGTCGGACTGTGTTGATACAGATTAACGTCAATATGGTTACCGAGTTGGTTCAGCAAGTTAATGTAGATGGCGGGCAAACTGGACAAACCGAACAGGCTAATACGCTGTGGCAGCAATCCCGGTTGTTGCGGTGCCCGCAATTCACCCATCAAACCGTCGATTAAATCAACCTGATGCGGCTGATTGTTGTGCTGACACAATTCGCGCCAGAGTATCGAGATCCAGTCTTCCTGATCGGCCGGATTTTTCCACTGACGAATCCATTCCGGCCGATACAACTGGTATTTCTCTAATAGACCCGATAATTGGCCGCTTAGTTGCCAGAGCCGAACTTCGTCAATATCGGTGCCCAGATAGGATCTTAAATCGCCTAATTTGGGCAGTGATAAAAGAAAAGGTATGCGTTCGAATAGTGCCCATTGCAGTGGTTCACGGCTATAGGGATCTGCCTTGGTAAGCCCGTTATTGAATTGATGTAACAGCTGCCAAACCCAGCCCGATGGTGAGGGGTAGTCAATATTTGCAGCAACACCGAGCTGCTGAGCCAGTTTCAAATTCAGCCAACGTGCCATGGCATAAGTCGGAACAATGATAATTTCACGACTGAGCGGATTCGCCAGGGGTTGTTCGAACAAGTCTTCACCAAGCTTCTGTTGGAGAATTTCAACCCGATTAGCGCTGAATATCGATAAAGTCATTATTCGTTTTAAATGTCACGAGAGATCATGAGTACAGATTCTACACGGGCTGTGACTTAGAAGGTGAACGATAACTAACTGGAAAAGATGGTTCAAGCGATAGCAATATTCGTAGAGACTCAGCGCAAGTTACATTATGATGTCGACAGTTTAATTATCGCTAGAACTTCAGTTTTCGAATTATGCAGTCTGCAGCAATCGAGCAAGAAACTCCTAACGGAAAGCGTCGATATATCGATGGTACCGAATACATTTTTTATGATGGGTACTGGATTCGCTATTATCCGCCATTGGAAGATACTCTTTCCAACCGGAAACGGCTTATCGATAGCCTGACACGTCGGGCTTTCCATCATACTGAAGCGGGTATTAATACACCGGGTCGAAGCCTTGATCAGGCCAGAGCTGCGTATGAAAAAGAAACTAATCCCCATCGAAAAAGGGTTAATGCAGCGATGCTAGCGGGCTCTCTATTCAATCGCGCGACCGATTTATTTACATCTATTGTTGATCTGGCAGAACTCGGCGTTAAAGTCAGTCGTGATAATGCGCTGATGCGCGAATGCAGTGCTTGTTTCGTAGAAGCGTTATCGTTGGGACAACAGGTTAAACACCATAGTGGTTGTGAAGGAATCGATGAAATCTGGGGAGAGCCGTTTAAGGCATTTACCATACCGATAGACCAGTTTTACGAGAGCCGATTTTTAAAAATTGCTCAAAGCATGCGGGATATCGACCTGATAAGTAAATTCATGGTTGAGAATTTTTGCCGGACTGAGCCTTTTGTCGATCTTGCCCCATTGATAGAAGAATATGCCATTGCGGCAAAAAAGATCGGAGAAACAATGAAAAAAGACGACGAAATATTTGTGGTCTGGCCTGATTTTGTGGCTCTGGGGGAAGAAATCAAAGAATTCAAACCTGTCAAAAATCTCACACAGGAATTTCATAATATTCAAGCCTTGATTGATGAAGGTCGACAGTTGATTCGCTACATTGCAGGTGCCAGGGTACCGATGCCGCTTAGTAGTCAGGTTTATTTCGATAAGTGCCACACAATTACCGGGAAAAAAGTCAAACCCGACAATCTAGTACCAAAATAACGCTCATCAGACCGAACCGAAAAATGGCAAAACAGAAACAGAAACAAAAATCCAGTGTAAACATTCTTACCCTGTGGCCCACCACTATCCTGAGTAAACGGTTTGCCCACCATCAAAAGGTTAATCCTGTTTTGATAGACCTGGTTTATAAGCACC
>JBLIOG010000333.1:0-4410 GCA_047639625.1 Gammaproteobacteria bacterium
TTGAGTTACATTCAACAGATCGGCGGCTCGGTTTAATTGCCCACATTCGGAAATTGCCAAAAAGGTCCGGATGGTTCGTAATTGCATGACGGATTCTATTCGATTAAATCGAACATAATGGTCAATAAATTTCGTTAGTCAACACTATTACTTTACGGCACAATCCTTCGGTTGATTAACCTGCGGATTCCACTCCATGCATTTTTCTATTCAGCTATCAGCCTATTATCCGGATAAAAACTATGGCGGGGATCGAATCTATGCCGATATGCTCGAACAGGCGCGCTGCGCAGATCGCTGCGGTTACGAATCAGTTGGGATTACCGAACACCACTTGATCAACATATTAATGATGCCTGCACCATTACAATTTGCAGTCAAAATTGCCAGCCAGACTGAGCAGGTTAAAATCATGACCGCTGTCTCAGTTTTACCCCTGCATGATATGCGGATTTTCGCGGGTGAATTGATTTGTGCTGATATTTTCACTGATCATCGATTGTTGCTTGGCGTAGGACGTGGTGCGTTTAAATACGAGATGGATCGAATGAATGTACCGCTCGAGATTAGCCGGGAAAAATTTGATGAATCACTAAACCTTTTACAGGCTCTTTTAACCCAGGAAGAAGTTTCCTGGAATGGAAAATATTATCAATTCGAACCAATAACTGTCATGCCAAGACCCACATCAAATATTCCAATTATGATGGCAGTACTCATTCCTGAAGCGATTTATCATTGCACTAAACGGGGTTTCCACATTCAAACCACACCATTATCAGGTGATCACCAACACATGCTTGATCAGGTTAACGCCTTTACCCAGGGTAAAGCCGAACTGGGCGAAGCCGGAGAAGGTTTAACTTTATCCTTGTCCCGGGTAACCTTTCTCTCTAACAGCGATAAGGATCAAAGAAGAAAAGTCGAACTGGCGCACGACTATTACAGCCGCTTCGACAACGTCTTTACGGGACCTGGTATTGTCAAAAATGGGTTAATAGAGCCCCTCCCCCGCGATATGACTGTCGAACAAACGGCGGAGAACCTGACGATCTGTACAGCGTCTGAAATGATCGACAAACTTGGGCCTTATGCCGAGGCAGGGGTTGATCGATTTATCATGAATGTCAATTTCGGTGTCGAACAGGCTGAAGTTCTGGACTCGATTGAGGCCTTTGCGCAGGACGTTATGCCGCATTTTGCATGATTACTTTTAAGCGCACTTTGTTCACCTATGCTCAACTTTCAGAATGAATATTCCTGTATTACTCGCCGCAATGGCCGCTGTGATTATTTTCGGTGGCTCAGCGGTAGCGACCAAAGTCGCAGTAGGAGGTATTTCACCGATTGATGTGAGTTTACTCAGGACATTAATCGGCGGGATCATTGTTTTACCCCTGGTAGCCATACTAAACATCCCCTTACCATCCGGAAAAGAACAACGACTCCTGCTTTTGGCATCAGGATTTTGTGGTTTTGTCGCTTTCCCTATCGCTTTTACATTAGGCGTTTCCCTCACCAGCGCTAACCACGCTACGATGATACTTGCCGCGCTTCCGATCATTACCGGCGCCATGGCGATGTTCTGGGACCGGCAAAAGCCAGCCGGCTTATGGTGGTCGGGTTGTATCATTGCCTTCGCCGGTGAAATTTTGTTGATTTATGATTCGTCGGGAGAGGCCAGCGCGAGCGTCAAAGGTGATTTAATCGTAATGCTAGCTAACTTTCTGGCATCGCTTGGCTATGTTACCGGTGCTCGTTTACAGCGATCCGGCTATAGCGCCAAAGGAACTACTTTTTGGGGAATAATTTTATTCGCATTGCTATTACTTCCTTTTTCAGTTTTTGTTATCGATTTTGAAACAGCTTTTAATGCTAGTTCAGAAGTCTGGTTGGCGGTTCTATATCAGGCCATTGGGGTTACTATCATCGCTTATGTTTTGTGGTACTGGGCATTGGGGACCGGCGGAATAGCCCGAGTTGGTTTATTTCAATTTTTACAGCCAGTCTCTGGAATTATTCTAGCTGGCATTATTCTATCTGACCGCGTGACACCCGTATTTCTAGTTGCTTCAATCATCATATTATCAGGTTTGATCCTGGCGTTTAAAGCACGCTAGATCGATTAAACTTAAAGGCCTTCAGGAGACATTTTATGGCAGCTATTGACGTTAGTTACACAATTCAAGGCGAAGGACCTGCCGTTTATCTGGTACACGGTATTGGATCGCGTAAGGCAACCTGGGATAGCATTGTCGACGATTTAAAATCAGATTTCATCTGCGTGAGCTATGACCTGAGGGGGCACGGTGACAGTCCTGTGCCACCAACACCCTATTCGCTCGATGATCTGGTTGATGATCTTGAAGCGCTACGACAGAAACTGGGGCATGATAAAATCCACATCGCCGGACATTCGCTAGGGGGAATGATCGGACCCGCCTACGCTCACCGTTATCCACAACATACGCTCAGCGTCGGATTGTTGAGCACCGCAGCCGGACGAAGCGAAGATGATCTGGCTAAATTAAAAGCAGTTGGCAATGCGATGGAACAAAACGGCGTTGTAGAAACCCTGGCCACATTTGTGGCTCGTTGGTTCACCGACGAATTTCTTGAAAATAACCCTGAGGTCATCGAAGCGCGATTACAGCAAGTGCGTGACACACCTGAAGACGTCTTTCTCAGTGTTTTCTGGATTTACGCCACTACTGAAATGGCGCCCTGGCTTAATAAGGTGCAACAACCCTGTCTGGTATTAACGGGTGAATTTGATGGCGGTTGTAATCCACGCCTTAATCGATTTATGGCGGATGAACTGCCTAACTCGGAGCTGGTTATCCTGCCCGATTTAAAACATTCCTTAATGATAGAATCCAGTGATCAGGTACTTGCCCATCTTAGACCTTTCCTGATGCTAAATCGCTAAAGTAGCCCAACCTTTCATGCAAAAAGACAATATAAGAGCAGCGATTTTGGTAGTGATTGCGACAACAGCAATCACTACCAACGATGCTATTTTCAAACATATCTCTCAGGTATTTAATGTCGGGCAAGTAATGGCTCTTCGTGGATTATTAATTTGCGTGATTTTTGCTGTTTGGCTGAGCATAAAAAAACAACCTGTGTTTTCCAGGCAAGCGTTAAATCGATGGAACCTGACCCGGGCTTTTCTGGAGTTACTGGCTACACTCGCTTTTTTAACGGGTTTAACTTTATTACCCATAGCGACCACAATCACACTTTCTTTTGTATCACCGATTATTCTCGCAATTCTGGCCTCTTTCATACTAGGAGAGCAGGTCAGTCTGACAAGATGGGCTGTTATCGCCTGTGGGTTTTCAGGCGTTATATTAATAACGGACCCTTTTGGAGCAAACATGGAGTGGGCGGTTGTCCTGCCATTAATATGTGCATTCCTTGTAGCCTTACGTGACCTGGCAATTAGAAAAATTCCCTCACAGATTCCTTCATTACAACTAGCCTTCACGAATGCCTGGGTCGTCATGTTAGGGGGGGTTGCTTTGTCGTTGTTTCAGGAATGGCATCTACCCGAATATAGCTGGTATCTCTGGTTTCTGGCACTCGCCGTTGCCTTATGTACTGGATACCTCTGTTATATTATTGGAAGCAGAATCGGTGAACTATCATTTATCGCACCGTTTAAATATGTATCGATAGCACTCGCCATTCTTTACGGATATTTAATTTGGGGGGACATCCCGAGTTTGAACATGATCGGTGGAGCGATTATCATATTTCTATCGGGGATCTACTTAATAAGACATGAGAGAAAATTAATTAAAACCTTGAGTAGCTCTGATTAAATCATGAATAAACATATTCGATCGTTAACATCGTCCGATCAAACTCGTGTCCTTGAGATCTATGCAATGGGCCTTGCCAGCAAAAACGCGACCTTCGAAACGCAGCTTCCTAATTGGGCCACCTGGGATAGAAAGCATCTTGATAGTTGCAGATTTGCCTGTTGTTTCGACGACACCCTCGTAGGCTGGTCAGCCTTGACCAATGTTTCTCCCCGAGAATGTTACAGCGGTGTCGCTGAAGTCAGTGTTTATATCGATGTTGTGCATCATCGACAAGGGATAGGAAGCGCCTTACTAAAAATCCTGGTTGACGAATCGGAAGCAAACAATATCTGGACTTTGCAATCCTCTGTTTTTCCTGAAAATCGAGCAACAGTGGCTCTGCATAAAAAATATGGATTTCGTGAACTGGGCATTCGTCAACGAATTGCGAAACTGGATGGTCAATGGCGTGATACGTTAATTATGGAACGTCGTAGTCAGATTGTGGGTCTATAGACCAGGATAAACGGATCATGAATTAAATCGGATGCGGTATTACACATTGTTACAGGACGATACGCACTGAAACAGTATGATTAAG
>JBLIOG010000334.1:0-4383 GCA_047639625.1 Gammaproteobacteria bacterium
CGAAATCGAGTTTTTCTTCGGTAGCGATGGGGTTTGCCCACGTACTCGCTAATCTTTTCGGGGATCGTCGCCTGGTATTTATTTCAGGCGACAGCTAACCTGAAGTTTTCAGATTATTGCCGCCTGATATAGGCTAGCTGTGTTACGGTTAGAATCATAAAAGGCTGGGACCAGGCCGACATTTCGGGCCAATACAGAGAATTTCATGCGAATTGAAGACGACGGAAAGTTAGACTACAAAGACGTTTTGATAAGGCCCAAGCGAAGTACGCTAGGCAGCCGAAAAGAAGTCGTTCTGGAACGACAGTTCAATTTCAGAAATTATCAAAGTGAACAGGATTGCCACTATAGCGGTATTCCAATTATGGCGGCCAACATGGACGGTGTTGGAACCTTTGAAATGGCCGATTCACTGGCTCGACTGGGCTTATTTACCTGCCTTGTTAAAAATTATAGTATCGAAGATCTGATCACTTTTTTTAGCGTGAACCATAATCACCGAACTGAAAATGTTGCCTATTCGACCGGTATTACTCAATCAGATTTCGAGAAATTTGAAACCGTTTACAAAAAAGTCGGCCCGACACTCAAGTATCTTTGTGTGGATGTCGCTAATGGCTATTCCGAGCGTTTTTCCGATTTCATAAAACAAATACGCGATGCCCATCCCAATATTGTCATCATTGCTGGGAATGTTGTTACCGGCGAAATGACTGAAGAATTAATTTTAAGTGGTGCCGATATTATAAAAGTTGGGATCGGACCCGGAAGCGTCTGTACAACACGAATTCAAACCGGTGTCGGCTTTCCACAACTGTCTGCTGTTATTGAATGTGCTGATGCTGCTCATGGCCTGGGTGGGCATATTATTGCTGATGGCGGTTGTACCTGTCCCGGTGACCTGGCTAAAGCCTTCGCTGCTGGAGCCGACTACGTTATGTTAGGCGGCATGCTTGCAGGTCATGATGAAGGTGGCGGTGATGTTATTGAACGGTATTTTCGATCGGGCGAAGTAGAAAGAGTCGACGGCCACTGGCAAGACATAATCGAGCAACGCAAATTTGTTCAGTTTTATGGAATGAGTTCCAAAGCGGCTAATGAAAAGCACTTTGGCGGTCTAAAAGAGTATCGCTCTTCCGAGGGTCGCGAAGTTGAAGTGCCTTATCGGGGAACGGTTGAAAAGACCATTCAGAATCTACTGGGGGGTATTCGAAGCACCTGCACCTATGCCGGTGCACGAAAATTAAAATGGCTCAGCAAGTGCACGACCTTCGTTAAAACAACCCAGCAATTTAATTCGGTCTTCGCAGAAAAATAGACCCGGTATTAAAAAAGTAGAAATTCCTATCCTCGACGCCAACGATGGAATTTTTCAACCCAGGCAAGTAACTTCTCCGGTGCGTGGGCACGTTTCCAGTTTCCGGCAACATACTTGTTGGCTTCCGCCAAAGTTGGATAAATGTGGATTGTTCCGAGAATTTTATTGAGCCCCAAACCATGCTTCATAGCGAGAACATATTCCGCTATCAAATCACCTGCATGCTCCCCAACAATAGTGACCCCAAGAATTTTATCACGACCCGGTTTGGTTAGCACTTTGACGAAACCGTGTGCTTCACTATCTGCGATAGCTCGATCCAGATCATCAATACCATAAGTCGTGACTTCGTACTCGATACCCTGCTCTTTTGCATCGGTTTCATTCAATCCCACTCTGGCAATTTCGGGCTCTGTAAATGTTGCCCAGGGAATTACGGAATAATCCGTCATAAACCGCTTGAAGGAACCAAACAATGCATTCACCGAGCTATACCAGGCTTGATGGGCAGCAACATGGGTAAATTGATAAGGTCCGGCAACATCACCACAGGCGTAGATTGTCGGAATACTGGTTTGTAAATACTCGTTAACTTCGATAGTTTTATTTTGATTAAATCTGATACCTAACTCTTCAAGTCCAAATCCACTTGATCGGGCTGTACGACCTACTGCGACAATCAGCATATCAAATTCCATCTCGACATCCTGGCCTTCATGTTCTGCAATCAGGAAATCTCTTCCGTCACGTTTGATAAATTTACTAGCCCGGTGATTGACCAACACTTTGACACCTTCAGCTTCGAATTTCTGTCTGACCAGATCAGAAACTTCAGGATCTTCACGTAATAAAATCCGCGGTAACATTTCAACTTGTGTTACCGCACTGCCTAATCGGGCAAAAGCCTGTGTTAATTCTGATCCTATTGGCCCACCACCCAGAATCACTAATTTTTCGGGTTGTTTACGAATATCCCAGAGGTTATCAGAGGTAAAATAATCAACCTGATCAATGCCTTCAATCGGCGGAACAAAGGGTTTACCACCGGTTGCCACGACTATATTTCGCGCAGATATTGTCTCGCCATTAACCTCTACTTCCCACGGAGAAATAATTCTGGCTTCACCTTGAACAACATCTACACCCAGACTGCTATATCGCTCAATTGAATCATGCGGCTCGATAGCTTTAATAATCGTTTGAATACGCTCCATGACATCGGAAAAATCAAAGTCAGCATTCGCCTTTTTGATTCCGAACTCCTGGCTGCGCGTAATATGTGATAAGAACTTGGCCGAACGGATTATCGCTTTAGAAGGTATACAACCGAAATTCAGGCAATCACCACCCATTTTATGTTTTTCAATCAATGTGACTTTTGCTTTTACTGCCGCTGCTATATAAGCCGTCACCAGGCCAGCCGCTCCCGCGCCGATTACAATAAGATTGGTATCAAATTTAATGGGTTTTCGAAACCCATTCAAGCTTTTTTGGGTCTGCAAAAATTGGACTATCTTTCGACCAATAAAGGGAAGTAATGCCAACAATATAAAGGAGACAATAATTTCGACCGAAAATATTTCACTCGCAGATTCGATGCCGGCAATTTGAGTGCCCGCATTTACATAAACAACGGTACCCGCCAACATTCCTAATTGACTCACCCAGTAAAAGGTCTTTAACGGTATTCGTGTTACACCCATTACAAGGTTAACCACAAAAAATGGAAAAGCAGGGACCAGCCGCATGGCAAATAAATAGAAAGCACCATCCCGCTCTATACCACGGTTTATAGAGTCTATTGACGAGGAAAATTTAGACTGAATCGTATCCAGAAACATATAACGGGATACTAAAAATGCAAAGCTGGCACCAATAGTACTAGCAAATGACACCAGCACTAAACCTGTCCACAATCCAAAAATAGCGCCAGCAGCCAGCGTTAATATTGCTGCACCAGGCAATGACATTGCCGTTATTAATATATAGGCAAGAAAGAAGCCAATCAGGGTCAGACCCGTGTTTTTGCTATAATACTGATCGATCGCTGATTGCTGCTGTTTGAGATATTCGAGGGTCAGAAACTGACCTAATTCAAAGTGATTAAACAGGACCACAATTAATGCTATGACAGCAATAATTATCAGTTTTTTCATAGATCGCCCAAGATTTTATGTGTATTCAGGATAGGACATTTCGAGTGGAAAGTAGTTCGACTAAACCTATCATTTCACCTATCTTTTCAGGCCCGCTAATCCTTCTTCGTTTTTGAACTCATCGGCCCACACCAGATACTCGTTCGCATTCCCCCGAAACAGGATATTGGAATCTTTCTGCTTCAGTTGAAATTGATACATCGGATCGTAGTAATCTACAAGCAGTATAGCAATGCCTTCATCAAATGCATCCGCTTTCCCTTCGATAAAGAGTTGTTTTAAAGCATACCCAAAAATGGAAGCAACCCTTTTATAGCGATCATCTCCGAGCCGTTTCCTGATTTTTGACAAATTATTGAGGACAAATTCAGAAAACCGGACCTCCGCATCGTTACCATACTCATGTTGATAAAGCGGCCATGCGCTGGAAATATAATCTCGACGAATTAATTCCACTCGAGTCGATAATGGCTCCTCAAGAATAGCACGCGGTGCATCACGCATCTTCGCACATAGGCTAGTTGGCAGGCATAATCGTCCAATTCGGCGCCCTTCATCTTCCAGAAATACTGGACTAGCAGTAGACTTGCGATCCAATTTTAAAAAATCAATCGCCAGGGTATTTTCAAAGGTTATCTGTGACGGTTGTAGATCATTCACATTAGACCCAAATGCCGAACCTCGATGGTTGGCAAGGCCTTCGAGGTCTACAAATAATGGCAACTGGTTTAACAGATCAGTTTTCCCACTCCCGGTATTTCCACTGACCATAATAAATTCATGTTTGCTTACACACTGTTCGAGCTCGTCGATCAGGAATCGTCGCATCGCTTTGTAACCACCACCAATAATCGGATAGTTAACGCCTGATTCAGCAATCCAGCTTTGAGTAATTCTTGACCTTAACCC
>JBLIOG010000335.1:0-4369 GCA_047639625.1 Gammaproteobacteria bacterium
TCCTTGTTTATGCAGTCGATCACCCAAACTGCGCATTTCCGCTGGCCCCGCCAAAAACCCATGTATTAGTAACACCGCGCTTGCAGGCTCCTTAGCGGCTTTAAGAAAAAACCAGTTCGGGTCAGCGGTTGCAGTTTGTTGTTGATTGATATCATTAAATTCCGTTTTGCAATATTTCTCCTTATCCAGTTTAGTGATGATCTCCTGGTCATTAAATCGAAACCGAGCAAATTGCCTAGCGCTAATTTGGTCTACATGTGTGATGGTTGATTCGATAATGCTGGTGACCGGTGTCAGCGGTGATATCTCATTCGCATACACGGCAATCAAATTTTCGGTTCGAATCTCGTCAATTTCGAAGTCCTTGATTAATTTTTCATCGAGCACGTAACAACCCTTGTCGACATGCACCAATGCCAGTGATTTAGCGGTAATGAGAAACTGATCTAGTCGACTAGTGCCTTGACTAGTGAGCGCACCATATTCCTCTGGGTCACGCAGACTACGATGCAGGCAATAATCCGTGCCCTGCAATTTCTTGATGCTGAAATACAGCATTTTGTGAAATCGAGCGCAGTTGAGTTGGCGTAATCCCTGATTGAAGAGCGCCAATATCAGGTAGGAGGCAATATGACTCAAATTAATGGTGACTGCTTCATACATCGAGTGCATGTAGTCATCACGAACCCTATTACTTTTCGCCTTCATACCAAGTGACTGTAGCTTGCCTCCAAAATGCCCCTTGTCTGGTTCGAGTTTGAATAACTCAGATAATGAATCAAATTGGTGTACTACGTTTGGTAACATCATTTTTTCCCACCAGCGCCAATAGTCGCCGGCTACAATGGGTTTTGCAAAGTGGATGTCCATATCGGTGTCTCTAAATAGTAAATTTCCCTCGATGATCAGTTCTTCAGAAAAGCGCTTATTGATGCCTTTGCTAAATAGCTTAACGGCCTTATGCAAAATGTTGTCACTGACGCGAATCGGGTAAAAGGTAATGTTGCTCGGCACAATCACGGTCGGTTTAAGTGCCTTTACCATTAGTTCTTCGCTAGATTTAAACTCAAGCTGCTCTGCCCAGCGTTCGACTTGCTGATAATTACCTTTAGAAAAATCACGTAAAAGAGCGGTCTTAAAGGCATCGAGTGCCATTGCGATAACGGCAGCACCACGGTGATGCTTGCGGCGGCTGTTTGCAGTACGCGAAAAAATATTGTATTGACCATGTTGATCGATCACTTGCTTATCTTTCACCATGCCGCCTTCAGGAAATACGATGAGCTTTCTGCCGTGCAATATCTCTTTAGCCAGAAAAGGGAATAAGTTGGGAAGATCATTTGGCACAACACCGATAGAGTACAGAAACTGACTAAATCGATCATCCCCATCAAAAAACTCAGCAGAGGCGACCGAGCGACAATAAGTACCGGTGGCTTCATGGAGTAGATACTGTGGGATAAAGGTCTCAAATCTTGCGAAATGGTTAAACAAAAAAATATCGCCTATCTCAGATGCTTTCTTAGCCGCCTGTTCTTCTTCATGTAATTTGATATTGAGCTTCAACATTTTCTTCGTAATTCGAAACGCCCGAACACAAAAGTCGTAGGTCGATTTATCGATAGTGAGGTCTGGGATCTTGTCTACCATGGGTTGGTTTCTTGTTTTTGGAGTTGAAAAATTGGCTGATTATAACGCTGTTTATGAAAATAAAGTGGCATCAGTGGTAGCTTAAACTATTTTTATTAAGGGTATGACCAAAACAAATTGGAAAAGGTTTCAGGTTATTAGTTAACTGCCGACAACCAGTTATATTCAATAATTTATATCAACGCCATGCAACGACATTTTAGCATCGTGTTCTTTCTGATGATTTCGTTCATTGGTCAAAACGCCATTGCAGCTTCTAAATATAATGATATTCGAGTCGTCATTGATGTATCGGGCAGTATGAAAAAAACTGATCCACTCAACCTTCGTATTCCTGCGCTGAAAATGCTAAATGGGTTAATACCTGCTGGTTCGTATGCAGGCGTCTGGAATTTTGGACGTTATGTCAATATGTCAGTGAAGTGGGGGAAAGTAGACGAAGCTTGGCGAAAACAAGCCGATATAGGTGCCGCTAAAATACACTCCAATGGACTTTATACAGATATCGAAAGCGCACTGGCACGTGCTACTCTCGGTTGGGACAAGGCAGACCCCAACGAGCAACGAAGCATCATTTTACTCACCGATGGGCAGGTCGACATTTCCAAAAACGAGGCGGAGAACAATGCTTCGCGCAATACTGTTTTGACAAAAAGTATTCAGGCATTGAAAAAATTAGGTGTCAAAGTTCACGCCATTGCACTATCTAAAGATACAGATGAGACGTTGCTCAAGCAATTGGCACTTGAGACCGGTGGATCGTTTGAAATTGCCGAGTCAGCAAAAGAGCTACAAAAAATATTTCTCAAATTATTCGAACGTGCAACCGACCCCGATATGATCGAATTAGTGGGTAATGAATTCACGATCGATAAAAGTGTCAAGGAAATGACATTGCTCATATTTCGTCCCGAAAAGGCTAAAGAGACACAGTTATACCCGCCTGGTTCGGCAATCATTAGCTCTGAATTGAAAGGTAAGTCGGTCTGGCGTAGCGAAGAAGGCTACGATTTAATTACAATCAAAAAACCAGAGGTAGGTGTGTGGAAGATCGATGCCTATAACGATCCAGACAACCGTCTGATGGTTGTAACTGATCTGAAGCTACAAGTGCTTGAAGTTCCGGCCTACATTACACCTTCAGAGTCGTTGAGCATTGTTGCTGAATTGCATAACAAGAACAGAAGAATCAGTAAAAATAGCTTTTTACGGTTCGTTGAGTTTAACTTAATGCATATTGACGGAAACGGCACCGAAAACAAATTAGCGTTAATCCATAGCGACGTAGTTGATGACAAAGGCCAATATCAGAATTTACTCGAAGGAGGCATGGCAGAGGGAAAACATAGTTTTATAGTGACAATTGATAGCCGAACGTTTAATCGCAGCAAGCGGATTGACGTTGAGGTGCAATGGCCAGTCAAAGTTGAAATAGAACCTACATCCGAATCGGGAACATATCGCGTAACCATCCAAGCGCGTGAGGAATATTTAAAGCCTGATACGCTGCACCCAAATGTCCAGATAAAAACGCCCAACGGTGAACAGATCGATCTGAAACTAAACAAAATTTCAGGTGTTTGGCAGGTCGAATTCGATACCGATCAAACAGGTCTGTATCAAGCTCTCATTTCAATTTCAGCTCACGCGGTGAGCGGAGAAAAAGTAGTATACGATCTCGGTGCGTTTTCGATGGTCGGTGTATATACACCACCCGAGATCGAAACAGAGTCGGAATTGGAATCAGCTCCAGCCGACATTGCTGATTTCGAACCAATTAGGGAAGAGGCACCCATACCAGAGGAAGAGACTGATGCGACCCAACTAATGATTATTGTGGGCGTATCCAATTTGGCCCTTATCTTAATTATCGGTGGTCTATTCTTGATGTTGAGGAGGCGATCTAAAAAGTCCGGTTTTTCTCTTGATGAGGAACGAGCCGACGTGGCCAATACAATAGAAGAGGAGACTTTCAATGTCTGATATGAATTCGCTAACGATGATTTTTCTCGCCGAAACTAGTGTTATCTTATTGGTAGCGCTCATAGTCGTACTTTGGATGCATAGTCGATCTAAAAATAAGCAAAGGAAGGCCGTCGAACAACTAGTTTTTCAGATTAAAAAACAATCAAAATCACGATCTGAAGAAACAGGGTCCTTCTTGCAGGAAATTTATGGCCTGCGTGATGATGACTTGACCGTTGCGGCCAAAACTATTGATAAGCAAGAGAGGCTTTTATTTCAGAAACTCGTCGATGCCCTGACCCAATCTGATGCTAGCGAGATAACCAGCCTTGATACCTCAGTCTACGTCTTAATCAACGCCTATAAAAGCTTGACCCCCAAACCAGTTGAAGCGATTAACAACGAAGGGGCTGACGATGTAGGAACGCTGAGCGCTAAAAATGCAGCTCTGACTGAGGAATTGATAGCATTGCGTGAAACCATCTCGAGCATGAGTTCAGAATTTCGCAACCTGTTTGGCGGAGGGCCGGACAATGATTTAGATAGTGACGACGTAATGGATAAGGTGGCTACCGCGGACGCTGCTCCAGAAGGTGAAGAAATTGTAGGCACTCTCAATGAAGAAGATGTCAGTGGAGCAACTAGCAATGAAACCGAAAAAAAGGTTGATGCGCCATAATTAGTTCGATTTATCCAGCCATTTGAGTCAAATGATGGATAGCGGATTAGGGATTAGCGCCGACTAAAGGCATAC
>JBLIOG010000336.1:0-4367 GCA_047639625.1 Gammaproteobacteria bacterium
CAGATTTTTTTTAATTTATCTGATACTGATAGGCGGTGAAGCAAAACGATTTAGTTAATTTAATAACTTTATACGTCAGTAATCGGCTGATGTCAAAACGCGATGACTGACCCGCTATCACCAGTCAAATGGTGGACGAAAATCGAGCACTTGAAATGAAGTTGTTGAGTGAAACCAGTCGGTTAACGGGTTTGAAAAACAGATTGTTTCTCGATCAAAAGTTAGTCGAAGAATGGAAGCGAAGGTGCCGTAATCTGTCACAGCACCCATTCCGGTTTATGATGGTATTTTTAAGATCTAATCCGCAAAGCTAACGTTGCCCTCTATCAATCGAGGAAATCAGGGCGAGATAACTTTACGTCAATTTCAGCCTGGAGCTGGCTATTGTTCAGGAATGTGTAAATCAAGGATGTCACTGTACGCCCACTGCCCATAAGTTCTATCCGATCGCAGGCAGAATTTTTCAACTTGATCTTGCGGAACATATTCCCATAGCCCGGCCATTTCTGATGCGCCAATTGATCGTAAAAATAGTCGACGGCTTTGACTTAACAAAATGCGATCTTTCAATGCTTCGACATCCCAGTTTTTATTAACCAGGTTTTGTAATTGTGATTTTCGGTCAGCGTAGCGCGGATCATCGATCAGGTTGTGACATTCATGCGGATCATCTTCGAGATTAAAAAGCTGCGAAGGATCTACGTCACTGTGAATGTATTTGAAATGATCCTGCTTAACCATAAGTATTGGTGTGGTTGACCCTTCTGCCAGGTTTTCACTATAAACCGGATTTGACCAGTTGGTATCTGAGTTGACGAGGAATGACCATAAACTATTTCCGTCGATCGGTTCGACTGTTGCAGGCGAATGTCCGTTAGTCGCAATGTCGAGGCAGGTCGGTAGTAAATCTACCAGTGATACATTTGCCTTCACGCGTTTAGATTTAAATCGGGGAGAACTGATAATCAAAGGAACGCGGCAGGACTCTTCGAAAAAAGACTTTTTATACCAGAGTCCATGTTCGCCAAGCATTTCGCCGTGATCAGTCGTAATAATTATCACCGTGTCGTCATACAAGTTACATTCTTTTAATGTTTGTAAGAGCGTTCCAACCAGGTCGTCGAAATAGCTAATCGATCCGTAATATCCGTGGCGGGCATTTCTGATCTGGTTTTTATCGGGTTGGTTATCCCATAATCTATATTGGACGGCGAGGCGCTTACTGTAAGGATCCATAGCGTCCTGATCTGCCGCAATAGTGGGCTCGAGAATGTCGTCCGGATGATATAAATTCCAGTGTTGTGGCCTGGCTTGAAACGGATCATGCGGATGGGTAAAAGACGTAAATAAAAAGAAGGGTCGTTCATCGTTACCGCGAGCGAGTTCGTATATTTTTCGCTTAGCGCGGTGACAGACTTCATCGTCGTATTCGATCTGACTATTGCGAAGGCAGATGCCCGCTTTGGTAAACGTTGACGCGTCATTCGAATGTTCGGGTTTAGCTTCGGTCCAGTCACCTGTCCAGCCAAAATCGGCAGGATAGAGGTCGGTTGTTAGACGCTCTTCAAATCCGTGCAACTGATCAGCACCGACAAAATGCATTTTTCCAACGAGGCAGGTCTGGTAGTTAAGCTTGCGTAAATAATGATTAATGGTCGGTAAGGATGACGGAAACTCTGCACCATTGTCGTAAGCCTCAATGGTTGACGCCAATTGCCCGGTTAACATCGAAAATCTGGACGGAGCGCATAAAGGGAAATTGGTATAGGCTGAATCGAATACTATGGCTTTTTCGGCAAGAGCATCAATATGAGGCGTTTTGACCAGCGAATGACCGTAAACGCCCAGGCAGTTTGCTGCCAGTTGATCAGCCTGAATAACCAGAATATTGGTTTTTTGACTCATACTTTTTGCTCCAAATAATGACTGTTAGTCTATTTTTTAAAGGGTGTTCTTGTGTTGTGTTCATCCTGATTAAACTACATCCCGTAGAGCCAGGGTAATAAAAAGCTCAACATCAACCACATCAGACCTATTAGCGGGAGTCCCACTCTTAAAAAGTCTACAAATCGATAATTACCGGCATTCATGACCAGTAAATTAGTTTGATAAGCCATGGGGGTCGCAAAGCTCATATTGGCGCCAAATATGACTGCCAACACAAACGGCTCGACGGGTTGTCCGAGTTTTTGTGCAATGGCCATGGCGATCGGTGTTCCGATAACCGCTGCTGCATTATTCGATACAACATTCGTTAAAATAGCCATCATGGCCAGCAAACCACTGAGCACCATTGCGGCTGACATCGATGCTGTCAAATAAACATAGCTACTGGCGATAAAATCGGCCGCGCCGGTTTCAATCATTGCACTTCCCATGGCCAGGCTGCTTACAATAATCAAGATAACTGGCGCGCTCAATGCTCGCGTCGCATCGAACCATTTTATACAACCGGTTGCAAGCATTAACAATACACCGCAGAGTGCGCTCACAGCAATAGTTAAGAGCCCGCTTGCTGTGCTGATTATGATACCCAGCATTATGATCATCGCTAGAGGTGCCTTAGCTGAAATGGGTAAGGCCGATTTCGCATCCAGTACAAGAAGGTTTCGACTCGATTTGAGCCGCTTTATATTTCCGACAGAACCCTGAACTAAAAGAACATCACCCGAGGTCAACCGGGTTTCTTCGCTATGCTCTGTGCCTGGTGAAATTTCTACTCGATTTGATCGAAACATGGCTAACACCAGTAATTGGTATCGTTCGCGAAACCGAACATTGGCCAGTGTTCGTCCATCAAGGGTTGACCCCGGAACGACCACTACTTCAACGATCTGCTGGGTGGTGTCGGTTAAGGGATGTAAGTCGTCTACCGGAGTCTCGTCAGAAAACAAGCTGGCACCTAAAACGGTTTCCAGCTCTTTCAAATGATCGGAGGTGCTTTTGACTAAAATTCGATCACCGCTTCTTAGAATCATGTCTGGGAGTGCGATTAATCGGGTTTGATCCGGCCCACGGAGGATATGAACAATATCTATTTTGCCATCTGCCAATTCCAGAATTTCTGACAACGGCTTTCCGTCTACCAGACTTTCGTCATGAATTCTTAATTGGGCGTTAAAAAGCCGGGGAGAAGTGGTTGGCAGGCGGGGTTCCCTTTTTGGAATGAGTTTGGGTGCAATCCACCATAAATATAAAATGCCTACACTCCCTGTCAGTACAGCTGGAAGCAAAAAGTCAAACATACCCAGGCTTCGCATACCTAGATCAGCGGCAACTGCGACAACCAGTAAATTAGTTGAGGTACCGATTGTGGTTGCCATTCCGCCGATCGAACTGGCCAGACCTACTGGCAGTAATAAATCTGAAGCCGCTGTTGAAGTCCTTAACGAAACGCTAATTAAAATAGGGAGTAAAAGAATAACGACGGGTGTGTTGTTAACAAAGGCGCTTAACACAGCAGCCATGATTAAAGTGGCCAGGAAAGATAGCATTGGGCTTATTCGCCACCAGCGCGCTAATTGTCGACCAATGGGTTCAAGCGCTCCGGTTCTTACCAGAGCCTGTCCGGCAACCATCAACGAACAGACTGCGATCAATGCCTGATGACCAAATCCACTGAAAAAATGGGTTGCCTGAATACGGCCTGATGCGCCTTGATACGGAAACAATTCGAATAGTAAGCAGAGCAGGGCAAGGATGGTCAGACTGGAAGAAGCCAGGGGGATTTTCTCACTGGCAAAAAGAACCAAAGCGAGGATGATCAACCCCATAACCGCCATTGCATGCGAATCAGGCATGGTGGGTAATAGGAAGCTATCCTGCAAGTATTGTTATCCTGAGCAACGAGTCAATTAATTATAGTGTTGATTCGACTCTAAGTCTGGTGATTCGTGTTTAAATTTGAGTCGATCCAAGTCGGTTAGTTGAAAGTAACAGGTTTGACTCCGATGCTTTAATGCCTGGCATACTGCGAATGCGGCTAAGAATATCGTTGAATTCTTCAAGCGTTCGGGTTTGAATTTCGATAATCATATCCCAACGACCATTGGTGGCATGAATAGCCGTTACCGATGGTTCGCTTAACAGTAAATCATTAACCTTGTTAAAGCTGTCGCCGTTGAGCTCGAGACTGGTTAATGCTCGAACTGATGCAACCTGATCGTCGGCGGCGCTCGAAATTAACGCGGTGTATCCCGTAATAATCCGTCTTTTTTCCAGCCGATTTAGTCGGTTTTGAACGGTGACGCGAGTTACACCGATTTTTTTCGCAAGAGTGGCAACGGGCATTCGTCCATCTTTTCGGAGTAGCCGAATAAGCTGTTGGTCTATCGCATCAAGAGTTGACATTTTGCATACTTAAGTTG
>JBLIOG010000337.1:0-4365 GCA_047639625.1 Gammaproteobacteria bacterium
GCACCCAGCCCTGTTTTGGTGAACCACCAACGCGATCCGATTAAAAATTTTCGCCAAAGATTCAATTCTCCATTCAAGGTAATGGGTTTTTTACAGCGAAACTGAAAATAAAGCTCGAGATGATCCTGTAAATTTTCGCCAACGCCAGGCAGATCATGAATCACTTCAACGCCCACGTTTTTTAATACTTCGGCCGGACCGATCCCCGATAATTGCAATAATTGCGGAGATGCAATAGGACCTGCACAGCTAATCACTTCTTTCCGACAATGGTAAGTTTCGATCTTACCGTTTCTTTCAACTTCTACACCAACGGCTTTTCTGTTATCGAGTAGTATTTTTCGAGTTAAAGTGTGGCTAATAACGTGGAGATTAGAGCGCTTTAAAGCAGGCTTTAAATAAGCATTTGCAGTCGACCAGCGAACGCCATTTTTGACCGTCATATGCATCGGTCCAAATCCTTCCTGCTGACGTCCATTATAATCTCCAGTCCCTAAATATCCGGCTTGTTGCCCGGCTTCGATAAATGCTCGATACAATGGATTCTGCATTTGGTTTCCGTTGTTAACCGACAAAGGTCCTGCCTGAGATCGATATTCGTCGCTGCCAAAAGACCAGTTTTCAGCCTTTCTGAAATAAGGCAGGCAATTTTGGTATCCCCAATTTTTAGCACCATGACTTTCCCATTCTTCGTAATCCATCGCATGGCCTCTCACATAAACCATGCCATTTATCGAAGAAGACCCACCCAGTACCTTCCCTCTCGGACAATGCATTCTCCGATTATCTAGATAAGGCTCAGGCTCAGACTCGTAAAACCAGTTATATTTTGGCATGTTCATGGGGATAGAGAGTGCCGTTGGCATTTGGATAAAAATACTTTTATCACTGCCACCAAATTCGATTAACAGCACTTTGATTGACGAGTCTTCAGTCAACCGATTAGCTAGAACGCAACCAGCTGAGCCAGCCCCTATAATGATGTAGTCGTAGTTTGGATTCATTGCAGTTCCCGTGAATTTGGAGTGATCTTATTATTTATTATCGAGTTTGTCCCCTACGGAATTAAATTCCAGATAATTAATAAGTATCAACGATTATCCAAACGGCCAGCGGCACAGTATTTCACACACAAGATCGAGGTTTTCTGGCTTGATTTTGACGTTAAGTCCCTTTTGAGAATGTCCTATTTGAAGGGAAGTCGCAGGCCACTCTCGATGGGGTAGCCATTTCAGGTACTTTTGGGGCTTCAAAAGTACCTTGCACCCTATCGATGAAATCAACTATGGACTGTGTCGCGTACTAGGGTGTGAAATAACTTTAGAAACTAATAATCATAAAATATTTGAATTATGTCTATATGTCTACTATCATCGACATATGGACATAATTCATGCAATTAAATCACTCGCAGCACTTTCACAGGACACGCGATTACGAGCTTTCAGACTACTCGTCGTCAACGGCAATACCGGCATGGCGGCAGGTAAAATAGCCGATGCGCTCGATACCCCTCACAACACCATGTCTTCGCATCTGGCAATTCTGCTTCAGGCCGGACTTATTGATTCACAACGACAGAGCCGATCCATCATTTATCGCATAAATATGGCCGGAATTCGAAACCTGATATCGTTCCTCGTCGAAGATTGCTGTCAGGGGGACAAAGATCTTTGTTTACCCGTGCTCGATTCCATTCAGGCTGCATGCTGTGAACCACAATCCACTTAACTTTATTGGAAAATTTTTATGAAACGCTTACACGTAAACCTGTCTGTAGAAAGCCTCGACCAATCCGTAGCTTTCTATAATTCATTATTCGCTGCTGAACCGACTGTTATCAAATCAGATTACGCAAAGTGGATGCTCGACGATCCCCGTGTTAATTTTGCGATTACTACCCGCGGTCAAAAAAAGGGACTCGACCATCTCGGTATCCAGGTTGAAAATGAAAACGAACTCACTGAAGTTTATGACCGCCTAAAGACGGCAGGCGCGCCCATGATTGAAGAGGGAGAAACAACCTGCTGTTATTCTAACTCAGAAAAAAGCTGGTTTTTTGATCCGGAAGGTCTGGCCTGGGAAACCTTTTTAACGCGAGGCGAAAGCCCAGTGTATGGGAATGACGATATCAAGCATGGCCAGGCCAGTGATAGCAGTTGTTGTCGCCCTCAATCTGACAACACTTCGGCCTGCTGTTAATCGATTACTTTATGATTGATCTAACAAGAAAACTGGTTGCAGAGGCAACTGGCACTTTATTGCTGGTGGCCACTGTAGTCGGTTCTGGAATAATGGCCGAACAACTTGCGGATGGAAACACTGCCATCGCCTTGCTCGGAAACACCATTCCTACCGGTGCAATCCTGTTTGTCATCATTACTGTATTCGGGCCGATTTCAGGCGCTCACTTTAATCCGGTTGTGACCCTGGTATTCATGATCCGTAAGGAGATAACCTTTAACCATACAATTGGTTATTGGATCGCCCAGATTTGCGGCGCGCTGCTGGGTGCCATCATCGCGCATATCATGTTTGACCTGACATTAATCCAGACTTCGCTCACGGCACGAACGGGAATACCACAATGGTTCGCCGAAATAGTTGCAACTTTTGGGTTGGTAACCACCATTCTGGGATGCCTGTATAAATCACCCGATCGAATCCCGACCGCGGTTGCTTTATATATCACAGCGGCCTACTGGTTTACTGCCTCGACCTCTTTTGCAAACCCGGCAGTTACTATTGGGCGTAGTATCAGTCATACATTCGCAGGCATAGCGCCCTCGGATGTAACGGGATTTATTTTTGCACAAATCATCGGTGCGCTTTTAGCCGCATATTTTTGTCTGTGGATGTTTAGAACAGAAAAAAAACGGCAGGCTAAAAAGCCTGCCGTTTTATCGAACATCTGGTCGGTTCAGTCGGATTAAAACATTCTTAAACACCTGAACTCTGTTTGACCATTAACTCCAGGGAAATGGACTGTTTGAAACAGGATGCAGCTTGCCTTCCGCGTATCGTGAATACCTGAATGGCTCAAGCAGCGAGCTCTTTTGTCCACACAATTCCTGGGCAACCAGTTCCCCAACACCCAGCATTTTGTATCCGTGGTTCGAATCGGCAATCACGTAGCAATTTTCACGAAATACGTCAAAGACCGGGAAACTATCGGGTGTAAAAGAGCCAATGCCACCTGAAGGTTCGTTTTTATAGAATTCAAATTGACCTTCAAATCTTTTCTGACAATGGGCCAGAGCTGAGGTCCACATATGTGCAAAATCTTCACCCACAATAAAATCAGGTGAATCAACGCCGTAAGGATCTACCGCAACGTCGTCAGGATCCGTCTGAATAGCATAGGGTGCTGCTCCTCCCTGAATACCGCCGAAATGGAAGTCAGGCTTGTAATAAATGCCCCACATCTCGTCAGTGATCAAAGATCCGTCGTGATTGGAATATAAAGGCTCATTACTATCGACATGAATAACTGGAGGGAATTTTCCATCGTTGGTTTTTTGCAAATCAGGATCAACACCTAGAGTACCTTCCTGCAGTGACCAGTAAATCCACATTGGAATACCGTCGTGGGTAATTCCATCTGCGCCTTTAATACTAACGGTCTTAGGCAGTTCGAGCATGTCCCATATTGTTTTAGCCCAGGGGCCCGCACCAATAACAACCATATCGCAGCCAATTTCGCCTTTATCGGTTTCGATTGCTTTGATGGCACCACCCGCTGACTCACTTTTGAATCCAGTGACAGTACAACCGGTTAAAATACGAACACCTTCATTTTCGGCTTTAGATGCCAGGGCATACATAGCTTTGGTGTTGTTGGCGTATCCGCCCCGTTTTTCGTGGAGTACTGAGGTAATACCGGTTGCCTGCCAATCGTGGAAAAGCGTCTTCATGTAATCAGAAGATTCTTTCTCACCTTCATAAAACGAAGATTCGTAGCCAATCTCTTTTTGTTGTTTGGCAATACTGGCTACGTCTTCATGCATGGATTCAGGGCTGATCTGCATATATCCGACAGAATGATAGCTATAGCCTTCAGGATCAGTTTCCCAAACACCCACCGAATGCGCCATTAGTTCGCGCATTGCGGGTTGGAAGTAATTGTTACGGACAACACCACAGGCAATACCTGAAGCGCCTGCAGCGATGCCGCTTTTATCAACTATCAGAATGTCACGTCCATCTCCTTTACCCTGCGCTTTAAGCTGTTTGGCGAGATGATAACCGGTACTGAGGCCGTGTATGCCTGCACCAATGATCAAATATTTAACATGAGAGGGAATTGCCATTCATCACCTGATTAGTCTAGTTTTAAGGTAACTCGATCCGTTCTATATCGAGAGT
>JBLIOG010000338.1:0-4355 GCA_047639625.1 Gammaproteobacteria bacterium
CTAGATCAACCAGATTATATAAGGCACCCAGTACAACAGGCTTATCAGCATAACGTTACGTTCGATTCTGGCAATAGCCCGAAACGGAGCACCGGCATCGCTAGGTTCATCTGAGCCTCGAACTTTAGACATGATGAAATCTATTAAAATCACAACCAGAAATATCGGTGCCATGACCGGCGGGATCATTGCGCTCAGTTTCTGCCAGTCACTGACGGCTTCTGCCGGGTCGAAGCCAAATTGCAGTAAATATATAATAGAAAAGAATATATTTACAAAACACAGAAAAATCAGGCTGTTTCGCAGCGTGCCCAATGTTTCCAGGGTTGATTTGGTCGTTGATGCCATGAATTTTTGCTGTTCAGATAATTTGCTTTACTGTAACAACAGGTTAAGCTTTTTACCCGAAATTTATGCCTGAATTCTGAGATTTCATGGCATTGGTTGTACACTGCGTTTATTCTTGATTGGAGCAAAGGTATGAGTCACTGGAAAACAGCCTATCGATCTTTTTACTATGAAACGGCAGACCAACCTGACGATATCGAGCTGAATGCAACGACAACTGCTTTGCTTGTCATAGATATTCAGAATACCTATCTCGAAGTAGACGAAGATCCTGATGAAGCCCTGCGATGGAAGCCGTTCCGTGATCGCATGGCTGAAACCGTTATACCCAATACTACAAAATTAATTGCGGACTGCAGGGAAAGAGGCGTTGAGGTCATTTTCGCCCGAATCGCCTGTCAGAAAACCGATGGTCGGGATCGCTCTTTGAGTCAGAAAAAGCCGGGATTTAATTACCTGCTTTTACCCAAAGACCGTAAAGATAGCCAGATAGTATCGGAACTTGAACCGGCTGAGGATGAAATTGTCGTAGTCAAAACAACCGACAGTGCACTAACAGGAACGAATTTACGGTTGATTTTGCATAATATGCAGATTACTGATGTGGTAGTAACCGGAATATTTACCGACCAATGTATAAGTTCAACGGTTAGAAGTCTGGCCGATGAAAGTTACGCAGTGGTCGTTGTTGAAGACTGTTGCGCAGCTGCAACCGACGACCTGCACATTAATGAACTTAAGACGATCAATATGATTTATTGCCACGTGGTCCAATCCGAAGACCTTGACGGGTTTTATAGTGCTTAAAAACCGTAATTGAGCGATGAACCCGGCCTTTTATCAGTAAATCTGCTCGTAAATTAATAGAGAATCCATCGCTATCAAAGCAGACTATGGGTATTGGGCTAAACTCAATGAGTTAACCCGATTCAGGTGTGAGCAGTTGAAACGAATTAATCCACGCAAAAATCTTAAAGTTTTGAAATTCGACAGGGATGTAACGATCGAAGGTTTACCTCTGGATTCAATGAAAGAGCTGCTGAGAATCTGGCAGTCAACCTGTCACCAATTTAACGTTAAAGTGCCCTCGCTGAAAAATTTAAATCAGAATAGCTTGCAACCTTTTGCAATAAATCTGATGTTGCTCGAACGTTGCGATGAAGGAGACGATTTTCATTATCTCCATCACGGTCAATCTATGGCACTTAACTTCGGTCGAAATATGACCGGATATAATATTTCTGATTTACCAGTTGCAACCCGGGATTACTACCGGTCTCTGCTAAGTGATCTTCAGTTAACTATGGCTCCAATTTATAACCAGGCGGAAGCGGCCACAATGATCGCTGTAGATTATTGGGATCGATTAGTGCTGCCCCTGTCCGATGATGGCATTCGGCTTGACCATGTGCTGCTGCTAAATATTGCCGGCCGGTTGCGAAGTTCTCCGGATGATTATATTCGCCTTGCGCAAAATCTGAATCACCTAAAACAAGGGCTTTGTGTGGTTAATGGTCAAGCTGAAGTGACGATCTGGAATCGGGCCTGGCTTGATATATTTCGCGTCAATATTTCGGATCTAGCGAATAGAATGTCTATGGCAGATTTTTCTTCTGCCATGACGGTTTCATTAATCTGGCCCATGGAGCCCAGCGCCACCGTTACTGGTTCCAGGCTTTCGCTGGTTGGTGACATCCCGGTCATTTCATCGGTTACGAATGAACAGAAATTAATTGGCGGCAGATACATTGAAGTGATCGCAACCCGGTTGCCTGACGGTGGCGTTGTCACGACTGTCAACGATATTAGCCTCCGGGTCGAAGCTCAGAAAGAACTCGAACACATAAAAAAAGAACTTGAAGAGACAGTCAGTATACGAACTATTGAATTGCAGAAATCAGTCAAAGAACTGGAGAAGCAGGCTGGAGTGCAGCATAAACTGGAAGTTTATCTAGCCAGTGAAAAATCCCGTCTAGAAGTCACTTTAAGCGCTATCGTTGATGGAGTAATTGCCACCGATGAAAAAGGCAGAATAGAGATGTTGAATCCTGCGGCTGAACAGATGCTCGGCTGGAGGTTGCAGGAAATTGAATATCAGCCTGTCGCAACTATCTTCAAATTGGTGCACGAAACCAGTGGTAGAAAGTTACCAGACAAAGTTGCCAAATGTATCGCCACAAGAAAGGAGATTAATGGTAATCGCCAATCGGTATTAATTAGCCGGACCGGTGAAGAGATCAGTATTGATGAACAAATATCTCCAATCATAGGGGGTGACGGCCAATGTTCAGGCGTCGTTATCATATTTAGAGATATCACCGTACTTCGTCGTGAAGAACGAAACATAGCACATCTGGCGTCGCATGATATCTTAACGGGTTTGTTAAATCGGCGGGCCTGGACCGAGGCCGTACAAAAATCGATAGATCGTTACAATCGCTATCAGTGGTCTTTTGCGGTGGTTTTCATCGATCTCGATAAGTTTAAAATTGTTAATGATACTGAAGGGCATGGCAGTGGTGATGATTTCCTCATCATGATTGCCCGTGCGATGATTTCGAATTTACGTCGAGGTGATTATGCTGGTCGAATTGGCGGTGATGAATTTGTACTGCTGTTTGAAAATTGCGATGAAGCCATTGCGTTAGCCATCGCAGAGCAGGTCCGCCAGCGGATAGCCGATTGCCAGCTAACAGGTAAGTCGAAAACTTATGAGGGCTCAGCGAGTCTCGGGGTTTCGTTGTCCACGGGGGGAAAAGTAACTCTGGAACAGATGATGAGTCAGGCTGATGCAGCCAGTTATCACGCCAAAAAATCTGGTGGTAATCAGGTATGTTTATATGGAAATATCAAGGCTAAAATTGCCGATAATGATTCTTAGTGACGTGAATCTGAAGGACCTGACAATCAATAGGCTGTTTGTGATTGACGGTCGATTATTTTAATCGTACGCAGCAGTAGTTTTTAGTGAGTAAACCGGCATGAAACGATTCGAAAATAAAGTAGCCCTGGTGACAGGCGGTCGAAGCGGAATCGGGTTAGCAATTGCACGTCGACTTCAGGACGAAGGTGCCCGTGTATTTACCGCCCAGCGTGGGGAGGATTTTGAATTTGAGTCAATTGTCTCTGATTTTACTCAGCCCGATTCAGCAGCCAATGTGATATCAAGAATTATAAGGAAAACCGGGCAACTCGACTTGCTAATCAATAATGCAGGGATGATGCAGGAAGCCACAGTTGAAGAAATGTCATTCGACGAATGGCAGCAAACAATAATGGTCAATCTGCACACGCCGTTTTTATTCATCAAAGCTGCATTGCCTTATTTGCGTGAGCGCAAGGGTAGCATTGTTAATGTTGGTTCTATCGAAGGGTTGGGTTCAAATCCCGGACATTCAGCCTATTGCGCTTCAAAGGCCGGGCTTCACGGATTAACCCGAGCAGTGGCGGTTGATCATGGTCATGAAGGTATTCGATGCAATGCTGTAGCACCGGGTTGGATTGATACTGAATTAAACGACGATTTTATCGAAAGCATGAGAGACCCAATCGCCTTTCGTCGCGACATAGGGAAGATTCACCCCGTTGGCCGGACCGGAAACCCGAAAGAAGTGGCTGCTCTGGTTGCTTTTCTGGCGGCTGACGAAAGCGGGTTTATCACGGGGCAGGTGTATACCGTGGATGGCGGTCGGATGGCAAAGTTGTCTTTACCCTAATGGGATACAGTTTTTTGAGGCGTGCTGACACCCGATTTATTACCGTTTTTCTTCAATCACGATGACGGTCGGACGATCCGCATTAAATGCTTCCGCAAATACGTTTTCGAAATTTTCAGGGCCTGTTGTTCGAACCGCATGACAATAGCAGGCTTTAGCCAAAGCCACGAAATCAGGATTAATCCCCTCGACACCAACGCGGCTAATGGATGCATTATCCATATCATCCTGAATTTGTTTTAGCCCTCCGTTTTCCCAGATTACGATCGGAATGGGTAACTTCAATTGAGC
>JBLIOG010000339.1:0-4352 GCA_047639625.1 Gammaproteobacteria bacterium
AAACTATTTCGATTATCCCTTGCGTTGAAGAATGTGGCTCTGGCGGCTAGAACAATAGGTTTATTTTTTCTCCGCCCAGTGTACAACCTTCCATAACAAGGATGGACACCAGCGGCGCAACAACCATGTCAGTCTTGTCATCGGGCCAGGGAAGACCCATAGCCCATGACGACGGGTCAGTGCTTTTTCAATGGAGTCCAAAACGACCTGTGGTTCCAGGGCGGGGAATAAATCAAACAGTTTGGGCCATACGGTATCGTGGGCTTGTTTTAGCAAGGGGGTGGCGACAATCGGGGGGCAGACGCAAACGATTCTGACACCGGAGTTACGATTCTCGTGATACAAAACTTCGGCAAAGGCTGCTACTGCATGTTTAGCCGCGCTGTAGGCGCCCATATACATAATGGGCCAGTGCCCGGCCATGGATGCATAGCATACGAACTCGCCCTGGCCGCGTTCTAACAACTTTTTCACTGCGCTGTCTACCACGTTAACCATGCCACCGTAATTGATGGTCATGATTTTCATGATCATTTCGCGAGGCTGATTGATTAGTTCCCCCAGCGGCATAATGCCAGCGGCGTGGATTACGCGCGTGATGGGGCCCAGTGTATTTTCACAGCGTTCAACTGCAGCAGCTACAGCCTGATAGTCGGTGACGTCCAGTTCGATTTTCAGCAGCTTGTCACTGCCTCCGAGTTGATTCAATCCGTCGATATTAAGATCAACTCCTGCCACCATCCAGCCATCATCAAGTGCTTGTCGAGCCGTCATCTGGCCCATGCCACTGCCTGCGCCAGTAATAAAAAGAACACGGTGAGCCATAAGTTTTTTCTACCTAAATATTTCAACATATTATCGTATGGAAAATGTTTGGTGACGTCGTCGTTAGCGACGAATCCTTATTTTTGTGCTCTCTTATCAAGCTGAATTCGTCGTATACGACGAATAGAATTAATAAGGCATGGCCTAGTCTAGTAATTAGAGTTCGCTTATTACCTGTTAAATGAGCAATTAAAACGGTAAAACCTAAGGCAGTGAAGTGATTGATGCGTAAATGGCAATGTCGATTTTGTAGTCATATTTATGATGAGGCAGAGGGCGATCCTGATAATAATGTCCCTGCGGGTACGCCGTTTGAAAATCTGCCTGACGATTGGTTCTGTCCAGATTGCGGAGCACTTAAGGAAGATTACGATCTAATCGAGGAATGAGTCGTTTTCGTCATTTGTGGCTGGAGCAATAACTAGCACAGGATATATCAGATCGCGGCCAAATCAGCGTAACCGACGAGGTCGAAAAGGCTGTATGGGCGGATGATTTCGGCTCGTATTAACAGGGGTCAGCGATTGCGTAAGAGATAGCTGCTCAATTGCATTACATATCGAACGTTATATAATAGTCCGTAATATCATTTGAGCCTCGTGTGATGGGGTGACTAATTTCAGATAGGCATAGGGTTGCCAGTCAGCAGGATAACGGAATTAAAACAGAATAGGTTTCACTGTTTATTGGCTGCTCTAGCAGGGTCATTCCAACTTTAATAATTGAGGGTAAATATGTTTGATTTTACGAGTTATAACGATACGCAACTTGAAGGAAAAACGTTTGACGTTATCGTAGCGGGTGGGGGTCATAATGGACTTGTTTCAGCCTGCTACCTGGCAAAAGGTGGCCTTAAGGTATTGGTGGTAGAGGCACATGATACCCCTGGTGGTATGACATCGACTAATCCCATGGCACCGGAAGCCCCAGAGCATATCATCAATGAAGCTTCCATCCATGCTTCTTTGTTCAGGCTGTCGCCTATTGATGCGGAGTTGGAGCTGGGGACGAAATTTGGTTTGCGTCAGCGGCAAATCGACCCCTGCCACATTCAGTTGATGTCCGCAGAAGATAATGAGTCCATTGCCTTGTGGAATGATCCGATGAAAACGGCTGAGGAAATCAGATACTTCTCGCCAAAAGACGCCAAGGCTTGGCTGCAAATGTCCGAAGTCATTGATGCCGCCTTCAAAATAGCGATGCCAATGATGCTGACGAGTCCGGTAAAGCCTAGTTTCTCAGCTCTTATGAAGGCTGGTGGTAGTGCTGTCAAGCATTGGAAACACCTTAAACCAATCATCGATCTTGTGACCAATTCCCACGCAGGTGCTGTTGAGGAGCTATTCGAGTCTGACATCGTTCGTGCCGCCCTGTTAACCGGCTTACCTTTTATGGATTTCAAAGTGGATACCTCGGCTTTTGCCATGGTTTATATGGCTGCCTTACAAAGCACCGGTATCACTATGTTTGAAGGCGGGACTGGAGCCTTCCCAGCGGCGCTGATTCGCTGCCTGAAACACCATGGTGGTGAAATCAAGACCGGCGCACCTATCGCTGAAATGATCGCCCGTGACGGTGCCATTAAAGGTGTGCGTCTTATGAGCGGTGATGAGATTTTTGCATCGAAAGGTGTTATTACCGCCTTTAGTCCTAAAATGGTGCTTAACCATATGCTTCCTGAGGGATTGTTATCGGACAAAATGCAAACACGTGCCAAGCGTATTCCAACCAATCAGCGCGGAGTTGGCGATTACAAGCTGAATATTGCGCTTAAAGGGCGAATAGCGCCCACTCGTCATATTAATTGGCGCAAGCAGCGTGGCTGGAGTGAGGATATGCGTCTGCCAACACTGCAATGGCAAACCTACCAGCAGGCTCTGCAAGCTTACGATGCCTGTATCCAGGGTGAAGTACCTGATCAAATTGGTGGCTTGTCACAGATCACAACAGCGTTTGATCCGAGCATGGCACCAGAGGGTTGTGATACCTATTGGTTCTGGTCAGGATTAATACCTTCTCAGCCCAAGGCCGATTGGAATCAGGTTCGAGATGAGATTACCGCTAAAACAGTGAGAGATGCCGCAATCATTTATGAGGGTATTGAGGATCTGGAAATCGCACGTCGGCCATTGGCTCCGCCCGATATTGAGAAACGCTTCTTCGCTATTGACGGCAGTGTCTATCATGTTGAGCCTTACTTGACCCGCTTTGGCGCAGGCCGGCCTATGTTTGGCATGGCTGACTATAAAACCCCGATTCCAGGTTTGTATCTCAGTGGTTCCGGTACTCACCCCAGTGCGGGAATTTCTGGAATGCCTGGTCGCAATGCAGCACTGGCCTTCGTGAAAAATGAAAAATAAGTTTATTGTGTAAAGTTGTTAACTTCAGCGGTGATGATATTACTCGGAGTGCGAAGAAAGCTCCTTTCTATCGTTACATGATGGAAGGGAGTTTTTGCATAATAGAAAAAGAGTCCTAAAAAAGTATTAGCAGTAATTAGTCGAGCCTGAAAAACTCAGAACCAGTTGATTTTATTGGAATTCATTGTTTGAAAGTGAAATAATTTCGACCAGTTTTAACCCTTTAGCCCTAAAAAAATTGTCGAAACGAGAATTACCACAATGATTGAATCTGCTCCCAATCACGATCAATTGAGCTTTCTTGCGCCTAACTTAATCGATCAACTCAACCCCAAATATCCTTTGCTACAGCTCGCCAAAAAGATACCCTGGGATTTTTTTGAATCAGAATTTACGCCACTTTATTCAACCAGCGGAAGGCCTGCGAAGCGCATTCACTTGATAGTGGGTTTTATATTCTCAAACAGATGGAGAACGTCAGTGACGAGGTTATTGTGCAGCGTTGGGTGCAAAACCCTTACTGCCAATCATTTTGTGGGGAATAGAATTCCAATGGAAATTCCCCTGTGATCCGACCGATTTAATCTACTTTAGAAAACGGATTGGTGAACCGGGGTTTGAAAAAATACTGGCATCATCGAATATTATTTATGGGGAGAACACACTTGAAAGAGAAGTGTGTATCGATACGCCGGTTCAAGAAAAAAACATCACGTTTCCAACTGACGCTAAATTATATCGGAAGATAATTGTTCGTTGCTTGAAATTAGCCTGGGCAAATACGATTAAGCTTCGTCGCAGCTACGCAAAAGAAATCAAGGCCCTAAAGTTGGTCTGTCGTTTTTCCAGCCACCCCAGAAATCGTATAAAATCCCGCAAGGCCGTTAAACGCTTAAAAATCATTGCTGGCCGATTAGTACGGGGATTACAGCGTCAATTGCCTGCAGGCGTAGTAGAAAGCCATGCAGAGGATTTTGCACTGTTTCACAAAGGCTTACGTCAAAAGCGTGGTCGAAAAAATAAAGTATACAGTCTGCATGAGCCACATGTGTACTGTATGAGCAAAGGCAAAGAACACAAACGCTATGAATTTGGCACAAAAGTATCCATTACCACAACACGAGATTCAAAAATAATACTCGGTGCACTGGCTTTTGACCGTAACAA
>JBLIOG010000340.1:0-4340 GCA_047639625.1 Gammaproteobacteria bacterium
CCAGATCGATGCACATCTGGACTGGGTCGACGAAAATTCTGGTGTGCATGAGGGTTATTCGATCCCCATTCGACGAGCCTCCGAAATGGCGCACATCGACGAGATATTCCAGATTGGACTGCGTTGCCAGGGCGGTGCCCGGCGCGAGGAATACGGGGCGGCAATGGCGTATGGAGCGCATCTGATCACAGATGTCGAATTGCAGGACCGTGGTATGGACCATGTACTCTCACAAATTCCTGACGGTGGAAAATACTATTTGACTATCGATGCCGATGGATTCGATCCAGCAGTAATGCCGGCAGTAGCGGGGCCGGCACCGGCACCCGACGGCGTCACCTATCCATAGGCACGTAAGTTGATAGATGGGCTAGTCAAAAAAGGACCTGTGGTCGGCACGGACATCGTGGAAATTACTCCCGCCTGGGATATCAGCCAGATCACCGCTGGAAACCTGATGTTCAACATGATCGGTAAGACTGTTCGCGCCGGCTATTTCGATTAGCCTCCAGGTAACAAGGGCTCAATCATTGATTAGACCATTTACTATTTTTGTTTGCCGGTGTGCCAAGTCCCGTTCGTATAATTTTTGGAAACGCTTATTACCATATTATAAACCGGGGTAGAAGTCGGCGGGCTATATGTCTTGGGGGGTTAGTGCTATCCGGGTGTCAGTAAGGTTTCTAAAAAACTTGAACGGGAATTTTATGGATATTCAAATATTCAAGGTTCAATAAAGGGTTAAGTCAATGATTGACCCCTTGAGCTTCACTTGAGTTTCGAAGTTATCGATCTCAAAATTGATGGGATCGGTAAAAGGTAAAGCTGCCATTCAGATATTTCGTCAATTTTCGTATCTGAAAGAAAAGCCGTACTGGGGCAACCTTTTTTGGGCGAAAGGGTATTGTGTTGATACGGTTGGAGTTGATGCAGAAATGATACGGCATTATGTTAAATATCAGGAAAGAATCGAAAGGAATTTGGAATTAAATTTCAACGATTAATTTGAAGAAGGTGACAACGTAGCTAACCTTCTTAGAAGGTTAGCTTTATCACACCCTTCCAGGGTGGAATCAAAACCACGTTCTTAGAACGTGGATTTTTACTTTTGAATTCACTAATGGTTGAAGATAATGAGGTGGGACTAATTTATAATAAGTTAAGTTATTAAGTTTTCACCTCATTACTTCATTATAGATCCCTTGATCGTTAATCACGTTAAGACAAGATTTGAATCCATTAACCTTTGACTTTGCTTGTCGCAGAGTGAGCTCCTTATGTTGGCAGTTTTTGATTTGGTTTTCCCCTTATTTGGCCTGATATTTCTGGGTTATGTCTCGGGCAGGCTGGCAAAAATTCCACTCGAAGGTCTGGCATGGATGAACTTTTTTATTATCTATATCGCCTTGCCAGGGCTGTTTTATCAATTGCTTTCGACGACGCCGGTAGAGCAGTTTTCCAATGTCGGTTTCATCGCGGTATCGATCCTCGCGACCTTTTTGATATTCTGCCTGGTACTGTTCATTGCCCTGTGGCGTAGCCGTAATATCTCCGAATCGACGATTCAGGGCCTCGCAGGCGCTTATGGAAATATTGGTTATCTAGGGCCACCGCTGGCACTGGCGGCTTTTGGCCCGGCAGCGGGTGTACCGGTAGCGTTAATTTTCTGTTTCGAAAATGCCATGCACTTTACCCTGGCGCCGTTATTGATGGCGGTGGACGATAAAGGGCATCAAAATAAAGCTTCGCTGCTTTGGCAGATTCTGAAAAAGATTTTCACTCACCCATTTATCCTGGCTACGATTGCGGGGGTTTTAGCATCTGTTTTCGCATTCAAACCACCGACGGTTATCGATCAGTTTCTCGACTTGCTGGCGAAAACAGCAGGCCCCTGTGCGCTGTTTGTCATGGGCGTTACGGCAGCATTGAGACCGTTGAAACGTTTACCGCTGGAGTTGACCTACATCGTACCGGTTAAACTGGTGTTGCACCCCGTACTGGTTTACTGGCTGATGATCTGGCTGGTGCCGGATGTCGAGAGTCTCTGGCTCTATTCTGCGGTATTGCTAGCTACTCTGCCGACTGCAACCAATGTATTTGTTATTGCACAACAATATGACGTCTGGCAGGAACGCGCTTCCAGTGCTGTCGTTATTTCGACTGTGTTTGCCATGCTAAGCGTGACTGGCTTTCTTTATCTGGTGCAATCAGGCTGGTTACCGGGTTAACTTTTGCGTAAGTTTAGTGAGGTCGTCTTGTGATATTTCAGGATTTGCCGATAATAGCCATTCGGGGAGAGGCGCACAGTGAGAATCAAGGGATCAATCATTGATAAAACCATTTAAGTATTGGAGGATTAGGCCTTCGTAAACGTGATCTAGCGTGCTGAGTTTTGCAGAACAGGGTGATAACCTGGGCATCAAAGGATTTTACGATTCAAAACAAACACCGTCGGTTATGGGAGATAAAGAAGTCAGTGTAATGGTTTAATAAGCCTGTGGGACCTGGTAGCCTATTTATTTCAAAATAGGCTTATAAATGACCAGTAAAATTAGAAAGGCTTGAAGCAACCTGTCAAAAAATCCTTCAAACAGTAAATGTAGCTAAATACCATCAAATACCAGAAAAATAGATTACAGATTACACATGCCAAACGGGGGGAAGGAGAAAAGGTCTTTCCGCGATGGATAGCGATGAAGCTATGCCATGAAGTCGGTCGTGCGAAACTCATTGATATAGCAAAGCCGTTTCAAATAGGGCATGTCATTTCATCAGTTATTGAACCGTGACCCCAAAACTACCTGAAACAGATTGATTATAAAGAAACCAAGAAAAGACAGGCACTCTTAAAAAAATATTTAATCTACAACCGGAAAAAAACGTTGGTTTCAGACAATAAATAACAATTTCCAATTAAAAATTGAATTTAGCCTAAAAATCTGTTTTCCAGGTATAGCTGCCCCTGAACGCTCGAAGCGCTCTCACTATGGGTTGTTTTTTTCGAGTCAGGCAGTCTTTTTCAGGGTTCGTCGCTTTTTAGCGAAATGTGAGGCGTACAGCTTTTCAAACTGCTGGCTTTGTTGGAGCCATTGTTGCTGGTTAATCGATAGTCTTTCAAGTATTGGGGGAGGGTTGATGGGAATGGCACCTCGTTTATCGGTTCGAATCATTCGGCCAGTCGTGTCCACTAATTGCAGGTAGTCTTTCAAGCTAAATAAAATGCCGAATTTTTCCCGAGAAGTCACATTCCCTTCAAACTGAGCGAGCGGCTTTAGGGGTAAATCGAAACGCTGTAGTCGTTGCTGTTTAATTTCGTCATCAGTCGCTTTCTTTAGATCAAAACCAGGGGCGATACGCTCTTTAATGCTGGTGGGATCTGACGCTTCTGGTGTGTTACACATACTGGCACGAATAGGATTCAGATCGACGTAAGCCATACACGAGAGCAGGGCTTCTTCACTCAAAAGCGCCTGTGATTTATACCGGCTTTCCCAAAAGTGACCGGTAAAGCCATCTTCTTTATTCGCTTGACGAGCAATGGGGTCATTCAAACATTTCATGAACCAGCCCAAATCGCCCAAACGGTTACGGTATTGCTCAATAAGTCGATTGAGCAATTCATGGTCAGCCGGTTTATCTACTATGTTAGCGCGCCATTGTTGCACGGCAGGTGGGCCGGTTATCAATGATAAATGATAAATGATAAATGCGTCCAACGCTCGAGCACCTCATTATCCGTCCAGTTCTCGGCCTCTTGTGGCATCAACTTGATGACGAGATGGATATGGTTGGACATCACCGCATAGCTACAAATATCGATGGCAAAGAGTGACGATAAAATACGAATACGGTTCTCAATCCACCGCCGGCGGTGGTTATTGACAGGGATGGAACGGTCCGGCGTCCCGGTGTATGCCTGTTTTGCAGGAGCAAAAACAGGTCATAGTTTTTACCGGAATGAGCATCGACACCACACAGGTAACTGCGACGTACACAGCGGGAAACAACATGGTAATACGGTGTGTCTTCAACAGCGACAAGCTTTTTTCTGGGTAGGGTCATCGTAAGTTCCTTTAACGATTGAGGTAAATCCTTTCTCCTCGATATTCGATGCTAAGTGGCTAGTGGTATATTGTCAATTGAAGAGTGCCTGTCCTTTGTCTCTGTCTTTGTCTCTCCTCGTTGCGGTGGTGCAGTTAAGGTCATCGCCGATACGTCGGACTGCTGTATCGAAGATCAACAGGTCATTGACAAGATCCTGTTCCATCTTAAGAAAAAGGACGGGCTACCCTCTCCTGATGTCCTACCTGAAACCAGAGCCCCTCCGCACCAACAGTAGG
>JBLIOG010000341.1:0-4333 GCA_047639625.1 Gammaproteobacteria bacterium
AATATGAACGTATTTGTATTTGATATCGAAACTGTCCCGGATATTGATGGTTGTCGGCGGCTCTACGACCTGCATGGATTGTCGGATGAAGATGTGGCTAAAGCCGTTTTCCATAAGCGCCGTCAGCAGGCCAATACAGAATTCTTGCGCCACCACCTCCATCAAATCGTAGCCATTTCAGCGGTATTGCGATCGGGTGACCATTTTAAAGTCTGGTCGCTTGGTGACTTTGATTCGAATGAAGAAGAATTATTACGTCGTTTTTATAGCGGCATTGAACGATACACACCTCGATTGATTTCCTGGAACGGTGGAGGGTTTGATCTGCCCGTTATTCATTACAGAAGCCTGTTATATCCCATCAATGCTGCGCATTACTGGGAGAACGGTCAGAACGATACTGCCTTTCGTTATAATAATTATCTCAGCCGGTTTCATGAACGTCATACCGATTTAATGGATGTATTGGCGGCTTTCCAGCCCAGAGCCAGCGCACCATTGGACGAAATTGCTACCCTTTGTGGTTTCCCCGGTAAGATGGGTATGAGTGGCGGGAAAGTCTGGGACACTTATCTTGCCGGCGATATTCAGTCGATACGGGATTATTGTGAAACCGATGTATTAAATACCTATCTGGTGTATTTAAACTATGAACGTAGTCGAGGAAATCTTGACCAAACTCAGTATTTGCAGGAATGTCAAATAGTCAGAAAAGCACTAGTCGACTCCGAACAGGATCATTTGATCGAATTCGAATCAGCCTGGCTTTAACAGGAATCACATCGCATGGCCCGACGAAGACGTAAGTTACTTCCGCCCCCCTTTGTTGTTGAGATAGAAAGTTTATCTCATGAAGGCAGGGGTATAGCGCACCACAATGGAAAGATTGTATTTGTGTTTGCTGCCTTACCGGGAGAAAAAGTTTTAATTCAGCTGCAAAAGTCTAATAAAAAATATGATGAAGCCAATGTAGTCGAAGTTCTCGAAGCATCGACTGATCGTATAGAACCGAAGTGCGCGTCTTTTGGCACCTGCGGTGGTTGTAGTTTGCAGCATGTTACTAACGAGTTTCAAATTACCAGTAAACAACAATCAATAGAAGAAATGGTGTCTCAGTCGGGAGTACAGGTTGGAGAATGGGCTTCTCCACTGCATGCTGGAAGTTGGGGCTATCGTCGAAAAGCGCGACTGAGTGTCAAGTTCGTCCACAAAAAAGAACGGACATTGGTAGGTTTTCGCGAGCGTAATAATCCTTTTCTGGCCGATATGTCGAGCTGTGAGGTCTTGATACCGGAAGTTGGTAAAAAACTGAACAGTATTGCTGCCTTTATTGACACCCTTGAAGCGCGTGAACAAATTCCTCAGATTGAAGTTGCGGCAGATGATGACAATGTAGTGCTACTGTTCCGGCACTTAAAACCTTTGTCCGAGTCGGATAGCCAACGCCTGATAGATTTTGCGAAAAAAGATGGCTTCTGGATACAGTTACAACCCGCTGGTCCAGATAGTATTCATTGTTTATATCCCGAAAATCAGCAATTGTATTATAAGCCTCTGGCAGACGATCCTGTCAATATCGAATTTGCGCCGGTCGATTTTACTCAGGTAAATCAACCCCTTAATCAATTGATGGTTCGCCAGGTGCTTGACTGGCTTGATCTCTCACAAGACCATCGTGTTCTTGATTTATTTTGCGGTCTCGGTAATTTTACACTTCCGATAGCCAGAAACGTGGCTTCAGTAACTGCAGTAGAAGGTGATCAGGTTATGGTTGATCGAGCTCGGTCGGGTGCTCGTCGACAGAACTTTGATAATACTGACTATTTTGTAGAAGATCTGACCCAGCCTGATCCGGGCAATGGCTGGATGCGACAAACCTACGATCGCATTTTACTCGATCCTCCGCGACCTGGCGCTTTTGACATGGTGAAAATAATAAAGCGATTTAAGGCTGAAAAAATAGTCTATGTTTCCTGTCATCCGGCTAGTCTGGTGCGCGATGCAGCTGAACTGCAGGCTCAAGGCTATAAGGTCACAAAAATGGCAGTGATGGATATGTTTCCGCAAACCGCCCATATAGAATCCATGGCCTTATTTGAACGGAAACTTAAAAAATGAAAAGTTTGTTTCTTAACGCGCTTAATTTGATTGCGATTTGTGTCAGTGCAATAATAATGCTGTTCGTTTCGTCTGCCTGAGGTCGCACCGTGAAAATTGTAAGCGCCATTATAAAACCCTTTAAACTCGATGATGTTCGAGCCGCCTTGTCCGATATTGGGGTAAACGGACTAACCGTCTATGAAGTGAAAGGATTTGGCCGCCAGAAAGGGCATACTGAACTGTATCGTGGTGCGGAATATGTGGTTGATTATATTCCCAAAATCAAAATTGAAATGGCGATTGATGATGATCTGGTTGATGGTGTCATTGATGCCATTATCGATGCTGCTAAAACTGGGAAAATAGGTGATGGTAAAATATTTGTCACAAATCTCGAGAATGCAATTCGCATCAGAACCAGTGAATCGGGCTCTACTGCACTTTAACGAAGGTCGTCTATTTTACCCATTTGAAAAGTGCGATTATGACCAGAATAATCACGATCAACACGATAACTTCCACCTGGTTTTTTCTCCTGACAGTGTCGTTGCGGGCTAATATCAGCTGAAGTTCTATTAACTTTAAACCAGTTATCGACCCTGAGTTAAATCATAAACTCACTGGTAAGCAAGACCTCAAATTTATTAAGATTGTTGACTCTAAGGTCGTCGGCAAGTAAAACTTCCACTTTCTTCTTTTTCCCTGTTTCGAGATGAGCAAAAAAATGGTACATAGTAATTTTAAACAATACCAGAACCACTAATACTTTTCGTATTTCTTAACTATTTAAATTTGATACATTGTCGACTTTTTAAAATCTCCATTGTATAGGGATAGGTCGGGTCCATTGTGATTACCAGGTAATATTGAACTGGTTTCAGTGAAAATTACCGATGGTTCCTTTGATCTGAAAGGGGATTTTTAATCAGTTGATTTAAGCTAATCTGACTCCAGTCTGAGGTTGAATTGAGTAACTCGTCCACAAGTAATTACGCTGCATCACATAGTAGCCTTCTACTCAGTAGTAAGCGATTTGAACAATCTCCATTTGCGGACCGATATATTGACGACAGCATGTTATTCGGTCTTTATAGCAATCGGTTTTACCCTTTGTCGGATGGGAAGGATGTTGTAGAAAATTACTGGCATTTAAGAAAAGCGGCCGCACTGTATGACGTGCCGGAAAAGCCGCTTGATATAAAAGGCCCGGACGCGGTCAAATTCCTCGAAAGAATTTTCACTCGAAAAATTGATGACTTGAAAATTTGGCGTGCTCGCTATGCCATTGCCTGTGCGCCAAATGGTGGGATTATCATGGATGGTGTTTTGATCCGGCTGGCTCAAGATCATTTCTGGTATGTCCATGCGGATGGTGACTTTGAGCAATGGTTGTTGGCTTTTCAGGATGAATATGACGTTGTTGTTAGTGATCCCGGATCCCGAGTATTACAGATTCAAGGTCCTTTATCTCTAGATTTACTGAGGAATATTGCTAGCGGCGTGCCCGATAACTTTGGATACTTTCATGCAGGTTTTTTTGATTTTGATGGCCAGCAATTATTAGTCACTCGAACCGGGTGGACCGGTGAACTAGGGTTTGAAATTTACCCTACTGCAGATTCCGATCACCTTCGTTTATGGGATTACCTGATTAGCCAGGGAGGCCAGGTGAATTTAAAAATTGCTAGTCTCGATTCAATGGGAATTCGTCGACTCGAGGCTGGCATACTCGACTATGGCACCGATATGGATCGGACTATGACGCCTTTTCAAGCCGGTTTAGGTGGTTTTGTTGATTTTGGGAAAACCGATTTCATTGGGAAAAAAGTGCTGTCTAAGGTCGATCAGAAAACTCTGTTGATGGGGCTTATTACTGACGAGAGTATTCCATTTGCGGGTTTATCTGTCGTTAAAGGTTATCAGGTTGTAGGATCCCTGACAGCGGGTGCCTGGTCTCCTGGGCTAAATAAAGGTATTGGATATGTGCGTTTTCTTGCGGCCAGCGAGTGTCAGTCTGATCAACTCGAATTAATTAATCGTGATGGCAGTCGCTCTCCATGCTCGATCGTTAAACTACCTTTTTTTGATCCGTTAAAGGAAATACCCAGGGGCATTTCGAAAGCTTCGTTCGATACCTGATAGAACCCTGAAGGGCAGGAAAAGTTCATGAAAAGTAAAATACTTGAACACTGGTTAGATCGCCTCTTGCGACCACGTAGTACCGCCATTGTGG
>JBLIOG010000342.1:0-4295 GCA_047639625.1 Gammaproteobacteria bacterium
ATAGTACTGCAAACTTCTCAATTGCTGTCACCGGAGTAGCTGGGCCGGGTGGGGGAAGCATTGCCAAGCCCGTCGGCACTGTCTGGATTGCAGTTGCATCAAATCAGCAAGTAAACGCCAGGCGCTATCAATTTGAGGGTAATCGATCGGCGGTCCGCAATGCGACTGCCGAGACTTCTATAAATTTGATGCTGACTCACATTGAATCTTAAGTGAACGACCTGGAGGGATTATTGCATTTAGATAACAAAATCGACCTCAAGTTATGAAGGTCGTTGAGTTTGATTTCCGCGATTCAGTTTGTTGACTAGATCACAACCGATTATGGATAAAAACTTGTTGTAGATAGTGAGGTCATGCTGTTTAAGTTTGTCGAGATCATCTCGCGTCCAGAATGCACATTGACCTTCTTTGATTGCTCTGGAGCTGGCCGATGCGGGTCCATTGCTGAAGAAACTCATTTCGCCGATAAAATTGCCCGGTAGCAGAGTAGCAATGTTTTGTTCGGCTTTAACAATTTCGACCTCGCCCTTAAGGATGATGTACAGTTTATCAGGGATTTCGGCCTCTCGGGTAAGAATCGTCCCATAAACGGTGTTGAAGGCATTTGTTTTTATGATCTTGCCAAATTCGCGTGTGGTCATAATTGAAAAATAACGTTGATATATATCGCGTGATTGTTCTGGCAGGGTGATTGCAATTTGATCAAATAATAAAATGGTAATCTGAATACTGTTGATAAATAGAATTAGTGTGATCCATCCTGCGAGGATAGCTTCTTGCGCATTGAACGCGATCACCAGAAATATGATTGTGGATACATTTAACAATATTCTTACCCACAATAGTGATTTGAACAGGCAAGCAACCACAATTATTATGACGGATACGTGGAATTATTCATTCATAGAATCCATATTAATGACCTCATATTTGCTATCTCAGCTCGGGCTGATTTTATATACTTCTCTTATTGCTATGGTTGACCTTAAACGTAAATTAAATACGAGTGACCTTGATTATTTAGACAGTCCCGTTAATTTCTTTTCGACTATTTTGAGCGAAAGCTATAGAAAACATCCACAATGTTCAAATAAATATTCTTGCTGGCTCACGCTATGAGCTACTAATTGCCTAGAATGCCTTCTATGAATCGGGTTGGGTCGATGATGAATGATCAGAAAATTTAAAGTTCTCTTTATGTTCTCTGTCGGCTATGTGATAATCCCGCCCGTTAACTGACAACCAAAAAAGATGAATCGAATGAGTAAAGCTATGGACGATAATAAACAGAAGGCACTTGCTGCCGCACTGAGTCAGATTGAAAAACAATTCGGTAAAGGTTCGGTTATGCGTCTGGGTGACGATAATGTTGATACGACTATGGGCGTTATTTCAACAGGCTCATTGTGTATTGATGTTGCTCTCGGGATCGGTGGGTTGCCGAGAGGTCGTGTTGTCGAAATTTATGGTCCTGAATCTTCCGGTAAAACTACTCTGGCGTTACAGGTAGTCGCTGAATGTCAAAAACTCGGGGGTACCGCAGCTTTTGTTGATGCTGAGCACGCGTTAGATCCGACTTATGCTGACAAACTGGGCGTCAATATCGATGATTTACTGGTTTCTCAACCCGATACTGGTGAGCAAGCTCTTGAAATTGTTGACATGCTGGTGCGGTCTGCCGCCGTTGATGTAGTCGTGATTGATTCGGTAGCCGCGTTAACGCCAAAAGCAGAAATCGAAGGTGATATGGGTGACTCACATATGGGGCTCCAGGCACGTCTGATGTCGCAGGCCCTGAGAAAGTTAACCGGCAATATCAAGCGTTCAAATACCATGGTTATATTTATTAACCAGATTCGGATGAAAATCGGTGTCATGTTTGGCAACCCTGAAACCACTACCGGCGGTAATGCATTGAAGTTTTATGCGTCGGTTCGTATCGATATTCGGCGAATCGGCGCCATTAAACGCGGTGATGAAGTAATCGGTAATGAAACCCGGGTTAAAATTGTTAAAAACAAGGTGGCACCGCCCTTCAAACAATGTGAATTCGAAATATTATATGGGGAAGGTTCGTCTCGCGAAGGCGAGTTAATTGACCTCGGAGTCAAGCACGGAATGATCGATAAAGCGGGTGCCTGGTATAGCTATAATGATGAACGGATTGGACAGGGCAAAGATAATGTTAGGAATTTCCTCAAAGAACGTCCTGAAATGGCCGCGGATATTGATAAACGCTTACGCGAAGTGTTATTGCCCGCTAAAGTAAAAAAAGTTGACAGTGCAGCAGACAAAACCAACCCACAGGTGGATGCAGAAGCGGTAGAACTCTAACCCCAACCCTCTGACGCTTTTGTGGTTTGCTCACTGACATCGGGCCTTCGATTATTACATAATAATCGAAGGCCTTTTTTATGAAGTGTATTTATGAACCAGGACGATAAACCTAAACGGAGCGCCCGTAACGCAGCGATGGACTATCTAGCCCGGCGCGAACACTCGATTTTAGAATTAACACAAAAGTTATCTCAGAAACTCTATGATGATGATGCCATTGGCGAAGCGATAGAATCACTTCAGCGTGATGGATTGCAGAGTGATGAGCGATTTTCTGAGCATTATGCCCGTTCGCGCTTTAATTCAGGGCAGGGGCCGTTCAAGATAAAGCATGAATTAAGAGCCCGCGGAATCCCTGACGAGCTAATTAGTGAATGTCTAGGGTTTTACGAAGATGATTGGGTAAACCTCATGAAACAAATTCGTGACCGCAAGTTTGGTGGAGAAATACCCGATGACCCCAAACAAATAATGAAACAACTGCGGTTTTTGCAAAATAGGGGTTTTTCTGCTGAATCAGTCATGCGATTATTCCGATGACACGTACAGTGCTGTTTTTTCAGGACTGCCATTCCAATTCATATTTATCATCCTGCAAGCAGACCTATGACAACCAGCGCTGAACTTCGAGACCAGTTCCTACAATTTTTTAAAGAGCGTGGGCACAAGATAGTATCTTCCAGCCCGCTCGTACCTGGAAATGATCCCACCTTATTGTTTACCAACGCCGGAATGGTTCAGTTCAAGGATGTGTTTCTTGGCTCGGATCAGCGTAGTTACTCAAGGGCGACCACGTCACAGCGGTGCGTTCGGGCCGGCGGTAAGCACAATGATCTCGAAAATGTGGGTTATACCGCTCGCCATCATACTTTTTTTGAAATGCTCGGAAATTTTAGTTTTGGCGATTACTTCAAACAAGATGCAATTGGCTATGCCTGGGAATTTTTGACTGAGGTCATTGGATTACCGAAGGAAAAATTGTGGGTAACGATTTACGCTGAGGATGATGAAGCCGCCGATATCTGGCTAAACGAAATTGGTGTTGATCCAAAAAAGTTTACCCGAATTAGCACCTCCGATAACTTCTGGTCAATGGGTGATACGGGTCCTTGTGGACCCTGTAGTGAAATTTTTTACGATCATGGGCCTGATATTGAGGGAGGCCCTCCGGGCACACCGGAAGAAGACGGTGATCGATATATCGAGATCTGGAATCTGGTATTCATGCAGTATAACCGGGACGTAGAAGGCGTTATGCATCCCTTACCCAAACCGTCGGTTGATACTGGAATGGGTCTTGAGCGGTTGGCGGCTATTTTGCAGAATGTACATAACAACTACGATATTGATCTGTTCCAAACGCTTATTAAAGCTGCCGCAAAACTGACTAATATTTCAGATTATAGTAATAAATCTTTAAGAGTTATCTCAGATCACATTCGATCCTGTGCCTTTTTGATTGTAGATGGTGTTTTGCCGTCAAATGAAGGACGTGGTTATGTCTTGCGTCGTATCATTCGCCGGGCTGCTCGACATGGTCATCAATTAGGTTGTAGCGAGCCATTTTTTAATCAACTTGTTTCAGCATTATGCGATGAGATGGGAGCTGCTTATCCCGAGTTGTTGGAGCATCGCGATCATGTTCAGCGTGTTTTATTTAAAGAAGAAACTCGATTCGCGGAAACCCTTGAACAGGGTATGCGCATTTTGCAGAGCGCCATATATGAAATAGACGATGGAGTGATTAGCGGTGAAACCGTATTTAAACTCTACGACACATTTGGTTTCCCCGCCGATTTGACCGCTGATGTCGCTCGTGAGAAAAATCTGAAAATAGACCTGGAAGGTTTCGAGACTGAAATGAATCAGCAGCGACAACGTGCCCGTGCATCAAGTCAGTTTTCGGCGAATACCGAACAATATGATTTAAGCGGCTATGTGGCTAGTGGATTTCT
>JBLIOG010000343.1:0-4281 GCA_047639625.1 Gammaproteobacteria bacterium
ATGAACAGCATGGTAAAGATCTACATCGGTATATAGAGGCTTTGTCCCTACAAAAAATCATACTGGGCGGTTGGTCTTTTGGATGTCTGGCTACCTTGTCCTATGTAAACCAGTTTGGTGCGGATCGCCTGGCGGGTTTTATCATGCTTGACGGGCCGCCGCGTGCAACAGGGCATGATAATGAAACCGAATGGGTGACTTATCGATATGATGATGCCGACCAAAATCAATTGTTTTTTACCTGTGGTCGATTAAGAGAGCCCGAAAAAACCAATCAGGAATTTGCGCTATGGATGCTCGAAGGTAAAACCGAAGAGGCGATTAATTGGGTGTTAGAGATCACCCGACAAACCCAGATGAGGTTGCGGTACTGTTAAATGCGACTGGAGTATTTCTGAACTATGAATCGGATCTGGCAGGCCTCGAAGGCCAAACGCCATTGTGCTACGTCATGCGTGAGGATCAGCTTGAGCCCGTTAATAACTGGCGTTTAAAACATACACCTTCTGCTGAAATACAGGCCTTTGGTGAACATTTAATGTTTTGGGAACGTCCCGAACAATTTAATCGAGTGTTGCTGGCGTTTGCAGACCGGGTATTTAATTGAGGGCTTATTCGTTTATGCTGGTTTTTAACACGCGGCCGGTTATTAATGTAATGACAACTAATAGGGACAAGCCGATAAACAGGCTGTTCAAGCCATAAACATCTCCGATGACCCCAAAGGCAAAAGTGCCTGCAACCGAAGCCGCGCTACCTACCGAATAAATGAGTGCATAACCGCGCGCCTGACGTTCTTCGGCAACAAATTCTGAAACCGATCCATAAGTCACAGTCGATGAACCCTGTACGACAAGGCCTACTAGCGGCAGTATCCAGAACACATAGACGGCAGGGATATTAACAATAAGAATAAAACTGACGATCGTTAAACCTTGTAATAACAGAAAGGCACGCCGATCTCCAAATTCGGCGGCCAAAAAACCGCTACAAAACTTACCCACCATGCCACCACTTAATGCCATTACGATAGCAATTGCGGCCTGGTTTTCATCCATACCTTTTTCGATCAGTAAAAATGCGATAAAGGTGAAGAACACGGCCTGGGCAACCGAGTCGAGGGAGGCCGTTATCGTTAAGCGGGTAAACCGCGCGCGATCTTTTATACCCCAGCTTCCAGTTAGCCAATGTTCAGGGCAGGCCGCTGTCTGGGTCAAACCAGTAATAGCTCGGCGGCAAAGCCAGGGTGTTATGGCTGCCAGTAGTAACGCGCTTAAAGATAATAATATCACGCTGGCATTCCAGGCTATTCCGAGGCCTAGCCCAAAACCAAAAATTGCGGTAAAGGCAAGCTTGCCGGCGTCTCCGGCTGAGTTATAGGTGCCAAGTGCCTTGCGGCGACCGGCCGGGTCAAAATTACAGGCAATTAAAGAGGATGATAATGAATGCTGGAAGGCGGCGCCGGCGCCACTCAGTACAAAAAAGATTACAATCCAGTAAAACTTATCAGCCAGGGCAACGCCAATATAGCCAAGGCCAGCGAAGACTAGACCGGCAGAAATAAGGACGGGCTCGCCATACTTTTCGGCCAGAATGCCTGCCGGTATTTCGAGGATGGACATTGCTGTATTGCTGGCGGCCCGGAGCAACCCTACCTGGGTGTAACTAAGCCCAAATGCCTGAGCCAATATCGGCAACAGAACATATTGCAGCGCGCCCAGGCCATCCTGAATAATATGAGCACCGCTGGTTGCGATCAGTAGTTTTTGTCGAGTGATTCGGTCGATCAAAGTTACCTCGAATTGACCGTTATTGGTTTCAACTTAAAACCCTGAGTTAATTCTACTGATGATTTCAGCTTCAATTGAACTTATTTAAACTTCTCAGGCTTTGTGCATTGCCCAAACTCGCTCGAAATTCAAGAATTTGTTGTTTCTTAAGATCGGTCGCTTGACGAACAGCTTCCTTGAATTCAGCAGAATCGAGAATCGATACATAGCGGTCGATAACCTGGTCACTGGAAACGTAGGGTAATTCGCAGGCATGATTATATTGTCGGGTTGCTTCGGCGGCAATATCGGCGGTGGGTGGCGTGTTATCGGTTAAATCGATAGACAAATGAAAGCTGTAATTCCCCGGTGTGACACAGCGGTGTGGAACTCCGGCGCGTAAATACATCGCATCTCCAGGGCGCATAGCGACTTCATGTAATACCGGCCCCAGCTGTTGGTCCGACAGGTTTTGTGTTTCGGCGTATCGTCGTTGTTGCGGTTCGAACAGCTGCCAGGTTTTACGACCTTCAATCTGTATGACCAGTACATCATCAGCATCGCAATGGCCTTCGTAGGCTTCATTATCTTTCTGTGAAAAAAAGGCGACAGGGTTGCTGAGAACGCAGGGTAGCGATTGATCGATTTTACTGGCGAGTTGATTGACATCGACGGACAGAATGTCGATCCCTTCCAGAACGACGGCAGCACCACCATTGATGGCATTGTTGAGCATGGTTTTATCCATGAAATCGAGATTACGTCCCTGAACAGTTTTATAGAAACAGGACTTCTCCAGTTCTACCCGGCCATCAGGGCTTTTAACATGTGCCCATTCGGGTTTCAACAATGGATTATTTAAATCCGCCTGAAAATCTTTCAGGGTGTAAAAAGTCGGTTTATTAATGACGCCAGATTTGTGGCCGAATACGTCAGGCAGGCTCGATCGTTGCTGGTGGAAAAAATCAAATATATTCTGAAGATCCTTATGCAGTTTTTGTTTCACCGGATTACCTTTTAATGGTGTTTTAGCCAGGGTTAATGTCCCGGATAAATGTGGCCGTGTTTTGAAATGGCTCGCCTGAATTGCCACGGGCCGTCGAGCGGCACGAGAATAAAATTCATCTTGCCAAATGTCCAGCCAAACCGCAAAGTGCGGTGCTCTTGCTGTATGAATCGCTGATGGTTTCTATCCAGATACGCGTTGTTTTACGATCCAAAGGGAAAGCGAAACTGTGGTCCTCGAAATATTTAATATAATTGCCCCCGTTTTTGTTGTTGTAATCGTGGGCTACCTGTCGGTTAAAAGCCAAATTCTGACATCAGCTGTGGTCGACGGACTCATGAAGTTTGCGGTCATGATCGCAATTCCCTGTCTGCTTTTTAAAGCGACTATGAACCTCGATTTGAGTGCCGCTTTTGACTGGAAGCCACTGAGCGCCTATTACCTGGGCGCCATTGGCAGTTTCGTCATTGCGATTATGATCTTCCGTTGGTTTTTTAATCGAAGACCGGGTGAATCAGTCGGTATAGCTTTTGCTGCCTTGTTTTCAAATCTGGTAATGCTCGGCGTACCCATTTCTGAACGAGCCTGGGGTCTAGAATTTATGACCCCCAATTATGCGTTGATTGCGGTCAACGCACCGATTTGTTATCTGATTGGTATTACGGTCATGGAATTCACCCGTGCGGATGGTCGTAACCTGTCTGAGACTGCGAAAGTGGTCGTGAAAGCAATGTTTAAAAATAGCTTAATGATTGGTATCGGACTGGGTTTGATGACCAATGTATCAGGACTGTCGGTGCCAGAACCCGTTCTTGCGTCGCTTGATTTATTGGCGCGTTCAGCCATCCCGGTTGCATTGTTTGGCCTCGGTGGCGTGTTAACTCGATATAGCTTTCGGCAGGCCAGTCGAGAAGCTTCAGTGATTACTGCACTCGCACTCGTGCTGCACCCATTCATTGCTTTGCTGGTCTGCCAATGGCTTGGACTGCCGGTTGAAATAATTCGTTCGATTGTATTAATGGCGGCAATGGCTCCGGGTTTAAATGCCTATTTGTTTGCCAGTATGTATGGCCGAGGAGTCGCTGAAGCCGCCAGTACCGTGATTATGGCGACCACGCTTTCGGTATTCAGTTTAAGTTTCTGGTTAATTTATTTGCGTACTTTGGGGTAGTTCTTAGGGTGCAGCGAGCTTGCGAATCTCGACCCATCAGTGCAATACGGCTGTTGGGTGTCACTGCGTTCGACCCAACCTTAGGCGGCTAAATTAGTTACGATTATTTTACGAAATCATTTCGGTTAATTTACGGTGCGCGTGCATTCTGTCAATCACAGGAATATGAGTCCTGTGATTTGAAGATTAAAGGCAAAGGATATGATATTGAATGGTTGTTATAGATGCCAACTGTTAATGGCCGGGATGCCATAAGGATCAATCAGGGACCCAATTGGCGTTACAGGAACCAGGCCAGTCATTGCCAGGGACGACGCATTTATCTTGATTATCCT
>JBLIOG010000344.1:0-4276 GCA_047639625.1 Gammaproteobacteria bacterium
TATATACGGGAACAGTTGTCTGATTTCAGGTTCTAGTCGGGTATCATGAAACCGTGCGCGTTCGCGGGTTCTGGCGCGAGCTTTTGGCTCGACGGGCAATAAGGGAGGCTCTGCGTGAATCTCATCCAGATATTCGATAATGGCTTCAGAATCGGCCAACACAAAGCCATCATCAACAATAGAGGGCATGGTGCCACCCGGAATCATCGCTCGATATTCTTCGGACCCACACCCTCCTTCCGGAGATATCTCAATCCATTTCAGTTGTTTATAGCGTAAAACAATTCGTAATTTGGCGCAGTAAAGGCTTTCTGAAGTCGCATAGAGGGTCAACATAGGTAGTTCTCTGAGTCGTTGTTGCGTTATGATTTCATGCCTGACAATGCAATTCAACTAACCCGGAGAGACCATTAAATGAGCGCGTGGATTAAAATGATATCGGACGAAGAGGCCGATCAAGAATTGCTCGATGTTTTAGCATTGGCCAGGACACCTCATGGGACGGTCGATAATGTCATGCGGGTTCACTCCCTGCGCCCGAATACCATGCGTGGACATGTTGTACTTTATCGGGCCGCACTGCACGATGAGAGTAATACATTACCAATGTGGCTGCAGGAAACGATCAGTAGCTATGTCTCAATATTAAACAATTGCGGTTATTCTCTAGCCAATCATTGGGCCAACGCCCGACATCTGATTGATGATGATCCAAAAGCCGATTTGATCGAAGCTGCATTGCAACAACATTCTCCGCAGGATGTTTTCGAAGGCCGCGAACTGGCACTCATGCAATACGCTCAGAAACTAACCTTGAAACCCGGCGAGATGAATGAATCTGATATTGATCAGTTGCGTGACAATGGCGTTGATGACGGTGAAATTCTGGAAGCGAATCAAATAATTGGATATTTTAACTACGTTAATCGATGTTTGAATGGCCTCGGCGTCAGTACCGATAACGATGTAGTCGGCTATTACGCTAAAGCGGATACCTGATAAATTAGCGTTAATGATATTCACCATTTTTAATCCTGTCTTTTAATGTTAATCTTAATTATCTATTTGTAAGGCAAATATCGCTCAGGTTGAATAATGTCAGGTAAGGATAAAGTTGAATTGAATTCAAACAACGATCAAACCGAATTTCGATTTTTCGATAATCGACAAAAATATTTGCTATTCGTCAACACCTGTTCGGAGAAATGGGTCATTGGCAAGCGTATAGCTCGTGAAATTAAACACCTAAAACCAACACCGCCTTCGATCAGAATTTTTGACGCAGGTGTTGGTGATGGAACCGTTTTATCGCGAATTTGGCGAGCGCTACACCACGAACACCCTACTATGCCTTTTTCGATTCATGGCAAAGAAGTCAGTCTAGAAGATGTCCGGCTAACTCTGGATAAACTACCTGATCGGCTTTATGAACATCCCGCCAGTTGCGTCGTTTTGACCAATCTCTATTATTCAGAAGCGCCATGGCTGACACCCAAAAACCCGGAAAAGGCCAAAAATATCATTTGGAAAGTAGTAAAATTATCGGGCAATAGCGCCCATGAATTTGAACAACAGATTGTCGACTTGCAGGATTTTTTGTCAGAAAACTGGCAGGCACAGGCCGGAAAACATGGTAACCCTGTCTACGAACGCCCGGTCGTTTTGGTGCTTTATCGAGAAGATCATCAGTTTTTACTCGATTCGGTTATTCCTGATCCCGACAACCCCCGCGCTGATTATGATTTGATCGTGGCTTCACAACCTTACCGAGCAGTCGCTTCAGCAGAATCAAAAGCTAAAAACGTAATCACTCCTCTTACCAGTGCACTGGCACCCAATGGCCGACTGATCGGTATTCATTCGATGGGGAATGATCCGGGTATGGAAATTGTCGATGCAGTTTGGCCCAAAATGAATCCATTTACAGTGAGCCGCCACGAAATCCTTGAAGCAGTGAAGTTAGAATTAGGTGACGCGGCCAACGATTTTATTTTCTCAGCCGGCAGCAATATTGACTCCTTGTTCAATTATGAAATGCATACATTACCCAATGAAATTGGCAGTTCGATCGGAACCTCTACATTGCTGGCAGCCTGGAACGCCGCCACTTATGTCGCACAAATTGAAGACCATCGACTTGAAGCGGCTATGCGCGAAGAAGACTATATAACCGCAACCGCTAATGTCCTTAAAAAACGCGGCGGACTGTGGTTCCAGAATGAGTCATACACGATAACCCGACGGTCAAAGGGTTAATTTATTGAGATAACCGGCCTACACCTGCAGCCGGTTATCTTTATACAAAAGTTTAGTGCGAAAACAGAATCGGTACTTCGGCGTTTTCGATTACATATTTGCAGGTACCACCAAAAATCAATTCTAGTAGTCGCGAGTGCCCATAAGCCCCCATTGCGACAAGATCACTACCCAATACCTGAGCTTGATCAAGAATTCGTGCGCCTACATTTTCGCCAGCGCTAGCAGGCAAATGCACTTCAGTGCTAATTCCATGGCGAGCAATATGAAGTGCAATATCCGAAGCTTCAACACCATCACTATCGACCGCGACGATATCGATTTTTTCAAGGGCATCAAACATTTGTAGCACCGCCCGTAATACACGGGCGCATTCATGACCGCCATCCCAGGCCAGTAATACATTTTTGATCGGCAGTGTATTACGGGTGTTATTCGCCATCATCAGTACCGGACAGGTCGAACCGATCAATACACTTGATAGTTGGTAATTTTCATTCAATCGATCATCCGAGTAATGTCTAGGTACGATCAGCAGATCAGAATATCGGCTGAATATGCTAAGATTGTCACCCAGCGCACCTTCTACCGCTCGAAACTCGATGTCTATGTCAGCCGACTTACCGACTTCAGTGACCATTGACCCAACGGTTTCGCAGAGGTTAAGGGTTAATTCATCGTTCGCCTCATAGACTTCGACGGGTAAGCTCATACCCGCATAGGAAGGAATCGTTACATATCTCTTTGCGTAAAATGCAGCCAGGTGGGCGCCAAACATTTCCGCCCAACGAGTAGCACTGAGTAAGCGATTTCGACAATGCTCATCATTATCGCTATAAACTAGAATATCTTTAATGCTCATGACTTACCTCCTGATGATAAGAAAAGATAACTTAATTATCGTGTCTCGTCGAGTCTCGTGGATTGACCCAGATCAGTTAATGATTAAGAAATAGAAGATTTATAGCCAGGGTCGGCGCTATACACGAGCCAGTAAACAAAAGCAACCAGGCCGCCACCTCCAACTATATTGCCCAGCGTTACCGGTATTAAATTAGAGAATAACGCTGAAAAGCTTATTGAGGAATGATCCACCAGCCTGGCCAGGGGTATAAAATGCATATTGGCAACCGAGTGATAATTTTTATCACCAATCCTGATGGCCATCGGCACCCTCCATGATTCCCGACATTGCTATGGTTTGACTGGCCCCAGGCCATGACGATCAAATGGATGCCCGTAAACAACTCCGCACCCCCGATGACAACCAGGATTAAACCAACTGAAAATACTACGCCACCGAGTAGTCGAGCTGGACCGATGCCAAGATTACTGTCAGTAATCACCACTGCGTAAACTATCGCAACAAAGGCGATAAAAACACTGGCCAAAATTGAAAGAATTAATAATTTCTTAAAGGCACGATTTGCTTTGGTTACGCCCCTGACTGTACTTGAGCCGCTATTTATGCGGGAGCGTAAACATCGAATAAACCATCTCTTTTATACATGAACCCAATCCTGATCAAAACAGGTTTAGAGCCCGCGCATTAACTAGCGATTCTGGATTTTCCGATAGGACAATTAAATGAATATTGACGTCGATCAACACAGATGGTTCGTCTGGAATTATCTGAAAGATTGGGTGATATACTTGATCGTCTAGTGGTGATATTTCGGCGATCGCGGTGTTTGAGTATACGCTCATCGACTTTAGCGGGTTCTTTCGATCGAGATCGTAGTTTTTGGCGTAGAAAGTTCAGAATCATTATAAAGTAGCAGGCAAGCCAGGTATTCAACTCGGAGAGTGGCTTATTAAAATGAGTTTATCGATCCAGCAAACGTTTAATTCCTGGAGAACGCTGGGCTGGATCTCTTAGTTGATTTCAATCGCTGCAGAAACGAAGTTTCAATCAGCGGCGAATGATACCGGTATGATTGAAAATTTGATATTTAATTCTATGAGGCGCAGCAGTTTTAATCGCAGATTAGACCGAATTTTAACTCGATAATTTCGAGGC
>JBLIOG010000345.1:0-4269 GCA_047639625.1 Gammaproteobacteria bacterium
GGACCGAACTTTATTGAGCCAGTCATCAGCAGTCGAAACATCAATTAAATGCAAACGATGCTGCAATGCTAATTCCTCTAATTTCGAAAACTGTTCACTAAATCGGTCTTCATATTGCTGCCGTGCACGTTGGCTGGAACTATCAAACCAGAGTTGCCGAACACCATCGGTCAGTCGATATTGACCTGCCGGAGGTAACGCCTGCTCGAGGGGATCATGCGTAAAAATCAGGATTACGTCATTGTGTTGTGCCATCCTGGCCAGATGGAACCGGCTTTCCTGATTCATAAACCTGAAATCACTAAATAAAATAATCAGACTTCCCGGCTTACTCACCTGTCGCAGCCGGTTTAGTGCCTGAACAGAAGCCGTGGGATTTTCGCCCTGATGGGGAGTTTGGTCCCAGGCAGGATGGCTGGTAATTTTCTGAATTAAATGTAAACAGGAACGCCGGCCCGACATCGGCCTAAATTCAACATGATCGTGCTCCGAATAGATTAATCCTCCGAGTCGATCTCCCTGTTGGACGCTGCTCCAGGCAAACAATGCCGTTAGTTTGGCAGCCAGAACAGCTTTGAAACAATTACGACTGCCAAAAAACATCGATCGGCTCAAATCAAGCCATAACAAAACCGGACGTTCGCGTTCTTCACGATAAATTTTTGTATGCGTTCGACCACTTCTGGCCGTAACCCGCCAATCTATAGATCGAATATCATCGCCGGGTTGATAGAGTCTCGACTCATCAAACTCCATACCCCGTCCACGAAAACTGGATAGAAAACCACCCGCAACCTGTGCCTTGATCTTATTAGATATCAACGGTAGTGTTTGAGCATCCCGATGCAACCCTATGAGAGTTGAAGATCGAACACGCGCAATGTCATCAGCTTCGATTTGCACTTTGACCCTCAGGGAACCGCTACCTGTGACAATATCTGATCGATACAATGATCAGTGGAGATACCTTCGGCTTCGGCTTCAAAACTGAGAATAATCCGATGCCGCAATACATCTCTGGCAATCGCCTGAACATCTTCCGGTGAAACAAAATCCCGTCCACCGAGCCAGGCGTAGGCACGGGCACAACGATCCAGCGCCATAGTAGCGCGAGGGCTTGCACCGTATTGAATCCATCGTTCCAGTTCTCCGCCATATCGACTGGACTGACGACTGGCAAGAACGATTTCAATTAAATAGTTTTCAACACTGTCAGCCAAATATACATCCAGTACTTCGTCACGTGCTGCGACAATACTGTCACGTGAGATACGTGGAATTGATTCGGCAGCATTTTGACCCCCTGACCTTGCTTCTTCACGGGTCAGCGCCAGGATTGCTTTTTCATCTTCGGCGGCAGGATAACCCACTTTGACGTGCATCAAAAACCGGTCCAATTGCGCTTCTGGCAAAGGATAAGTGCCTTCCTGTTCAATCGGATTCTGGGTTGCCATGACCAGAAACACTTCTGGCAGAGGATAGGTTTTCGAGCCTACCGTAATTTGCCGTTCAGCCATGGCTTCGAGTAAGGCAGACTGGACTTTGGCAGGCGCCCGGTTTATTTCATCGGCCAGTACCAAATTGTGAAACAACGGCCCTTTTTGAAATTTGAAGGTGCCGTCTTGCGGTCGATAAATTTCGGTTCCTGTCAAATCAGCCGGCAATAAGTCAGGGGTAAATTGCACTCGATGGAAATCTCCTTCAATCCCTTCTCCCAGCACTTTAATGGCCCGTGTTTTAGCCAGGCCAGGGGCGCCTTCAACCAGTAAATGACCATCCGCCAGAATTGCTATTAGCAACCTTTCAATTAAGGTCTGCTGACCAATAATTTTGGCCTCGACTGATTTTCGTAATTGAATGATGTCTGCCTGAGACACTATTTACTCCTCACTAATTATTTTCGAAGATCAAATATAGGGCTGGTCCAGCGAAATTAAAGCCTGAAACCTATCGTTCAATCAGTTTGATTTAGATGGCCGGTTTTAATCCAGATGATGGTTTCGGTTTCACAATAAGGGCAATGTTCGCTATCCCGCGGTAATCGCATCCAGCTGCCAGCCGGATATTTTCCATACTCATCCATTAGCTCACCGGACAGAACATAAACCTCTTCACCGCCAAAGTGTTTGTGAGGATCAAACCGGGTTGAAGCCGGCCATCGCATCAGCGCCACTGACTCATTTTCAAAGTCATACAAGGGCATGACTTCAGTATCGCCTTCACCTGGCATCCAGGCTGTGGTACCGGTATCAATTCGAATGCTGGTTAAATCATTTTCGGAAAACTGATCGAGTTTCACCAACAACACACAGCCTTCTTTGCTAAAAGGTTTATGGCGTGAACCCGGCGGATTACGCAAATAATAACCGGCGCCGTAATCCCCATGCTCGTCGGAAAAAACACCATCAAGCACCAGAATTTCTTCACCCAGCGGATGGTTGTGCGGTGAAAAAAATGAATCAGGATCAAACCGGACGATGCTGGTGGTATGACCTCGCTCGACTTCCTCGCGAGCAAGTGGTTTGCGCCAGACGCCAGTCATAGGGCTCGCAAGCCAGCCCATTTCAAAAGTGTCGATGACAACCGGTTGATTAAACTGCATATTGAGCATGGTGATATATTTACCAAAAGTGAAGTGGTTAAAAGTACAAACCTTGTTTGCCAGGATCAAGTATTCCGGTTCAAGATTAGATCCAGTTTTCCCGCAAAAGTTTTACGATCAGCCTGATTAAAAACAGACTGCCCGCTAGTTTCGACGCCGCTGGCACGGAGGCTCTCCATCATATCGCGCGTCTGCAGTCGGTTACGGATATTTTCAGTGGTATAGAGTTCTCCTCGGGCACTAATAACAGTCGCGGATTTTTCGATGACTTCCGCAGCCAGGGGAATATCAGAGGTTATCACCAGGTCACCAAACTCTACCCGTCGCACAATTTCATTATCGGCTTGATCAAAACCCATTGATACCTGAATAAACTTTATCAGTGGTGACTTCGGAATTGCGATCGGCTGATTGGCCACCAGAGTCAACTTTACCCCGGTGCGATTAGCCGCTTTGAACAAGATTTCTCGAATGACAGTCGGACAGGAATCGGCGTCTACCCAGATTTTCATGATCTCCCTAACTTTTTAGCAATAATGCGACACCAACGCCGAACATGATCGTTCCCGCAACGCGATTAATCCACAGCCTCATAGACAGGGTAAAAAAAGTGCTGGCACGATCAGCCATCCACGCGTAAAACACTTTGACACCACCAACCGACACAGTCGCCAATATCATTATAATTCCAGTATCAACCCAACTGATATCACCCAGGTTAATAAATGCCGGTAAAAAGCCCAGGTAAAAAAAGATGGCCTTTTGATCCGCAAGGGTTAATAAGAAACCCGCCATGAAACTTGCAAGCATCGATGCATCTTCAATATTTCGACCAGGTTGCTCAACCGGCTTTGCTAACCAAAGGGTAATCCCAAGGAAAAACAGGTAGGCCGCTCCAATATACTGGACGAAAGAAGAAACATCCCCAAGTAGATCGTAAAGAATCGACAGACCGAATATGGCAATCAATATGAGCAATATATCTGCGGTTACAATGCCCAGGGCAACCAGCACGCCGTGCCAGAAACCCGAAGAAGCGGCACGAGCAGAAACGGCAAAAACACTGAGGCTGGGAATGGCGGCCAGAACGAGCAGGGTACTGAACAAAGCTAAGGCAGTGGTAATTCCCATAAAGCGTTGAGATGATCTAACTGTGATTAATAAACAGAGTTTAAATCATTTGAGCCAATAAAAAACGGCCTCACAACAGAGACCGTTTCGATTAGCCCATCTAAAAGTACTACAACGCTTTCATGAGATGATCCAGGCTCTCTTTTGCATCTCCAAATAACATGCGAGTGCCTTCTTTAACGAATAATGGATTATCGACACCAGCATAGCCGGCAGCCATGCCACGTTTCAGAACGATAGTCACTTCAGATTTCCAGACTTCGAGCACTGGCATTCCAGCAATCGGACTATCGGCATCATACTGCGCAGATGGGTTAACCGTATCGTTGGCCCCAATAACGACCGAGACGTCAATTTTTGGAAAATCTTGATTGATCTCATCCATTTCGAAGACGATATCGTAAGGAACATGGGCTTCAGCCAGTAAAACATTCATATGGCCCGGCATTCGGCCGGCTACCGGATGAATGCCAAATCGAACATTAATACCTTTTTCAGATAAAATTTTGGCGATTTCTGACACTGCATGTTGCGCT
>JBLIOG010000346.1:0-4250 GCA_047639625.1 Gammaproteobacteria bacterium
TCGACACATCACAAATATAACTTTCAGCAGTTACGCCCAGTTCCCGGCATAGTTTCCTTGTTTCATCCAGCCCTTCCTGGCTGACATCGAGAAGCGCGACATGGGCTCCACGGCCTGACAACATAAGGGCGATTGCTCGACCCAGACCCTGTGCGGCTCCGGTGATAACAAAACTGTTATTTTCAAACTTCATACATTATTCTACTAGCGGCTAAAGCAAATGATTATGCAGGTTTCAAAACAATCGGGGAATAGCCTACCCCTAAACTAAAGCACCTTTTATAGATGGCCCGACTCCTGGCATTCTTGCAACAGTTAGCTCAGATCGCTTGCGATTTCCTTTATGGTATCCTGCCACGACCGAAGCCATCACAATCAGACTTACTTGATTGCAAAATCATTTCCCATCGCGGCGAGCATGATAACCGGTGCATCTTCGAAAATACTCTTACTGCATTTGATCTAGCGGTACAGGCTGGGGCCTGGGGCATAGAGTTTGATATACGCTGCGACCAGAATGGCATTCCGCTAGTCATTCATGATGACAATTGCCGCCGAGTATTTGGCAGGCACCAGCCAGTAAGCAAAGTGACGCTTTGTCATTTACGAGCCGATTTTCCCGACATACCCACCTTGTCAGAAGTGTTGGATCGATATAATGGACAAATCCATTTCATGATCGAAATAAAACCGATACCGACTCATTTAATGTCTGTGTTTACCGAAAATCTAAATACAATACTGTCTGCCTTTGAACCGGGTGTGGATTATCACGTTCTTGCGCTTGAAAGCGAATTGTTTGAACTGGCTAACTTTGTACCTAAATCGGCCAGACTACCCGTTGCCGAACTAAATTTAAACAGGCTGGCTAACCAGGCTATAGAAGAGGGATTCGCCGGTATCAGTGGACATTATTTACTTCTCAACAAGACTCGTATCCGCAGTTTCCAACACAGAGGTCAAAAAATTGGAACCGGTTTCGCGAGAAATCGATTCACATTTTATCGAGAAATCAGTCGACGGGTTGACTGGATTTTCACCAATCATGCCGTCAAATTATGTCGCCTTCGACAAGGTCTGATCGAAAAAAAATGAGATTAGGTTTGATCCTTTTTACCATCTTTGCTTGCTCACACCTTTCAGCCTGTCAGTCTCTTTATACAACCTATGGCTTCGGTAAGGTCGCACGATCATTGATAAAAGATGAAACGAAAACCTCTATTGTCATGCCGGAAAATGCACCATCGATTAGTCAGCGGTATCGACCTGGCGGCATTTCATCACGGAGCGAACATCGCGGTTTTGACATCCTGGTTCCAACCGGCACAGAAGTTCTGGCTGCAGCAAACGGCGTGATCAAGTCAACCGAAGTAACCTTTTTGTACGGTCGAGTCATTGTACTTAATCATGGGATTGAACCATCTGGACAAAGACTACAAACTCGATATTTTCATTTATCTGAATTTAAATCCATACCCGGTCAGATTGTTGAAAGAGGAGACCCGATAGGACTCTCGGGTGCTAGTGGTGCCGCTGGCCTTTTTCCGCACCTGCATTTTGAAGTTCACAGAGTAATGATCAAAGAAAATTTTACCTCTGTACACGTTCTTGACCCGCAGGCCCACTGGGTAGAAGGTCCCGGCAAGGTCAGTTGTTTTGAGCCGCCAGCATTAAAATATTCCGATAACAGCGGCTTAACTTATCCTGTGCCCTGTCGTGTTTCGACACCTTAATCAGATTATGATACAGCTCACTCGTTTGATATCTTTCCCCAAAATATCGGTACACTTGAATTGCATACCCAAAGTCGTTAGCGTTCATTTTAAATTGAGTCTTCAGGATTGATAATGCGATTGATAGACCACACCAGTAAGGACTTCGATAGTATTTATGCTTCATTTGAATGGCAAATACCTGAGCGACTCAATATTGCCCATCAGGTATGCGAACGCCACCAGCAGAATCCCGATAAAATCGCCGTTTATTATGAAAACTCAAATGGTCAGACCTCTGAATATACTTTCGGGCAGTTAAAAAAATACTCCGATAAATTTGCTAACAGCCTGGAAGGTCTGGGAATCAATCGAGGGGATCGGGTTGCGATTGTTTTATCGCAACGGATAGAAACCATTATTGCGCATCTGGCGATTTATAAACTCGGCGCCATAGCGTTGCCACTGGCCATTTTATTTGGCCCAGATGCCCTGTCATACCGACTGGCGGATAGCGCTTCCTGTGCGATAATACTTGATCAGAACCGTTATGACGATGTCATCAAACTAGCTCCAGAACTACCCAATCTTAACCATATCATTGGCTGTGGAACAGGTGATAAGCGCTTTGAATTCTGGCATCTGATTGACCAGTCAAAAGACAGGTTTAATTCAATCATCACGGGGCCTGACGATCCTGCCTGTTTAATCTATACCTCCGGAACCACAGGACCTCCCAAAGGTGCGCTAATTGCACATCGGGCTGTTATCGGGAATTTTAGCGGATTCGAATTATCTCAAAACCTTTTCCCAGAACCCAATGATGTCTTCTGGACACCGGCAGACTGGGCCTGGACTGGTGGTCTTTGGGATGGATTATTGCCCAGCTTAAACTATGGCATTCCCATACTTGCCTATGAAGGTCGGGGTTTTGATCCAGAACGGGTCCTGGCATTGCTACAAAAATACCGGATTACCAATAGCTTTATACCGCCGACCGCACTGAAGATGTTACGGGCGGTAAGTAACTCCAAAAATGCGTCCAATCTTAATCTACGAGCAATCATGAGTGCCGGCGAGCAAGTGGGTGAAGAGCTAATTCACTGGGGTCGTGAGCAGCTCAGAGTTACCATCAATGAAATGTGGGGGCAGACTGAGTTTAATTACCTGGTTGGAAATTGTTCAAAAATCATGACACCTAAGCCCGGATCGATGGGCAAACCTTATCCCGGGCATCGAGTTGATATCATCAACCCCAGGGGTGATATCGCTTCGGTAAATGAGCACGGTGAACTCGCCGCCTGGTGTGATGATCCGGTGATGTTTCTCGGATACTGGAAAAACGATCAGGCTGGTAAAGATAAAGTCATTAATAACTGGTTTAGGACTGGCGACATTGGCTATCGCGACGAAGATGGTTTTTTATGGTTTGTCGGACGCAAAGATGACGTTATCAGCAGCGCTGGCTATCGCATCGGCCCCGGCGAAATTGAAGACTCTCTGCTCAAGCATCCCGCTGTTTTACAGGCTGCGGTCATCGGTAAACCCGACCCGCTCCGCGGTGAAATTGTCAAAGCTTTTATCGTCACTGTTGCTGGATGTCGAAGCAACGAGATACTTGGAAATGAAATTCAGCAATTTGTTCGGCAACGATTATCGGCCCATGAATACCCGCGGGAGGTAGAATTTGTTGACTCGCTTCCAATGACCACCACCGGAAAGGTCAAGCGTATTGATTTAAGGCAAAAAGAAATTGATCGGCAGACCCGTATATAAATGCTGATTTAAATTAGTCGACAACCATATTGCCCTGACAAATATTTTGAAGTTTCGGGCCAATGGTTTCGAGCCCTCTTATTGGCACTTTCAATTCGAAGCTGACCAGATTCCAGTAGGTTCGACTCTCAATTATTATGGCTTCTTTTTTAAGAAAATTTTCTACCGCATTCTGACAGTCAAATGGAACTGATATTTTAACACTTTCAGTGGATACCCAGGTTTTTCGAACAACATCATCGAGTAATTCGCGAGTCGTTTGAGAATAAGCTCGAACTAATCCACCGGTACCCAATTTTGTACCACCAAAACTCCGACTAACCACAGCCACAACATGCCCAAGTCCAGAATGATGGAGCAAATTCAGCATCGGTTTTCCAGCTGTTCCTCGAGGCTCTCCATCATCGCTCTGATCCATACTGTGCAAATCATCAGGCGATCCGGCGATCATGGCCCAACAGTGATGGCTTGCCTTTGGATACCGATTTCTTGTCTGATTAATAATGACCATCGCACGGACACGGCTATTGCAATATTCCAGTGTACCGATAAAACGGCTATTTTTGATAACAACTTCTGACAGACAACGGGTGACCGGAACTTCATATTGTGATTGCATGTTTACGCAATCATTTCTCGAACAATTTCTCCCAGTGTTTCAATGGCTTTCGAATTAACATCGTCCCATGGATATCCACAATTGATCCGAATATAGTTTCTATAGCGTCTCGAAGCAGAAAATAAAATTCCTGGGTTTATCCC
>JBLIOG010000347.1:0-4229 GCA_047639625.1 Gammaproteobacteria bacterium
AGGGATACAGAGTACTTCAAATTAAAAATTAGACAATCATCCCTGCCTGATGACCAATCTATGTTCTATTTAGCGGCATAACCTCACTCAACAAAGCGGAGAACAACCTGAAAAATGGTCAAAATAGATCGAAATAGTCGAATTTAGCCACTATTTTTGGGTAAAACCCGAAAGATGGGTTAGTGTCCCCATCCATAAAAAGGATAAGGTTCGAAAATCGATATTGAATCAATAATAACATTTTTACTTTTGCCAATTCCGTCTGTTTCAAATGCTTGCCTTTAATCCTTTGAAGTGCAAACAGTTGCAATTTAAGCTAACATTTCGCCTGCATATCCTACCAATAATAGTCGGAACTAACGTTATGACAGGGCTTTTAGTATATCTCACAATAGCCGTAATACTCTGGTGGTGGTTATTGGGCCGCAATAGACAATGCGAACAGCAACTTGAGCAACAGGGTATTACCAGCGTTGCACAAATTATCGCCAAACCCGGCTTTTCAGGGCGTGACCAAAAACAGGTATTTTCTATTCTGCTGTACCGCTTTACCACCGCGGAGGCCAAGCGCTATTACGGCATGCTGTTATCATGGTCAGCAAGCGATCAATTACCAAATAAACAAGACACTGTTCCTATTATTTATTCAAAAAAACAGCCCTTTTTATACAACCAGCTGCAGTTAAGCAAAAAACCATCAGGCATAAAAACCCCCAGGTCATTGCTGTGATTGAGGTTTTTAAAATTATCAGTCGAGCTAGATTAGTTTGGACGTGAGTCAAGCTTACCGCTTTGGTAATCAACGGTCATGATTTTTAAATCCAATGCACGAGTTTTGAACCATTACCAGCACTACCAAAACCGTCAATACGATCGATAAAAATGACACGCGTAGCATCAATCGGGTCTTCTCTTGTGCAACTTCAAGACCAAACTTCTTTAGCCTCTTGGGTAGCGTTTGATAAGACCGCTGTGCTTTGTCTTCGTGCTCAAAGGCGCAGACCCAGTCATCCTAATGGTAGGAGGTTGGCTGGAGGTTATTGACACAAAACCGGAAATAGAATCGTCATATGGTTGCCAGCAAGTCAAAAATAATTTTTTGAACAAGAGATTAATACTGTTTCTCTACAATCAAATCAACATCCAAACTCGATTTTGTGATTACCACCTTATGCCTACACATAATCACATTTCTTGAGGTCCACAAAGGTTTCGTTGTAACAGGCACCATTACCAATATCGGTTTTCATTTCAGCATCAATTAAAGCATTGACAGTCTGTCCACTCGAACTGGTTTTTAACCAACAGCCTTTGGCGGAATAACAAACGCCTTTTGCGAGCTTATCAGTTAACTCAACACGAAGTATTACAGTGCCCAATGAGTTGCTTACGGAAACCAGATCATCATTTTTGAGACCGAGGTCTTTCGCATCATTATGATGAATCTCAAGTGCTTCAGTCTGACTACTTTCATGATGCCCACCGAAGGTCGCATTCGTGCGCCTGGACGATGACGGTGTAATCAAGGTGAATCGAGCAGTTCGACTGGCCGGTTCATAACGAGGGGCACCAAAACCGTATTGATCTTCAAGGGACTGACTGAACAATTCAATTTTGCCGGTGGCTGTATCAGGCTGAACGCTATCGCACATGATTAAATCTGTCTGATTATCAGCTTTCATGAGCAGGGCTTGATCGAGCGGAATTTTAGAAGCCCGATGTCCTTGAAGGCGTTGATCATTTGAATCAATGGCATCGTCTATTAATTCTGCATCTGTTTGTTTGAAGATTGCTTCTTTAAAATCGAAGGCTGCTGCTAATCGTCGGAATATCTCGGTATTGGGTAAAGATTCACCTACAGGAGGAATAACCGGCTCGGCACGTTGCAAATAGCTATGACCATAGGAGGTATAAATGTCATCGAATTCAAAGGTTGAAGCTGCTGGCAGGACGATGTCACAAAATTTCATACTATCGGTCATGACCACATCGATGCCGACTTTGAATATTTCAGGTCGTGAAAGCGCTCGGATCATTCGATTTTGATCAGGGTGCGTTGCAATCGGATTGTGGTTGAATATAAAAGCGGCTCGAATCGGTGGATCAATATCGTCTTTTAAAAGATGTCGTCCAAGATCGACAATATTGAGCGTACGGGTTCCTGGCTTGATTAATTCGGTCCTGTGAAGGCGAGTGGTCATAACTGGAAAAGAAAAACCCGGTTTGGCAAATATACCGGCTCCACGTCGTCCGAATTGTCCCAGCAAAGCATTCAATGACATAATTGCACGCAACCCCGAGCCGCCACTTTTTCCGCGTTCTATACCATTACCAATGGACAGCGCTAACTTGTCGGCTTTGCAATACAAATCTATCAGAGCTTCAATTTCCGCGAGTTCAAGCCCACAAATCCTGGCAGCATCTTCCAGGGTATATTGACGCGCCGATTCCATAAATTCAGAAAATCCTTCTACCCATTGATCAATAAAGGCATGATTAATGGCATCTCGACGCTCGATTTCAGCAGCAACTGCCAGAGCCAGGACTACATCGGTACCGGGTGCTATTTGAAGAAAAAGGTGGGCGTTGTCGGCTATCCGAGTTTTCTTTGGGTCAACAATGATCAGTTTGGCCCCGTTTTCACGAGCCTGTTTGATAACACGCGCTAGATGAAGGTTTGATACCGTTACATTATTACCCCAGACGGCTATGACGTCAGCATCGGCAATCTGCTCGGGATGCATTCCCGGTGCGTTACCAAACAAACTGGTATAGGCCAGGCCTCGTACTCCACCGCATAACGGGCCACGATCTACCAGACTGGCACCGAGTCTATAAAAAAACCGGCGATCCATCGAGCCTGTTGCCAGCTGGCCATGGGGTCCTGCGTAATTGAAAGGCAATACCGTTTCGGGGCCATACCGATCAATCGCCTCGCGGGTTTTAATAGCTATTTGACTCAGCGCTTGTTCCCAGGTAATCGCTTTGAACTCGCTGCTATTAACATCACCAATGCGCATCAACGGTGTTGTCAGACGATTCTCACCATGGACAAAATCTGGATAATATTTTGCAACCTTGTCGCATATAGCACCCGCGGTATACGGGTTTACTTTAGATCCGCAAATTTTTTCGATCTTACCGTCAGTGACTGTCACATCGAGTGAACAGGTATCAGGACAGTCCAGTGGACACACTGACGGCTTAACAATTGATAACGAATCTCCGTCCATAATCTACTCCGGCTTAACAGCCATTTGATAGGTAACCCAATGGGTTTTTTCAGAAAGGCGATCGTAAACCGATCGGCCTCGATAATTATTCTCGGCGGTTATCCATCGGATAAATGGCCAACCCTGCTCGGCGGCCAGTTGATTTAACCCTTCGTATAAACATTCAACTATGCCCTGCCCTCGACAATCGGGTGACACAAACAAATCATCTAGAAAACCTGCCTGTGCACCTCGAAGTGGGGAAGGCATTTGCCGACAATGCATAAGACCGACCGCTTTACCGTCTCTATCTTTCGCAATCAGGCCATAAAATGGGTTTTCGCTATCATGTATCCAACCCCAGACCGTATTCAGAATATCGCTATTCATCGGGACCTTATAAAATTCCGCATAACCATAATAAAGACCCTCCCATTGGCTACGGTCGTCATCTGAAACGGAACTAACTGTAATATTATTCATAGTGATGCCATTCAATTTAAAGCTGATTTAATTTTTCGAGATTAAGCGATTTTAATTCATCGGCAGTAACACCAAGATCGTAGGCCGGTGATTTAATGAGCTGCACATTCTCGATATCGATTTTGATAAAGTTGCGCATTTGATTGATATAAGGCGCCCATAAAGCTTCAAATGCGGGCATCAATTCCTGCCCTTCCTTGCTACTCTTGTCGATGACGCTAGCGCGGCCCTTAATTCGTACGGCACGCCTTAACAGCACATCAATAAAATTGAGTTCTACTTCGGGTCTCTTTTCAATATTGGACTGCGTTCCTGGCGACCGTATATTGCCGAAGGCGATGGTTAGGTCATCCAGAATGACGAAAGTAGCTTTGGGTGAAACCGCCGGCGTTCCATCATCATTAACGGTTGCGACCGAAGCTGCATTATAAGCCGTTATTATTTGTCGGGTTTCGTCACTAAGCTGTTTCACCGTTATTTCACCGCTTTGATAAAGTTGTAAAACAATTTCTCTGCCGACCCAAGAAAGCCTTC
>JBLIOG010000348.1:0-4206 GCA_047639625.1 Gammaproteobacteria bacterium
ACGATAGCTTCTTTAGGTTAAGTGTTGTGGATAGCCAGGAATTACTACTCGAGCCATCCTGCTCATCGGTTTTCTCCCGGTCAAAATAGATTGCAGGCTTTTTAGTGGTTATTTGCTAGCCGGTATATCGTCCTCGGAACTCCGCAATGAAACATCTCAGGGGAATGAGTGAAATAATCAAAAATCAAAGACTTCACTCCAAATTTCTACGCCCTTTGGGTAGACGCAAGACGCAAGCGGAAATCACGAAAATAACCAGAATCATGCGGATTTATCTTTAACTGCGAAGTTTTTCACCAGATTCCCGAGGCGTCCAGCGAGCTGATTAATTTCCTCACCAATCGATCGAGTCCCCTGCGCACTTTGCAAGGCAGCCTGAGCGGCGGTAGCAGCGGCATTCATAGAGGCAGACAGAACCTGGGTTCTGTCTGCCTGCTGTTCGGATGACTTTAAAATTTCGGCGGTTATCAGATTGATGTTTTCACTGCCATTGAGCATAGCTGAAATTTCACTATCGGCCTCGGCAGCATGACTAACTCCCTGTGTGGCATTTTTCTCGCTTTGCTTCATTGCCTGTACGGCTTGCTCGGCACCATGTTGCAAGGCTAAAACACGCGTGCCAATATCGGTGGTATGTGACTGAATATCAGATGACAGGTTACGGATTTCATCTGCAACCACTGCGAAACCTCGTCCATGCTCACCCGCCCGTGCCGCTTCTATCGCCGCATTCAGGGCCAGCAGATTGGTCTGCTCAGAAATGCTATTAATCACTTCCAGTACACGTTCGATATCTTGAGACTCTTTCGCAAGTTGTTGAATGGTCTGATTGGCATTGCCGATGTCCATGGATATCTCGCGCATAGAATCAATCGCTTTGGCAACCACAGCGGTCCCGGTCGCAGTGAGTTTTTTTACTTCGTCTGCCTGCCTGGCTGCATCCTGTGTACGTTCCGCATCGGTGTCGATGGATTGCGCCAACTCCGATACCGTTGTCTTGAGGGACTCCATTTCAGTTTGTTGATGCTGTGCCTGCTGATCGTTTTCCGCGGAAACGCGAATCATTTCAATCGACCTGTCGTTAAGCTGCGCTGAAGCCTCGCTAACCTCGCCGATTATTTTGTCGATACTATCAACGAAAGAATTAAAATGTACCGCAAGCATCGACAGTTCGTCGTCGCCTTTGTCATTTAGTCTTTCACTCAAGTCTCCGCCACCGCTGGCTATTTCCCGCATCTTATCACCGATGGCGTTAAACCGGATTGCCATCAGCCTCGCCCCCAAAAGGCTTACCGCGATCGAGATTGCCACAAATACCGATGCGAGAATGATCGACAGAGTGTTCAACTGGCTAGACAGTGCCCGGACCGGCTCTAGTGTTTCTTCAGTTGCGATTTCGCTGATTATAAACCAATTTATGCCCGCAATATCGACAGGCGCATAAGCCGACAGTACCGTGCCACCATGATAACTATCAATGACATTGAAGCCCTGCTTGCCGCTAGTAACGGCTTCGCTGGCGCTCGTATCAATTCTATGCAAACCGACAGCTGTTCCGCGCCGTAACACCTCCGCACCTGTCCTCGATGCCTGACTGTCGAGCAACTCAAGATACGCTTCAGGATCTTCGATGAGCAAGCGGCTGTCGGAGCGCAGCTGCTTGTCCGCACCTATTAAATAGGTTTCTCCGGTCCGTCCAAGGCCAGCTGTTGCCCAATCCATGTTATTGGTCATGATCTGGTTCAGTCGATCGTTATCTATTTCCAGAATCAGCACGCCAACCGGCTTACGGAAGCCCTTTATCTTGCCCGCAACAAACAACCGCGGTTGATTGCCCACGGGAGCATACCCTTCAAAATCAACGATAGCCGTAGCAGTTTTATCCTTGTCGGCTAGCACCTGCTGGTAGACTTTAGCAAGGCTGCTGTCCTTCAATAGGGGCGAGTTCATATTGGCGTTGAAGTCCGCCCGCTTTTTAACCGAGTAAACAATTTGCCCGGTTTTGGCATTGATCAACATCAGGTTCGCATATCCGAAATCCTCCAGATATTTACGCATCAGCGGATGATACTTTTTGTGCATGGGTGTATATAAAGAGCCTTCATTGGCACCATTCAGCATGTGTTTCTCGCCTGGTGCGTGTTCATTTTCTGTAATATATTTGGACTGAAAAACAACGTCGTTATCGGTTAGGGAATCGACCAGTTGTTTGGTGCGGTCACCAAGTCGGGGCAAATGGTATTCGGTAAGAGCCTTTCTGCGGCTCGATAAATTCCCGGAACCCACCTGCTTGGCGTAATCCGCGTAAGCTGAAATAATTTCTTTAATTGCAGCAGAAATCATTGGGCTGGTTGCGAGGTTCTGTACTTGTTTACGCGCCAGTCCGATAGACTCTTCAACATGCGCTTTCTTGCCCTGTAAAATAGACACCAGTTGTTGCGATGCCTGGCGCGATATCATTTCACGGGCCGCATTACTGGCAAACCAGCTACTCGCCAAACTAACGGCTATCAGTGGCAAAGCCGTAATGATTACCGCCCCAGCTAAAATTTTGTTTCTTATTTTCATATTAAAACAAATCCTTGCGAAGTTGCTAATCAAAGACACATCGGTTATTAGGAAATACCAGCAACATGGGTATTATCGGCGATGATGTTGAAATCATGAGGAAAAAACAATTAGTACCCGCCAGTTATTGCGGAAATCATTCTGAAGGTCGGCAACATCAGCTATGTGAATGTTCGGATGATTCATCACCCTGACTACTGCTTGTACTGCTAGTTTAGGAATGGAAATATTAGGGGATCAATTATTGATTTAGCCCTTAATTTGAAATTCAACCTGACGGTCCCCACGTCTAATTATTAGATGGTAATAAGCATTCATACCTGTAAATCACTATAGTCAAATAGGTTAATCAATGATTGAATTCTTGTTTCGTTCAATGTCATTGGCTTCCCAGTTCTGAATTGGTGGTATTTGTCTGAAGAGTATTCCAGAACCGAATTTCTGGGTGGATTGCAGTGGTATCGATGTTGCACCGAGCACTCTCTTAACGTCGATCTAGTAACCTTTAAAGGAAAGGCAATCGATGCTCCCTGTCATTTTATTGCAGCGAGATCTGATGGGGGGGTGCCTATCAAATGCCGGGATATTTTGAATCGATTTAAATGCAAGCCTTTAGTCTTGTAACGGGGGTCTATTTGGTCGAAGAGGCAGGCCATTGGGTACAACAGGAAAAGCCTGAAAAAGTGACTTCACTGTTGTTTGAGTTTTTCAAATTACTGGATTGATAACCCTCATCATCGTATTCAATGCTGAGTATTCTGGACATAGGGTTTAAATTAAATTTCGAAAAGTTAAGTCAAGATTTGGACTCGAAACCTAACGATCAGCCTGACCCCGGAAGTGGCACTTATTGCTGCGCGTCACTCGACACGAAAGACACAGATCTCATGGTTCATGTCCGGTTCGCCTACGGGCATGATCTTTAAAGCCCCGCTTGCTTCGACTAAAATCCACTTGTCTTCGGCTATTAATTTATCAATACGGTCTTTGATTCCATCATCGGTGTAGGTATCGAGGTTCAAGGACACTACGACCATGCCTTTACGGCGAGTCACTCTGATCAATTCATCGATACTTTCCGCCGGCGCATGACCTGTTGTCAGAGTGCCGATACAGGCCGTAGCATCAAAGGCGTCATCAGCAAAACCCAATTTTTCACCCAGAGCCATATGGTGTAACGCTTGATAAACGCCGAGGTTCCTGGCCTGCTCAAGCATTCCTTGAGACAAATCGAATCCTGTCAGGTTTTCGTAACCAGCATCCGACAAAAGTTTGCCCAGCCGACCGGTACCTGCACCAGCGTCAAGGATGCGGGCATCCGGTAATATATAACGTTGGAAGCGTTCGAGGGCGAGTTCCGGCCCAAGATAACCAAAATAGTCTGATGCATCCTCGTCGTATTCCCCAGCCCACCGGTCATAGACTGCTTCAAGTTCGTCACGTGAAGCAGAACCGTAAACGGCATCTGCATTCAATTTTGCTCTGGGGATTTCTTCTGACATCATGCACATCCGATTGATTCAGGTTTTCAAACACACGTCCCCAAAACGTAAAACTACGATCCCAACTGCATAACCTGGAGCAGGACTTCTTCGCGCGCAATTTACACAGGGACGGACACTTTACTACATCTAGATA
>JBLIOG010000349.1:0-4159 GCA_047639625.1 Gammaproteobacteria bacterium
TGATCCTACGCGCACGGTATTACAGTTTTTACGTGAAGACCTCGGTAAAACTGGCTCGAAAGAAGGCTGTGCAGAAGGCGATTGTGGCGCCTGTACGATTGTTATTGCCGAACTTATAGACAGTAATCTGCAGTTCAGAGCCGTTAATGCCTGCATCCAGTTTCTACCAACCCTGCAGGGTAAAGCTATTTTCACTGTTGAGTCATTGCGTTTACCTGATGGTGAATTACATCCGGTACAAAAAGCTCTGGTTGATTGTCATGCATCGCAGTGTGGTTTTTGCACTCCCGGATTCGCAATGTCAATGTTCGTTCTGTATCAGGATCTTGCTGGGACGGGAAATCGGCCCTCACGAGTCATGATTGATGATTGCCTGTCAGGAAACCTTTGCCGATGTACCGGTTACAAGCCGATTATTGAAGCCTGTGATCGCATGTTCGACTATGAAGAGCCCGTTGACCGTGAGGTTTGGCAGGATAGTCTCAAAGAAAAATTAAATTCCATTCAGCAACCTGATAATGATTCGGGTCACCGAACTTTTATCAGTCCTGATAGCATTTCGGATCTATCGGCTGAAATTCTGAGTAATCCACAAGCCTGTTTGCTGGCAGGTGGAACCGATGTGGGATTGTGGGTCACAAAGCAACATCGACAACTCGATCATTTAATCTATCTGGGACAGGTTGAAGCTTTAAAACAAATCGAAGAAACTTCGAAAGGTTTTGAAATCGGTGCAGCGGTAACTCTCGAAGATGCTTTTGAAGTGTTACGAAAACCTTTCCCTGAGTTTGATGAACTATTTAGACGGTTTGCTTCGCTGCCGATTCGAAATGCAGGAACACTGGTCGGCAATATCGCAAACGGTTCGCCAATTGGTGATTCCATGCCTGCATTGATATGTCTGGATGCCCGAGTAAAACTTCGAAAAGGGGATGAGATTCGAGAGCTGGCACTTGAAGATTTTTACCTCGATTACCAAAAGAAGGATTTAAAGCCAGGCGAATGGATTCAATCGGTGATTATTCCTTCACGGGATCAATCCTGTCTGATCCGTAGCTACAAAGTCTGTAAGCGTTTTGACCAGGATATTTCAGCAGTTTGTTCCGCTTTTGTTTTGCGACTAGACGGTAGCCGGGTTGAATCGATCAAAATTGCATACGGTGGTATGGCTGCCATTCCAAAACGCGCCCAAACGGTTGAAGCACAGCTAGTAGGGTCTGAATGGAATAGCGACCAGGTTAATCTGGGAATGAAAGCCTTTACGAGTGATTTTCAACCTTTGACAGACATGCGTGCCTCTCAATCTTATCGAAGCCGGGTTGCCGCCAACTTATTAATGCGCTTTTATCTTGATACTATCGACGCAGATAATAATGAATTGCAGGTATTCGGGGATTTAGCCTGATGGAAGATAGTGCGTTTCAAATTGAACGGGAAGTAACCGAAGGGCAGCCCATTGCCCATGAATCTGCAAATTTGCATGTGTCTGGTCAGGCGCGTTATGTCGATGATATTCCCGAGCTTGCTGGTACTCGTTATGTCGGGCTAGGCCTGAGTGATAAAGCCCATGCACGAATTAGATCTATTAATTTCGATAGTGTGTTAAGTGCTCCAGGCGTTATTGCAGTCATTACGGCTAATGATATTATAGGTCGTAATGACTGCGGCCCTATTATTAATGATGATCCCATTTTAGCGGACGGACTGGTTCAATACATTGGCCAGCCCATATTTGCTGTGATTGCTGAGTCGGTTGTTGAAGCCAGACGTGCAGCCCGAAAAGCAGTTGTCGAATATGAAGAACTTGAAGCCATACTGGATGTGCGTCAAGGTCAACAAAAAAAGTCCTGGGTGATACCACCTATGCGACTCAATCGGGGCGAACCTGATCAGTCGATGCAAGAAGCTCGAAATCGGCTATCTGGTAGTATCGAAATTGGTGGTCAGGAACAGTTTTATCTTGAGGGCCAGATTTCCTATGTTGCACCGCGCGAAGACGGTGGTATTCATTTATGGTGCTCTACCCAGCACCCTACTGAGATGCAACAGGTGGTATCGCATTGTTTGAATCTGGATGCCAACCAGGTATTGGTCGAGATGCGTCGCATGGGTGGTGGTTTTGGTGGAAAAGAATCCCAGTCGGCTATTTTTGCCTGCATAGCCGCAATAGCGGCCAAACATTGTGGTTGCCCGATTAAACTTCGCGTAGATCGTGACGACGATATGATGATTACCGGTAAACGTCATGGTTTCATAATCGATTATGACGTTGGTTTTGATGATCTAGGTCGAATCGAAAGCCTCAAAGTCGATATGATGGCGCAGGCTGGGTTTTCGGCAGATTTAACCGGCCCGGTCGTGACACGTGCGGTTTGTCATCTCGATAATGCCTATTATTTGTCTGATGTATCAATCAATGCCTATAGCGTAAAAACCAATACTCAATCTAATACCGCTTTCAGGGGTTTTGGTGGACCGCAGGGCGCATTGGCTATTGAAACCATAATTGATGATATTGCCCGATATCTGGGCAAAAATAGTCTGAATGTTCGACGTATAAATTTTTATGGCCGACTTGACAATAACACCACACCCTATGGCCAAATCGTTCAGGATAATGTCATTCATGAACTGGTGGCCGAGATTGAAAGCAGTAGCGAATATCGACAACGATGTGCCGATGTTGATGACTTTAATCAGCGCCATTCGATTTTACGAAAGGGTATTGCTTTAACACCGGTTAAATTTGGTATTTCATTTAATGTTGTGCACTTTAATCAAGCGGGTGCACTGGTTCATATTTATACCGATGGTAGTTTACTGGTGAATCATGGTGGCACCGAAATGGGGCAGGGTCTACATACCAAGGTTGCACAGGTAGTTGCCCGCGAACTCGGCATCAATCCGTCACGAATAAAAGCCACTGCGACAGATACCAGTAAAATTCCCAATACCTCAGCCACTGCTGCTTCTACCGGAAGCGATCTAAACGCAAAAGCAGCGCAGGACGCCGCACGCAAAATACGACAACGACTAACCGTTCTGGCAGTTCAAATTTTAGGGGGCGAATCGAGCAGAGTCATTTTTGAAGATGATCTTGTTATTAGTGGTAAGCAGCAAATAAGTTTCAACGAGTTAGTTGTTAAAGCCTACGAAGCGCGTATTCAACTCTGGTCTGATGGTTTCTACAAAACGCCTGGATTACATTGGGATAAAGATACATTACAAGGACGGCCTTTTTATTATTTCTCTTATGGCGCTGCGGTTTCAGAAGTTGTCGTCGATCGTCTGACTGGTGAAACTCGTTTATTGCGGGCCGACATACTCCATGACGCTGGAAACTCCATGAATCCTGCGATTGATATGGGTCAGATCGAAGGTGCTTTTATTCAGGGAATGGGCTGGCTTACCAGCGAAGAACTGGTCTGGAATAGTGAAGGTCGATTAACAACTCATGCACCATCGACTTACAAGATTCCATCGGTTAGTGATTGTCCTCCCGTTTTTAACTGCAAATTGTTTAATAATCAAAATGTTGAGGATACGATACTGCGTTCGAAGGCCGTAGGTGAACCGCCATTGTTGTTACCCTTTTCGGTGTTTTTTGCGATACGCCACGCGATCGCGAGTTATGCCGATCATAAAATTAGCCCGCCATTGCGAGCTCCAGCTACTCCGGAAGCCGTTCTCGATGCGATCGATGCTATTACCGAAAATTGAGCTCATGTTAACTGACTGGAAATCTTTACAGGTGCAGCTCGACAAGGCGACTTCACCATCGATCCTGGTCAGTGTGGCAACGGTGCGCGGATCGACCCCCCGCGAACCGGGAACACGAATGCTGGTCAGCAAAACCGAATGTATCGGCACTATCGGCGGTGGTAATCTTGAGTATCGAGCGATACAACTGGCACGCCAGCAACTTGATGGTCAGGGCGGAATAAACCTTCAGCGGTTTCCTTTGGGAGCGAGCCTGGGTCAGTGTTGTGGTGGTTTGGTTAATCTTTTATTTGAACCAATTGAGGCTCACCTCGAGTGGTTATCTAAAGCGGTTAGTCATTACGATACAGATCCATCCTGGATTAGAGCAGTTCCTACCGGATTTAATGTTGACCAAAAAGATTACCTGTTATTGTCGAAGACACAGCTTGATTCCGGT
>JBLIOG010000350.1:0-4133 GCA_047639625.1 Gammaproteobacteria bacterium
TCAGAAGATCGTAGAATAGACCAATTAGATTTGTATTTAATAGTCACCACCTTTAGGTGGTACATTACCAACCCGCTTTGAGCGGTTCACAAAAACAAGCCTCCGGCTTTGCCGGAGGTATTTGACTACACCGCGAGGGGGAGAGCTGATTCTCAAATGCTAACTTAACCGATACTCTCGGATCAAATGAGGGAGCTGTTCACAAAAACTAGTTTTCGAAGCAGTGTTACCTGTTACTCGTCCGGTATTAAATAAGAACCAAAAACGGAATTACGCGCACTTTTGAGCCACGACCTTTGGGGAAATTGATTTGTTCTCTGTTGGGAGATAGGGGTTGCTAATGGCGGATTGGGTTGCGCTCTTGTATCGAAATTCGTTTTATCTGGAACACTGGAAAAGTTTGCATCGCGAACTTGACGGAATTGAAATGTTTACGCGGCTGATGTCAACATAGCAACTTTGTTTGCCGGAATTGATTCAGTAAGGCCTTCTGGGATTACAGAATACATTGGTTTTTTACACAACCCGCAGACATACCGGACTTATGGAATAGATTAGCTGAAGACTTTAGAGTTTTAGGGTAATTCCGTTCGGGCTTTCAATCTACTTTAACGTCTGCCGCTTCTGGTCGAGCGTTTTGCAGCCTGGTATCGGCACCAGCCCAGGGATCAGGGAGAGCAGGTTCGAATCTTGCTTCTTCGGCCAATTTTGTGATTCGATCGAAACAGCGCCTAACTATTTTGTTTGATTGAGCTGGCGATAAATTTCGCGAGTAAATTGCTCTTTGCCAGCAGTGTTCAAGTGATCATTGGACGAATAGTGATTGCGCTGTAACCAGTTCTTGTCAGTAAAATCAATTAAACGGAAGCCCTCATTTTTGGCATATTCGCTGAGTTCATCAATGTAGTTTTCGAGCAAACCGGTATCGCGCAGTTTTTCTTCGTCGACGAGACGTTGGAGTCTAATGATGGTTAGTTTGACCCGGTGTTGTTTACAAAGCGCGACGATATGCGGCAAGAATGATCGCTCGAGGTTTTCTGCAAATCGCAGATTTTCGGGTTGTAATTGAGTTGAGCTGTAATAGGACTGAATTCCAGCTTCACGATAGAGAATTCCGTTGAAGGTAAACAACTGATTGAGGCTCGAAATCAATTGGCCGACTTCGATCCCGAGTAAATTTTGACTAACAAAACTTTCAATGGAGAACTTAACCTTATCTGACCAAAGGGAGCGATCTTTAAACAACGGAAGATAACTAGATAGATAGTACTGCGTATTTTTATGATTTAGATAGGCGAGTTCATCTAACAGGCTAGCGTCGTGATCGATCAAGGCGTCGATATCGTGTTTGAACCTTCCCCAGGTTCGTAGATTAGGTCGAGTCAGAATATTATCTCTGAAAATAATTACGAGGTTTCGGGGGTTTTTTTCGATCAAAACCAGGTTTTTGATAGCCAGATAAAACCAGGCCGAAGCAGAACCTTTGCGCCAGACATTGATTGTCGATTTCCCGGAAATTTGGCTAAACAAAGTTTCATCGAAACCGTACCCGGCCATTGAGTTGCCAACGACTACGATTTTGGCGTTAGAGTTAGCCAGTTTGCTCCGCGTTTGTAAAACCCATTGTCTACTTTCTTGCAGGCCGGGTGAATCGATGTTGTGTTCAACACCCCCCAGGTAGTCTGCCGAGAAAATTAGCAGGAGTATCGCGAAAGTCACAATAACGAATAGCTGAATTTTTTGCGCGGGCTGAATTTTCAACTAAATCTCCGACTTAAAATTGAAAATAGATAAAAGCATCGCCACTTTCCTGATGAAAAACCGTAATTAGAATTACAGGCAAGATGACGCAGAGAAAGACCCAGAGGCTTTGCAGTCGGATGTTCTGTATCGGTAAACGATACAGATATAAAGGTAGACTGAAAAATACAAACAGGGCGCCAAGGTAGACCGCGCTATCGATGCTCTCTGGTGTTATTGTGGCATCGGCGCCAAACAGGGACAGATAGAGCCAGTTAAGATCGGGCGTTCTGAACAGTGCCCACCCAAATGTTGTCAGGATAAGCATAATCAGTATGGCAACCAGTTTGCCTGGTAAGCTTTTGGGCATTGTTTTGCCACCGAATCCCAGGCTGTGGTAGATGGCCAGTAACAGACCATGATAGAGACCCCAGACGACAAAGTTCCACGCTGCACCATGCCATAAACCACTTAGACCCATGGTAACTAACAGCATGACCAGTGCGCGAGCTTTTGTCGGAGATTGCGATCCCAGCAGCGGGATGTAAAGATAATCCCGAATCCAGCTTGATAAAGAGATATGCCAGCGTCGCCAGAATTCAGATGGGCTCCATGCGAGGTAGGGCGATGTGAAATTCTCCATCAGGCGAATGCCAAGTAACCGAGCCGAACCACGTGCTATATCGGTATAGGCAGAAAAGTCGGCATAAATCTGGATCGCGAAACCAGCTGAGCCTACCGCTATCATGAGCGGATTGCCTGTTTCCAGCAGAAATATTTTGTCGACATAAATAGCGACATTATCGGCAACGACGAGTTTTTTAACATAACCACGCATGATGAGATAAATCCCCTGACTGATATCTGCTTGATCGACATTTCGTGTTGCTAAAATCTGTGGCAGCATGTTACTCGCTCTTTCTATCGGTCCTGCAACCAGTTGAGGAAAGAAAGAAACAAAGACAGCAAATCCGATAAAATCATCAATTGGTTTTAACTTTCTCCGATAGATATCGATGGTGTAGCTCAGAGTTTGAAAGGTGTAAAAAGAAATGCCGACGGGTAGCAGAATATTGAGCACAGTGATCGACGGTTCTATGCCAATTAAATTGAACAGGTCGACGAAATTGGTAATGAAAAAGTTGTAGTACTTAAAAACTGCCAGAAGAGACAAGTTAAATACAATACTCAGAACCAAGTATTTTTTGCGGTTGACTTCTCGGTAGATGGCTTTTCCACAATGGAAATCGACAATAATTGAAGCCGCCAATAACAGGCAAAACCATGGGGTGATATATCCGTAAAAAAAGAAGCTGCCGCAAAGCAACAGGATATTTTGCGATTGACGGTTCATTGACCAGTATGCGAGAAGCACGATGGCAAAAAAGATCAAGTAGGTAATCGAAGTAAAGATCACCGGTTCATGTCACCCGTTTAACAAATAAGAATTGTGCATCAGTTCGACTCCGGTCCTGGCACCATTTTAAAATCAGCAATTTACCAATTTTTTGAAATAGGTAAATTAAAGCGGTATTATCGTAGGCACTTTATATCACCGCTTATTGCTAACGATTACCTTCAGACAATATGTGAATATCGATTCCCAAATATTTATATTTTCATGAACTGGCAATTGTATCTAATCACTTCAGCTTTTAATGCCGCCACATTACTTTGGACACGCGTTGCGATTAGGGACTCAATTTTAAAATTCAATGCGAATGTCCAGCTTTCAAGATTGAAGAAAGGGTCAGAGGCTTCGGAAACTATGATTAAATTTCCCTTTCTCATTGCTTGAATTCGGACACGATGATGGTTTTTATCGGTCGTAATAATTTTAACTTCAGGAGGCACTCCTATTCCAGGTGTCCAGATAAATTTCAATTTTGAGTTTTGTTCGGAAAAATTTTCTGATAACAACCATTCCGAAAAGCGTTGTTTTGCTACACCTGATTCTTTTTGCGCTTTGCTATTCCGATGAGTGCCTTGTAATACTGAGTCGTAGCTGATGCAATTGATCACACTATTCTGATGAATGTCCGCTGCTAGAGTAAGAGTACTAATAAGATAGAGCAGGGATATCGAATATTTCACTGATTGCATCCATCAACTTAAGGTTAGTTAGTATAGGTAGATATCATTCCGAAAACTAACTAAGCGATCTACTGAATATACTTCTGAAGCGTAATTCAAGTAATCTCCTTCGTTACAGGTTCAATACCTCTATAGTGAATGATTTGCGCATGTGACGAGTCATGTCATATTTGAACTATTGGATTTTATAACGAAACTGGCTTCACTAGTGCCAAAATCGAAGGTCAATCTCACACGGTTACCCCGGCACCGTCCCAGAACCCTCAATCCTCGCACTCTTCGAACCTGGATTGGCAGTA
>JBLIOG010000351.1:0-4094 GCA_047639625.1 Gammaproteobacteria bacterium
TACCGTGTTCTAAGATTACCCGCTGTTGCGGATAAAACTTTCTTAATCAGTATTGGTGATCGATCAGTGAGTGGTTTGATTCACCGTGATCAGATGGTCGGACCATGGCAGGTCCCAGTTGCCGATGCATCCGTTACGCTGAGTGATTATCAGGGCTATTACGGTGAAGTAATGAGCATGGGTGAACGATCACCACTGGCGTTGCTGAATGCACCTGCGTCTGGACGAATGGCAATCGGCGAGGCATTAACCAACATGGCTTCAACCTGCACTGGAGACTTGTCGCGCACAGTATTGTCGGCTAACTGGATGGCTGCTGCAGGACATCCGGGTGAAGATGCCCGTCTCTACGATACGGTTAAAGCGGTTGGTCTTGAATTATGCCCGGATCTGGGAATCACCATACCCGTTGGTAAAGATTCGCTCTCGATGAAAACTCGCTGGCAGGATGCATCTGGCGAGCAGTCAGTGACCGCGCCTTTATCCCTGGTTGTTACGGCTTTTGCACCCGTTGGGGATGTTCGTAAAACCAGCACGCCCGATATTAAAAACTGTGAGTCTGGCAGTAGCCTCTGGTTGTTTGATCTTGGGCAGGGCCAAAACCGATTAGGGGCTTCGGCCCTGGCTCAGGTCTATCAACAGATCGGGCAAACTGGGCCGGATCTTGACGACGCTGATCTATTCAAAGCATTTTTTAGTACAATTCAAAATCTGCATGTTGAAAACATGATGCTGGCTTATCATGATCGTTCTGATGGCGGTTTAATAACGACTTTAAGTGAGATGTCTTTTGCAGGGCGTAGTGGTCTCGAATGCGATATTGGAAAACTTGGGACAGATAGTCTTGCCACCCTGTTTTCTGAGGAGCTTGGCGCTGTAGTCCAGATAGCTAATTCAGATACTGATCGTTTTAAGAGCATTCTCGACCAGCATAAAATGACTAACCATTGTTATATGGTTGGAATGCCCATGAAAAATGATCGACTGCTTATTCACACAAACCAGGAATCAATCCTCGATGAATCGATTGTTGATTTACGCCGTGCCTGGTCTGAAACCAGTTGGCAGTTGCAAAGTTTGCGTGATAATCCAATCTGCGCGAAACAGGAATTCGATCGTTATTTAAATAACCAGCAACCCGATTTATTTAGCAGTGTCGAATTTGATTTATCTGTTGATCCGACCATCCATTTAAAAACCCAACGTCCTTCGATAGCGATATTGCGGGAAGAGGGTGTGAACGGTCAGGTCGAAATGGCGGCAGCTTTTGACCGTGCCGGATTTAATACCGTTGACGTCCATATGAGTGACATCATTGCCGGCAGAGTGAGACTCCAGCAATTTTCAGGATTTGCGGCCTGTGGCGGTTTTTCCTACGGCGATGTGCTCGGTGCGGGCGAGGGCTGGTCCAAATCAATATTATATAATCCTCGTGCCTATGACGAGTTTTCTACTTTTTTTGCGCGTTCAGACAGTTTTGCTTTAGGGATCTGTAACGGTTGTCAAATGATGTCGAACCTAAATCAACTCATTCCTGGTGCGGCACACTGGCCCCGATTTGTCAGAAATCAATCGGAGCAATTTGAAGCGCGCTTTACCATGGCTGAGATATTGCCTTCGCCATCATTGTTCACAACCGATATGGCTGGTTCTATGATGCCTGTGGTTGTTGCCCATGGGGAAGGGCGAGTGGAACCTCGAAATGCCTCGGCGCAACAGCATCTTGATCAAAATACCGCTTGCCTACGTTATGTCGATTATTCTGGTCAGGCAACCGAAAATTATCCGATCAATCCTAATGGTTCGGCTTTGGGCTTAAACGGATTCTGTAGTGATGATGGGCGATTTACCATTATGATGCCGCACCCCGAAAGAATATTCCGAACTGTGCAAAATTCCTGGCATCCGCATGACTGGAGCGAATACAGCCCCTGGATGAAGCTGTTCCGCAATGCCAGAATGCATATCGGATAACGAGTGGCTATTTTTTCAAAACAAAATTTACAACGGCCAGAGTTTTTACTTTATCTCTACGCAGGCGCTGTGCCGCTTAGCTTTGCGACCTGGCAAGCCTTGATCAATAATTTTTCAATTGAAATGGCCGGGTTCACCGGCGTAGAAATTGGAATTTTACAAAGCTTGCGTGAAGTTCCCGGCTTTCTCGCCTTTGCCGTTATTTTTCTGTTATTACTGATGCGCGAACAGACGGTTGCTTTTGTGTCTTTACTGGCACTGGGAATAGGGACCGCCTTGACGGGCATGATGCCAACGGTACTCGGACTCTATTTTACAACGGTTTTAATGTCGACCGGTTATCACTACGCCGAAACGATTGTGCAGTCATTATCCATGCAGTTAATCAGTAGAGAAAAGTTACCAGAGATATTGGGGCGTCAATTATCCATTATGTCCTTTGTCGGATTGTTCGTATTTGGCGCTATTTATGTCATGGTTGAATGGTTCGCCGCTAGCTATATGCTCATTTATAGCCTGGCCGGGTTGGCTACACTGGCTATTGCGGTTTATGGCTGGTTTGCCTTTCCGCATTTTAAAGGTGAAGCCGAACAGAATAAAAAGCTGTTCCTCAGAAAACGCTATTGGCTCTATTACCTGTTAACATTTTTATCCGGTGCCCGTCGCCAGATATTTATCGTCTTCGCTGGGTTTTTAATGGTCGAGAAGTTCGGTTTCAGTTTGGCGGAAATGTCACTGTTGTTTTTAATCAATGGTGTGTTGACGATTTATGCCGCACCCAAGATCGGCAGGTTAGTCACTTACTGGGGTGAGCGAAAAACCTTAACGGTTGAATACGTAGGTCTCATTATCGTTTTTACCTCCTACGCGTTTGTTGAAAATCAAATGATCGCTTCTTTCTTATATGTCATTGATCATTTGTTCTTTTCAATGGCAATTGCCCTTAAGAGTTACCTCAAAAAGATCGCAGACCCTGCTGATATTGCATCAACTGCTGGCGTGTCATTTTCAATTAACCACATCGCCGCCGTTATTCTGCCTGTCGTACTCGGTTTGATCTGGATAAGTTCACCCGCTGCTGTGTTTCTGGCGGGTTCCGCTATTGCGCTCGCCTCATTGATATTGTCGCAACTAATTCCTGTTCGCCCCGATCAGGGATTCGAGACTGTGTTCTCACGTAGCTAAGTTTCAGATACTGATCAGGTCAGGTCAGGTTAGGTAGTCTTTCATCGATATCCTGACCTGACAAAAACAGGGCAAGCTTTTAAGGCGAATCGATAGCTATTATTTTTTCTCTGATTATATCTGTTGGTTCACCGAGCCCTTTCATCTGGTATTGAATTATGCCATCAGTATCTATCAAAGTAATCAAATTGGAATGGGCCAGTTCGTCTTTTGCCATCGCTTTGTACTTAACGCCGAACAGATTGGACAAAACTCTGACGTCATCTTCATGGCCGGTTAACATCGTCCATTGTGATTCATCTAAACGGTGTTGAAGTAGATAAGATTTTAACTGATCCGTTGTATCGCGTTTGGGGTCAAGCGTGATTAAAGTGACCTGCATGTTTTGCTCTAATGAGGCTGGAAGGTTTGTTAGAATGGTCTGGATTTTTGCTATTATGTAGGGACAGGTATGTTCGCAGTAGGTATATATGAACGCTACTAGCCGAGGCTTTCCCTGTAATTCAATGAAATTACCCGCCTGATTATTCTGGTTTAACCAGGTTGATTGATATTGATAAACAGAGTGGTCGGGCAACTGTGATGCTATGGTTAGGGGCGCATGCAGGCTGATTAAAAACAAAACCACTTTTATTGTTCTTACTTGAATCGTCTTATTTTTCGTACTGGATTGATTGAACAATCGGAGTTTTTTCATAAGGTTTTTGCACATCGAAAGCCCATGCTTTCAAGCGTGTAATTAGCTTCGTAACTACTACGTATTGCATAGCGCATAAAAGCAGCATAATCGCCAGGGTCAACAGCAAGCGCTGCGCCTGAACCACAAAACAACTGTTGATCGAGGGCACTATTAGCTCTTGATTCTCCTGTGGTCATATTCGAATTGAAATCGCTGACATGCTCCCAAACAACGCCATGCATCCCGTGCACTTGCC
>JBLIOG010000352.1:0-4093 GCA_047639625.1 Gammaproteobacteria bacterium
CTTGTTTATGTTGTTGCAGGAATTCCTTTGAATAGATCGATTGAATGACCGGGTCGTTGTAATGTTCGTCGCGGTAAGGGTCGAAATATCCATCCTGACGAACGGCCAGGGTTGACATCACCGGGCTGGTTGAAAAAAGAATAAACAGGTATGCTAGTTCCCTTTTTTGGGTTTGGGAATAAATAGTGAAATTCCATCCCCAGTTGAAATAAGAGGTTTTAACTAGCTTTCCATTGATCATTCCACCGGGTGTAGGTCCGTTGGCAAGTTCATTTCGAATATCCGATTTGTCGCTGAACAAGTATTTCTGAGTTCCACCCCATCCTATATTACAGAAGCTGTTACCCTGACTGAAGGCTTCCCAATTCTCGAACAGACCATCGCTTCTAACATCGGGTGACAGATAGTCTGAAACGGCAATCATTTCTTCAAGTGCTTCGACGCCAGCATCATTATTGATCTGTGGGGTCAGGTCATCATCGAGTGGAAAGAATCCTTTTGCGTGAAATCTAACCCACCATTCCCAAAGCATATAGTTAGGAATACGAAAAAGTGATCCGCCGTAATTTCCCCTCGATGGATTGTGTAAATGTTTGATCATGCTATCGAGTTGTTGCCATGTTTGAGGGACTTTCAGTTCATATCCATATTTATCCTCAAAGGATTTTCGATTAGCCTCGTCGTCCAGAAAACGCCGGTTGTAAAACATCAGATAGCAATCGCCGTCCGTTTGGTAGCCATAGTGTTTTCCGCGATAAAAATCCCCAATGCCATAGAGAGCATCGTCATAGTAGTTATTCGGTTGATATCGGGTTGAAAGGTCATCGATTGGCAAAATAGCGCCTGCCTCTGCTAAATCGGGAATACCAAAGGTTGCTGGCAGCGCAATATCAAAAGACGGATCTGACAATCGGGTTGCCAGAAAAAGGCGGGTGTTAATGTCATCTACCGGCACTTCGGTGAATTCAAAATTTATACCACTGAGCCGAGTAAATTCCTTTGTTAAGGGTAAGATATTAGTCATGCTGCCCTGTGGCAGAAGTAGATTGAGAGTTGTTTTTCGACCGGAATTGATTCTTGACGCCTCGACTGCAGCATCTAGATGCTGCGACGATAATTTAAACCGAGAGTTGCTCTCATTTGCCATTACCTCATTCGAAAGATCATTTATCCAATCAGCGAAATTGCAGGGTATGTACAAAACTTGAATGTCGGTAATTATTACTTTCCAGTTCGGTCTTTTGATCTCGTTGAGCTTAATGAACAAGTGAAAGCGTTGGAGGTGGCGCAGAAAAATTCAGCGGCAATATTGACCCATCAGCAAACGTTGGAATGTAACAATATTCATCTTGCAAGAATCAATGATGATTTAAACGCTTTTATGCATGTTGCGTCACATGATCTCAAAACTCCCTTGCGTGGTATTGAGGTCCTTAGTGAATTCATTCACGAAGATATTCGACACAATAATCTGGTTGAAGCCGGAGATAATCTTGATCTACTAAAATCGAGAATAAAACGATTGGCAAGTTTGCTGGAATCTTTACTGGTCTTTACTCAGGCAGGGATGAGTCAGGAAAATCCGACTACAGTAGATCTCGACCAACTTGTGCGAGAAGTCTTCGATCTAATTTGTGCCGACCGCCCCTTTAAACTGATGATACTCGATCATTTGCCGGAGGTGTCAGTGGTCAAGGCCGATCTGAATCTAATTTTTATGAACCTGATTGGTAATGCAATCGATCACCATGATCGAGACAGTGGAACCATCTCTGTAAAATTTCTGTCGGTTCGGGAAAACTACATTTTCGAAATTGAAGATGATGGTGACGGTATCGAACCCCGTTATCACGAGAAGGTATTCGAAGCATTGCAGACTTTAAAGTCGAGAGATATGGTTGAAGGGGCTGGACTAGGCCTCGCTCAGGTAAAACGATTACTCGATGGACGGGGTGGTTCGATTTTGCTGGTATCCGATCCAGCCATCGAACGAGGTTGTCGGTTTATAGTCCAGTACCCCAAACTGGATGCGAAATAATGGATCGATATCCACTACAGTGGCGTTTTTGGCCGACTCTAATAGTTGCGGTTTTAGGTGTAATTTCAGTCGTATCGATATATCGAATTCATTTAGCGGAACAACGGCACATAATTGAGACTGCTGGAAAGGAAATCATCACTCAGCTCAACCAGGATTTTGATCTGACGCAAGAGCAATTATTATCGCTGCGAAGCTTTTTTGCTAGCAGCCGATTTGTAGATCGTGACGAGTTTGGTCGTTTTACTGGTCCGGTGGTTGAGCGACATGACGCCATCATCGCATTTGAATGGGTTCCAGTTGTCGCCCAATCCGATCGCAAACGGTTCGAAGCAGAATCCGACATACTGGCTTTCAGAATTAAGGAATGGGGTTCTATCTCAGGATGGCATAGCGCGTCTGAAGACTGGGCTTCTACTTATTATCCGGTTTATTTTATAGAGCCGTTAGATGCCAATCAGGAGGCGATGGGAATTGATCTGGGGTCAAACAAAGCACATCGAGAAGCGTTATTGGCGGCGCTTGATACCGATAAGACAGTCTCATCATCGGTTATAAATCTGGCACAGGGAGGGACAGGTTTGCTGTTGTTCTTATCGTTGAGGCCTCTAGCAGATGAGCCTGAGATATTAACCCGTCAGTCCGATAGTTTGATTCTGGCTGTTTCAACGTTGAAATACTGTTCAGCAGAATAAGGGAGAAGCTCGTTAAAAATGATTTGGGATTACGCGTCGTAGAGAGCAGCAGTGGCGAGTTGGTTTTTAAAACCGAAAATTATATTCAAGAATCCACAAGTGAAATTCCTTATCAATTTTTAAATCAATCGTGGTTGTTCGAATATTCCAAAATCAGTGGATTTATGAATCCTTTTTTCTATCCTTTGTTAACGGTCACGGGTGCTGTCTGTTTGTTAATGGTATTACTCGTACTTTACTACAACAGGAATCAGCGTAACGACACTGATCGAATTCATGGCCTTGTTAAAATGCGTGGCGAAAGACTGGAGCAACACTCTAGAAAAGCAGAACGATTGCAGAATCGAATAAAACTTCAAGCTAGATTATTACCCGATGCGGTTGTAGTCTCGGATCGTAATGGGATTATTGAAGAAAATAATGTGGCTTCTGAAGAAATATTTGGCTACACAGTTGATGAGCTGATTGGTTCAAATGTGAATATATTGATGCCCGCCCCTTTAAGTGAAGTGCATGGCAAGTATGTAAATAATTATTCGACTACCGAAAGTTCGCATATTGTTAATGTCGGGCGAAGATTGCTGGGCGCTCGTAAATCAGGAGAAACCTTCCCGATTCATATTATGTTAATTGAGGATAATAAGGGCAAAGAAGTGCGCTTCATCGCGATTATGCGGGACCTTAGCAAGGAGCAAAGAAAGCTGAGTAATCAGAGAGTCATCAATCGTGAATTGATACAGGCCAATAAGGATCTCGAGCAATTTGCCTATGTCGCATCGCATGATTTAAAAGCACCATTGTGAGCCATCGGTAATTTGGCTCAATGGATTGAAGAAGATTTGCAGGTACATATGAATGAAGAAACTGCGGAGAACATGAGGCTTTTGTTAAATCGTGTCGACCGCCTGGAACATTTGCTTGATGACTTACTGGCATTTTCGAGAGCAGGCCAAATCGGAGAAGATATTCGGTTGGTTAATACGCATGAAATTGTTATAGATATTATCGATTTACTAGGAAACCCTGACAAGTTTAATTTTGATGGCAGTTCGGAGTTACCTGAAATAAAAACTCTACCGACGGCTTTTTCGATGATTATGAGAAACCTGATATCGAATGCAATCAAGCATCATGATAAAACCCCTGGTCGAATTATTATCCAGGCTGAAAAACGACCGGATTGCTTCGTTTTCGGTGTTTCCGACGATGGCCCCGGAATCCCTGAAGAAAGTCGGAAAAAGTATTTAATTTATTTACCGCCCTAAAGTCTCGCGACGAAGTTGAAGGCAGCGGTATGGGGTTATCAATCTGTCGAAGAACAGTTGATGCTCTTGGGGGCGAGATCTGGATTGAAACACCG
>JBLIOG010000353.1:0-4051 GCA_047639625.1 Gammaproteobacteria bacterium
GCGCACGCCAAAACCACATGAGATGGCTGAAACATTGAGTGCTCCACTATTATTTACCTTGATCGACTATAGGTAAGATATTCGAAAAAGTGTTTTCCGTCCGTCCGCCCGTCCGATCGAGGCTTGGCGTCAGCGGAGCTCCGTCATGCAGGAACTTAAAATTCATCCCAGTCGTCGCCATCTACATTTTTGCTCAAATCATGGGAACCACTGATTTGTTCGCAATTACCTTATCGGCTATAGATTTTTTTGATACAGGTTTCATTATAGTTTTTAAAGTTGCAGGATTGTTATCCTGGTTCACCCGAAAGTACGAAACCTGATTAATTAATTCTGACGCCCGCGCACTCATCGAGACACTGGCAGCAGAAGTTTCCTCCGCGAGAGCTACGTTTTGTTGGGTTAAATCGTCCAGGTCAGCAACAGTCTTGTTAATTTGATTGAATCCACTGGCCTGTTCTTTGCTAGCGGTTGCTATTTCATCAATAAAATTCCAGACTTTAATAACAGATGTCACAATTTCTTCCAGAGCCTCTCCGGATTGGTTTACCAGTTTAGAGCCCGTCGGTTACGTAATTGAACTCGAAAACGGGTATAAAATATATCTTTACGGTGATACCGGAGTGTTTGGCGATATGAAAATGGTCGGTGAGTACCATTATCCCGATGCACTATAGTACTTTTGGTCTTTTAAAAGAAACGCCGGAACAATTTAAAAGTGCGTTGGGTAATAGCTCGATTAAAGTTAAAGGAATGGAACCTTGGCAAAAATTTACCCGGTAAATAAAAACAGTATCACAGACACGATACTATTGATTAGCACCATGGCATTGTTTGAATTTTTTACCGGAGTTGCAGGGGCAAGGTTCGTTGCGACCTACCGACTTTCCGTTATAACCGGGTTTTGTGAGTTTGTTTGGCCCTGCATGGGTAACCGGCGATTTTTTATCTTCAGGGCGAACTGTTGAGTTCGGTACCCAATCGATTATCAAATGTATGCGGCTTTCATCGCTTCGGTTTTCGACGGCATGTAAAGTTGCGTTATTAATTTCCCACATTTCGCCTTCTTTGAGAACCTTTTCCTCACCCCCAATGGTAAAGACTACCTCATCATTTGTTTTAACAGGAATGTGGATACGATGACATTTTAGCAGGCTAAACAATCCATCTGTGTGCTGGTCAATCTTTCCACGGCCGGAAAGGCGGGCAAACAGTGTTCTGGCGATGAATCCGTTTCCACCATAGTGGCGAGAAATCGATTCAAAAACAGGTTTTAATTCTTTTTTAAATTGGTCATAAGCCGGATGATAGGTAGGCTTATAATGGCGGAAATCATCGTCATGAATTAACAGCAGAGATTGAGTTTGTTTATGGACCTCGTAGGTTTTCTCACGGCCGGATCTGTTCCAGGTTTGTTCGGTAATTTTTTTCAGTTTGCGCTTTATAAATGACAGATCGATTGTCTGTTCTAAGAGCAGAAAATTTCTTTCTTTACCCGATAATTTATGAAAATTATCATGTTTTCTTCCAATCTGAATACTGGGAAACTGAAGCGCAGTTGATTGGGCTTCTTTATGCTCAAATTCATAATCGAATTGATTGATAATCCAGTCATCTTTATCGGCGATCAGGTCTTTCAGTTCAGTATCTAAATATTGGGAATAATGGCTATGACTCGAAGCGTTCAGCTTGGGCATCTTTTCAAAGCTTGATTGCATTGCATCAGCTTCCTCAACTGTCAAAGTGCGCATAATCGATAGAAAGTCGTCCTGGAGATTTTCGAATCGACCAATATGTAAATTATTACCCATCTCTCCATGCATACGTCTGAATTGCCAGCTGTAATAGCCGTGCTCTGAGCTCTCAAGTTCCCGGATACTTTCTTTGGTTAAACCTACGCCGTTGTTATCGTCGAGCGTTTCAGGAAGAATGTCGATTAGAGCACGGCGATAATGTTGACTTGATGCCTGATTAGAACTTAAACAGATCAGGTTCTTTAGCGTTTGTCGGTAATCAGCCTGAAAGCCGTCGGAAAGAATAAAAAATAACGGGTTGGAAACATTTGGGCGCGTATTAAATGCATACCAGGAGATATACCAGTCCCAGGGATTTCGCACCATCCCGACTATAGGCAAATCGACGGCGTCGGACGGCAACATTTTAATTGGATAGTGATACCCAATCATGCGGGTGTTTCCAATATTTTGACCAATAATATTGATCAACGATTGACCGCCGGTTTTATGCATATGAACAAATGCAAAATTTGGAGTCGTGATCATATGTTTGCGTTAATATTTGATGGATAGGATGTGTTCAGGGAAGTTTCTTAACAATGTCGAGAATTTCCTGAGCATGACCTTTGGCTTTAACATCATACATTGCTTTATGTAATGCCCCTGATTTATCAATGACGAATGTACTGCGTTTAATGCCCATGTAATGTTTCCCATTCCACTCGCATTCACCCCAAGCCCCATATTGATCACATATGGTTTTCGAAGTATCAGCAAATAAATTAAATTTGATGCCAAACTTTTCAATAAACTGGATGTGGCTATCAACACTATCTGCACTTACGCCAATAATAATAGTCCCGCTGGCCTCAAATTCACTGATCAGATTAGTGAATTCATTGGCTTCTATCGTGCATCCGGGCGTATCATCTTTAGGATAAAAATAAAGTACTACATTTTTAGTCGATGCATAGTCGCTCAGGTTAATTGATTTCCCATCCTGTGTAGTGCCTGAAAATTCAGGCGCCTGTTGTCCTTCGGTAAGATTCATATTAGTTTTATGTTATAAAACGAACTCGAAATGATAAGCGAAATGAACGTCGAATAAAACGTTATTAGTCAATGGGGTTTCAATAAAATCTCGTTTCTATTATTTTTGTCTTATTGTTACAACTTGAAACAGCGCGACGAACAATACTTGAATATATTTATACTATTGAATTGGTCCGAAGTATGACCAAATAAAGCTAATGAATTTGTATGCTAGATCAATATCTCTGGAGAAATTGTTATGCTTAAAATAGATAAAAATAAAATATTTACCGGAATCTTGCTTTCTATTGCAATTTTGACGAGCGGCTGTGCGGCCATAAACACTTCTCTGGAGAAGAGGAATCTTGATGTCCAAACTAAAGCTAGTGAAACTGTTTTCCTTGAGCCCGTTAAACCGTCAAAACGCATCATATTTGTCTCATTACGAAATACTTCCGATAAGGATCTCGAAATCAAGTCTGAAATCCTCGAAAAATTACGCACCAATGGATACAAAATCACCGATGATCCCGATGAGGCCCAATTTATGCTTCAAGCTAATATATTAAAAGTAGGGAAATCAAACCTTGAAGAAAAAGATAGTTATCTGGAAGCGGGATTTAGCGGAGCATCTCTAGGTAATGCTGTATCCAGTCAGTCCGATAGTGGTAAAGGCATCGTTCTCGGTGCACTGGTGGGCGTCGTAGCTGATTCCTTTGTGGATGATACTTTTTATACGATGGTAACTGACCTGCAGTTGCGTGAGCGACCTAGAAAGAACGAGATAGTGACTCAAAGCCAAACTGAGAATTCAAGCCAGGGGAGCAGCACGGATATATCTCAGTCTTCGGACGTATCCACGGTCGAATGGAAAACTTACCATACCCGTATTGTGAGTACTGCTAATCAGGTTAATCTTGAGTTCGAAGATGCGTTACCATTTTTGCAAGATGGCTTAATCCGATCAATAGCCGGGTTTTTTGCAGAGTAGATTTTTGATTGTACACCGCCAACTTTTAGAGGATAAACCAGAGCGTTGCGGGAATGAAAATCACGCTTCCCAGATTGCCAATTAATACTATTGATGCAACTAACTGGGGTTGCTGATTGAATTTCTCAGCAACCATATAGTTTAAAACTGCCGGTGGGAGAGCTGCAAACAGAATTAAAATTGAAAGATGTTCTTTCGAAAGATCTAGAAATGGCATCACCAGTAACGCAGCGATTAACCCACTGAGCGGGCAAACTAAAGCCGATATTGCGCCAATTTTCCAATCGTTAAA
>JBLIOG010000354.1:0-4045 GCA_047639625.1 Gammaproteobacteria bacterium
GCCCAGCCCGGTGGCATTAAAAGAACACTGATATAGTTTATTCCCGATTTTTACAGGAAATATAAATCTGTAGTGCCAACGCAAGGACAATTAATTTTTAACTGACTGTTTTTAAAGGAATTGTTGTTAGATGAGACTAAAGATGGGTTAAGATTACTGCGTGTTATTGAAACGGCTAAGAATGAGTTTTTAATAGTGCCGAGTTTACCTCGAGCGCGAGCGATTCTTGTCAGCATAGATAAGACTTCGAACCACTGCTCGTCGTAATCAAACCCTCGAGAGCTTTAAGCGTTGAGCAAAAATCGATCCACTACAGATTCCCGATAGTCCGCTGTAAGTTAATACTGGCTATCGAGCAGCAAGTTAGTTTCCGTTTGTGAAATACCTTTGATGAGCCGTATCTTACCGATAATAAAATTTAACGAGGGCAATGTCTGAGTTCGAATATCAGCAATGACATCCCAATGCCCGGTTGAATGATGAATAGCAATCACTTCCGGGTAGCCGCGTAACTGCTTGATGACCGCTGCTTCGCTTTTAGCCTCGACTGAAATGCTCATCAGTAATCTAACAGGATGGCTTTCAGCATCGGGTCTGAGTTTTACGGTGTATCCTAGAATTATACCCTCATCTTCCAGTTTGTTTATTCGGTTCTGGATGGTGGCCCGTGAGACACCAAGGTGCTTTGCCAGGTTCACCACGGGCGTTCGGGCATTTGAACGTAACAGCGCAATCAAGTTCAGGTCTTTATCATCGAGGTTGTTAGATCTCTCCATCTTTTCGAAAACTCTATCAATATGCTAATATAAAGTAGCATTATGGTAAATAAAATTTCATATTGATACATTTAGTTGGCTATATATTAGGCCATTATCACTTTAAGATTTGAGTCTCTTTAATATTCAAACTAAGGATTGAATCCATGACTTTATTTGTAGATGTCCCCACTCTGGGGAAAATTGTAAGGACAGTCGGCATAGAAGAATTTATCACGGGCTTAATGATTTATTTGCAACAAGATTTCTCTCGCTGGGAAGATTTTGACAAATCGGCACGAACTGCTGCTCACAGCAGTAATGGTGTTATAGAGCTAATGCCGGTTGCAGATAAAGAAAACTACGCCTTTAAATATGTCAACGGGCACCCATCCAATCCATTGAGAAATTTGCCAACTGTTATGGCTTTTGGTGCCCTATCCGATGTTTCAACCGGGTATCCACGATTATTATCAGAACTAACATTGGCAACTGCATTTCGTACGGCTGCCACTTCTGCAATGGCAGCAAAGGCCCTTGCCCGGATAGACTCTCATACAATGGGAATGATCGGATGTGGTGCGCAGAGCGAATTTCAGGCCGTTGCATTTCATGTCAGCGTTGGTATAAATGAGTTACGAATCTTTGACCTGGATAAGGTTGCGATGGACAAGGTTGAGCAACATTTGAGACAGTTTCCAAAGCTTAAAGTGATTAAAGCCGAGACCGCAAGAGATTGCGTACGTGGTGTCGATATTATTACTACCGTTACGGCAGACAAAACCTGGGCGACTATTTTGACTGCGGATATGATCGAACCAGGAATGCATATCAATGCTGTTGGTGGGGATTGTCCCGGCAAAACTGAATTGCACATTGAGGTCCTCAAAGCAGGAAAGATTTTTATAGAACATGAGCCTCAAAGCAGGATCGAAGGGGATGTTCAGCAGCTACCGGCTGATCACAGGGTTTATCCCCTGTGGTCTGTTATTGCTGATTTGAGTGTTGGCCGCGAATCTGATCAACAAATCACGATTTTTGATTCGGTCGGATTTGCCCTCGAGGATTTTTCAACATTACGCTATATATTTTCTCTGGCTAAAAAATATAATTTTGGAGAAACAATTCCCCTTATACCGGACCTTGATAATCCGAAGGATTTATTTGAGCTGACCCTTGATTCATTCGGTAAAGCTTTTATCAGCAAGGTGGCTTGATAAATTCTATTTACTTCGCTTTGTCGTCATCAGCAACTTTTTGGAATTTGAAAGACTCGTCAGGTCTAATCCAGATTCTAAGTGATGAGGCTTTACCGGTAGCATCGAGTGTAAACTCGAGTCGCCATTGTGCGTCCTCTAACTCAAATACAGTGGGTGTTTTCGGGGAAAGAAGAAAACTTCCGGTATTTGGGTGTGTGTATTCCAACCTTCCATTAATCTGTTGGATGGTGACCCGATGGAATTCATCGTAAAAGGTTCCTGCTAACGCCGATATTTCAGTTTCAGTTAAGTCCATGCGTGAGGAGTCAGTCTGGACTATGTCCGATACGATGAACTTTGGTTTTGGCTGAGCCGGCCCGGTTCTCGCTTGCAATATCCCGATTAAAATATTTTCAATGGAATTACTCATGACAAACTGCCAGCGATCGTAAGTATTGGCTCTATGTACGAAAACCAAATTGGCTTTTGGAACAACGTAAATAGCATGACCACCATTTCCCAGGGCTGCATAGCTGCCCAGTTTTCCAAGGCGGCTTTGTTCTGGAAATGTCCACCAGAGATATCCGTAACCACCCACGGAATGTGTGGAATGTGGGGTAATGCTCTCCTGTACCCAGTCTGGTGGTATGATTTGTTTATTCATCCACTTGCCTTTATTCAAGTACAACAAGCCGAAGCGGGCCTGGTCTCGTGCAGACGAGCGGATGGAATACCAGGGGTGACGGGAGGTATTCGGTTGGGAGTTATAGTAGGCGTGCCGAAGATTAAAATCCTGCATTTGCAAAGGAGTCGCCAGGTTTCTATCAAATGTTTTGAACATGTCATCGGAGGTTTTTTGATTATAAATGGTACCCAATACATCGAAGTCCCAGCCGTTATAGGACCATTGCGTTCCGGGTTTGTAGCTACCGCGCTTAAATCGAGCACGCCGCATACCGGCAGATTCGCCCGCCGCGGGTAGATAAACACCCGATCGAGCTTTTAACAGGTCAGACACCTTCGCAGATTTCTCGAGTTCGGTAAGGGGCGTAATATCATCTATGCCTAGCGATCCAATCGTCTCGTCTAAGCTGATTTCGCCTGAGTCGACTGCAATTCCATAGAGCGCACTCAATATACTTTTTGCGACGGAATGGATTTTAAAACGGCGTTCGGTCTGGCCCCATTGGGTCAGTATTGCACCGTTATAGATAACCGTCACCGCGGCTGATTTAGCTCTTTTTGAAAGTTGTTGAACCTCGGTTAATTTTTCAGATGACCACCCGGCTTCTTCCGGCGTTTCGTATTGCATCCAGGATTGTGTTGGAAAGATAGCAGGAGATACGGTATTCCACTCTGTCCAATCATGGGAATTAATTGCCTGTGCGAATGCAGTCTGTATGGGCATCATCAACAAAGCTGCGATCAGGAAAAAATAGTCTCTATCGGGGATTACAGGCTTCATATAACTCAGTTTATTTGATTTTGGATTCACCCTGCAAATCGCTAATGAGTCAGATATTCGTGTTGATGGGAATCAATCTGTCGGAACGCTCAGTGGATCAACCACGCGCAGAAAGGGTTCGTCTGCCCTTAAGATCAGGCCGTGAATTTCATTTTCAGTTTGACTGTGTATCACTTTTATCAGGTAATCCAATAGCGGTCGCGAGATTAATTGTCCGGGGACCAATAAGGGAATTCCTGGAGGATAGGGGACGATTTCGTCTGCACTGATCGAGCCAATGATGTCTGGATTTATGCCGTGATTGTCCCCGGTCAATGGTAGATCAACCGTTGCTCCAAAATAAGCACTATGCGGAAGTTGTCTCATTTCGGTGAATGGAGGTAACGGGGTGATCGCAATTGTTTTGCCGGCAACCCGGTTTTTCGACTTTCTCGCCAAATGTTGTATTGCCTGAATTAAACGCAAAGCTTTACTCTCAGTTGCGCCTATCGTGACCAATACCAATACCAATACCAATACCAATACCGTCACCGTGTTTTGTGTAGTTTTCTCTACCTGGGTGCTGCTTTGTTCGAACAACGCAACCTCCACTTCCTTTCCTGACATTCCAGACTTCGAGACGTCGA
>JBLIOG010000355.1:0-4013 GCA_047639625.1 Gammaproteobacteria bacterium
CGTATATCTATTCGACGTTTATCAATCCAGATCTGGTTGTCTGCACTAATAGCGATCAGAATACTCGCACTACTCTTTGACTCGGAGGTGCTGGCTGAAGGGCGTTCAATATCGATGCCGGTTTCTTTGACAAAAGATGCGGTGACAATGAAAAAAATTAACATGATGAAAACTACATCGAGCATTGGGGTCATGTCGATCATTGAATCATCCGCTGCTGTTGCAGTTTCGAGAAGTTTTCTACGCATTGGACACCCCATCAAATAAGCTGCGAATCATTCGTTTTTTGCTATCTATCATTTTTTTAATCATGCCATGCGCGAAGATTCCGCTAATAGAAATCACCATACTGGCCATGGTAGGAATGGTCGCTTTTGATATGCCCCCGGCCATCAGTTTTAGATCACCCATGTTATCGAATGAAATAACATCAAATACCGTGATCATCCCGGTTACAGTGCCTAGCAAACCGAGTAAGGGGCATAGCAAAATGAGTGTTTTGAGCAGATTCAAATTACCCTCAATTTTTTGCTGCATTCTTCCTACTACCGCATCGCGTAGGTAATACAAAGACCGTTTATCGAGATTGCTATAAGTTTGCCAGATTTCCAGCTCGTTTTTGACGTCTTTCTTAAACCCAAAAAAAACGTACCAGCATCGTTCAAACACCAGTGCCCATAATATTATTGCGACTGCCGCTATCAACCACATGACCTCACCACCACGGCCCATTAATTCCAGTAGACGCAGATAACTCTCGTTTAAAATCATGCGGGCACCTGCTTCTCTTCAGCTTTGAGTTGAGCGGTATTTTGGGTGTGTAATGCAATCAACCCCATGCTTTGGTGTTCAAGTATATGTAATATATTCTGGGCCTTGCTGTTGAGGATTGAATGCGCAAAAACAGTGGGGATCGCGACCAAAAGGCCGAGTACGGTTGTGACCAGGGCGCTGGAGATTCCACCCGCCATGGCTTTGGGATCACCGGCGCCAAAAATAGTGATTGCCTGGAAAGTAATAATCATTCCCGCCACGGTTCCGAGCAATCCGAGTAGTGGTGCGACCATGGCTATAATCTTCAATAGTGGTAGCAATTTTTCAATCGCGGGTCTTTCCTTGATGATGGCTTCACTCAATTTGGCCTCGAGCGTATCGGCATCGAGGTCGGGCTGTTCTTTATGAATTGTTAATATTCGACCGAGCGCATTTCTGGCTTTGCTTTGGCCTTGTATACCACCGCGTTTAAGCAATCTAAGAATACTGCCCTGTATGAATGTTAGAACCAGTAAACGCCAGACAACAATGAGTGCAGCGAGCCCACCAATTCCACTAATGATGTAACCGACAATGCCACCCTGATGCCAACGTTCACTCAGGCTTGGGCTATCAACCAGTGCTGCCAGATAATTACCACCGGTAGGGCCGGTCGGATCGATGCCGACTCGAACATAGTTTGATGTGCCTGAAAATAACAGGGGCAAAGCCCTTAAATGATTCGCCGATGGTTGTCGACCGAGTTCGCTGACCGTTTTGCTGACAGCTGAATAACCAAGATATTTATCTTTACTGATTAAATTAAACGATCCAATTCGGACAATATCCCGATTTGAAGTTTCACCCCCTGGACTAATCACCGCGCTATTGAATTTAACGACGCGGGCTGATTCGGTCATTTCTCGCAGCATTTCTAACCAGAGTGATTCAATTTCATCGACTTCGGGTAATAATGTTGCGTTGTTCATTTTATTAATGAGCAAATTAAGCTGCTGATCTCTCCCTGGATATTGCGCGCTTATAATAGAAGCTTCGAGTGTGCTTCGTAAATCCCCCGAAGCGGCGGTTAAATGACCAAACAGCTCCTTTAAGTTTCCGAGTCGTTGTTGCAGTTGGTCCTTTTTCTTTTGAATAGACTGTTCATTCGAATTAAATTTTGTTTCTAGTTTTTTACTTAACTTATTTAACGCCTTAAGATCCTTTTTAGCTTTCGATAATTCTGACTTTTGCTTTTTTACCTGTTTAAGAAATATCGCTTCCCGATCTGAGTTTATTTTCTGGTCGTCGGCTCGGGATTGTTTTGCTGTATTGAATAGCTGTTCGAGATTTAGCGGTTGACTTCCATCGGCGGCATTGACTGTGCCGTAGTTTAATAAGATAACTCCGGCGATTAACAGGCAAAACTGGAATGTGTTTTTATCGTTCATTCCGCATTCTCCAGTAGGCCGATCGGAAGTTGTAACAATTCAATCGTCGATTGATTTTTGGCCACTCGAATACCTCGAACTATGGCGTTACGGTATTCTTCATTATTGATTGATTGCCAGGTATTGTTTTTCCGATCCCATAAGCCGCTTTGCAAACGATCACGTGTTTGGTAAAGAAGCGCAACCCGCCCGACTCGAAGTATTGTTACCTGTCGTGGTTGATCATTTAATTCTATCGTAGCTTCGTAACTATCAATCTTACGGCCGTATTCTATTTCAATTTTATAGGCTTCTAATACCTGTCTAAATTTTTCTGCCTGTGACAGGTCAGCTCGAGTGAGATTGCTTTTCAATTGATCGACGCGTTGATGGCGTTCTTCGAGATGAAAAGGAGCATCGAGTGTTACGAATTGCTCCAGGGTAGATACCATATTCTGAATGAGTGCCGGTAACTGGCGTTCAATGGTCGAGATGCGGGACATTGAATACTCCACATCATCGATTATTTTTTGCTGACTATCGATCTGTTGAGAAAGCTGATTGCTGTAAAACTTCAGTCCATCGATTTGATGATTAAGATTTCGATATTCTTCGAGTAGCTTATTAGTCGCTGCAACATTTTTATCGATCTTTTGCTGCGATTTTGCGGAAGCGGAAATTTTCTTCCCACTGATTTCAGTGACCTGATTCAATGTCGCAGCATTAACACTATTGAACCCGACCAGCAGGCACAATATTACTAAAAATTTCATCTCTTACTCCCGTAAGATAACTTGATTTAGAAAACGACTTTTAGACCGATAGAAGGAAAGAAGCCCATTCCGACTACCTTAGTCACTGGGATATCTCTTGCATAGCCTGAAGGTGGGGTAGCAAGGTCTTCTCCATTGGGTGCGTAGTCGTATCCTTCGACATTTTCATTGGCATAGGCATTCAACAGATCAGTGAAAAAGGTAAAACTCCCCCAACTATAATGTCGGACACGCTCCGCACGAATATCCAGGCGATGATAGACAGGCAGTCGTTCACTGTTATTTCTGCCATACACAGGGCTCATAATGCCGGCTTGAGTTGCGCTTTCTTCGAGTACGATAATCGGAGTATACAAAGAGCCGCTCTGAGCTTTCCAGCGAAAACCAATATTCCACAAATCGTTGATTTGATAATTTGCAACCAGATTCAGAATGACTGGCCTATCATAATTAAACAGTTGTTTTTGGCCTGTACGTTCATTTGTTCGTTCGGATTTAGAATAGCTAACCGAAGCCCATCCGTACCATTTATCCGACAGGTTCCTGTTGACTAATAATTCCAGCCCATAGGCTTCGCCGGTTGCGTCGTTACTATAATTATCATCAAAATCAGCATCGATACCTTCGGATAAACTAAGGACCTGGTTTTTTAGGTCCTTGAAATAGATTTCGGTTTTCCAGTCCCAGGTTTTAGAGATTTTCTGTTCGAGTCCAACGACAGTGTGGGTTGATTCTGGTGACTCCAAACCTGGGTTACCGACGTCGGGTAATACCTCTCCAATCTCAGGGAACTGATGATATTGACCAACCGCTGCAGTTGCTGCCCATTCATCATTGATTAAATAGCGAGAATGTAATCGAACTTCGCTGAAACTATCGTTGAGGTAATCATCGGTTGAGAAATGTAACCCCGGAGTAATAATCCACTGATCGTCGAGGTACCACTCATCCTCGACATAGACGGTAGCGAAGTTAACTTTTTCTGATTCATCGAGCTGAAAACGTGGGGCATCAACCGTTGAACAATCCGGATTAAAATAACTGCAAGGTTCAATCTTGG
>JBLIOG010000356.1:0-4003 GCA_047639625.1 Gammaproteobacteria bacterium
CAAATAAGTTGGCAGCCATATCCTGTGCCAGTCGGGCATCGCCTAACATGACTGGGACAATTGGATGTTCACCTTCAAGCAAGTTAAATCCGAGGTTTGACAGACCCTCTCGCCAGTATTGGGTGTTCTCAAATAATTGGGAGCGCAGATCGTCGCCGTTTTCAATCAAGTCTATTGCTGCGAGTCCTGCGGTTACAACCAAAGGTGGAAGGGAATTAGAAAATAAATAAGGGCGAGCGCGCTGGCGAAGTAAATCCACGACAGCCTGGGGTCCGGCTATATAACCGCCAATAGCTCCACCGAGGGCTTTACCCAGAGTACCGGTCATAATATCGACTTCAACTCCAAAATGGGTGGGAGTACCCTTGCCCTTCGGGCCCATGAAGCCAGTTGCATGGCAATCATCAACCATGACAATGGCATCATACTTTTCTGCTAACGCGGTAATATCCGGCAGGTTGGCCAGATAACCGTCCATCGAAAACACACCGTCTGTTGCAATCATAATAAATCGAGCATTATTTTCTCTGGCGGCTTTTAACTGATCTTCCAGATCGGCCATATCTGAATTGGCATAGCGGTAACGCTTAGCCTTGCAAAGACGGATTCCATCGATAATCGACGCATGATTCAGCGAGTCTGAGACAATCGCATCTTCGGGCCCAAGCAGTGGTTCAAACAAACCTCCGTTGGCGTCAAAGCAAGCTGCAAAGAGGATTGCATCGTCCTTACCCAGAAATTTTGCCAAACGCTGTTCCAGCACTCGATGAATATGCTGAGTGCCACAGATAAACCTGACTGACGCCATGCCATAACCATAATCGTCGAGTCCCTGCTTTGCAGCCTCGATCAAGTCAGGGTGATTCGCTAGACCTAGGTAGTTATTCGCGCATAGATTAATCACATTGTTTTGTGACTGACCTTTGTTTTCGACGCTAATATGCGCGCCCTGAGGTGAGGTGATTTCGCGCTCGGTTTTTAGCAGCCCTGAGCTTTCGATGTTTATGAGCGTGTCTGATAGATGAGTCAGAAAATGATTAGTCATTGCGTTCGGCCTGTAATATCGAGTTCTAAAAGAAAACACTTGTGGATTTCCTTAGAACAGAATTTTATACTCAAAAAATATGAAGGTGCTTCTGAGTTCCTATAAATTTCATTGAAATTTAGAAGATCCTTTTGGTAATTCAAGGATTTTAAGAGCTATGTGCTTTAAAACTGATTATTATGCCGATGACTGCCTACACACCCGACCATTTAGATAATAAGATTATCGAAGAGCTGAAAGGCGATGCACGAATTAGTAATGCAGAACTCGCAAGACGCGTTGGATTGTCACAGTCGCCCTGTTGGAACCGCGTAAAAAATCTGGAAGAGAAAGGCGTTATCAGCGGCTATCGGGCCGTTGTTAATCAAAAAGCACTGGGTCGGGGGGAATTAATGATGGTTCAAGTATCGATGGACCGGCACGATGATAAAAGCTTTGCGACCGCAGAGTCAGTTATTCGGAATCTCCCCGAAGTTTTGGAAGCACATCTTTGCGCCGCCGAATTTGACTTTCTGATCAAGATTTCAGTCAAGGACACTCGGGAGTTTGAACGATTTCTAAAACAGAAAATCTATAAAATACCGGGCATCAAAAATGTTCGGTCAATATTGTGTATTCGGGATATTTTGAAAGAAGACCCTGAAAATTAAACGTGATTTCAAATTTAGATTGGGTGAAACAATATGAAAAGTCCAGCGACTGCTAAATCGAAAACTGGAAAAATGACCGGCTCCGAAGATTTCGATGGACTCAAACAGGTAGAAAATTCTTTGCCGGCTAAATGGTACTACGATTCTGACTGGTATCAGCACGAACTTGAATCAATTTTTTATAAGAACTGGTTGTACCTTTGCCACGCTAGCACGCTCGTCAAACCGCGAGCCTTTCGTCGATTTAAAATTGGCGAACAGGAAATATTTCTGGTCCGTGGGGATGACAGTCAGTTACGGGGTTTTCATAATACCTGCAGACATCGGGGATCGATCATCTGTGAAGCTGAAGAAGGGCAGTTCAAAAAAAAGTTGATGCTCTGCCCCTACCACCAGTGGGCATACAGCCTTGACGGAAATTTGATCGCTACCAGCTCATTGGCGGAAGCTCCAGATTTTGAAAAATCAAATTATCCCCTGCACCAGGTATTAGTGAGAGAGTGGCGTGGTGGTATTTTTGTTTCCCTGTCAGATTCCCCACCGGACATTGATCAGAGTTTCAAGCGCGGAAGCGATCGTACCAGTAACTGGCCAATGGAGGATCTGGTTGTTGGTCATCTCTGGAAAAAAGTGATGAACTGTAACTGGAAGGTATTCTGGGAGAACTTTAATGAATGCCTGCATTGCCCGAATATCCATCCTGAGCTATGCGATCTAGTGCCTATTTATGGACGCCGAATTTCTAACACTCGAGATGATCCTGGCTGGATTAGTAAGCAGGGCAATAACGATCCAAAATTCGTCGGTGGCCTGCGCGATGGTGCTAGTAGCTGGTCGATTAGCGGTAAGGCGGCCGATTCTCCATTTGAGCATCTAACTCCAGAAGAAATTAATAGGGGGCAGAGTTATTTTGTGAGTTTGCCTACGGTGTTTATCGCCGCGCATGTGGATTATATGCGCAGCGTTCGTATAAACCCGATCGGTCCCGAAGAAACAGAACTGGAAGTTGAATGGTTATTTCACCCAGAGACCATTAACCAGGCTGACTTTAATCTCGAAGATATTACAGAGTTTGGAAAGCTGGTTTTGCAACAAGATGCCAAAGCCTCTGAGTTAAATCAAAAGGGTATTCATTCGCTTCAATTCATCGAAGGGGTATTAATGCCAGAGGAACACCATGTTAAGGGATTTCAAGACTGGGTAAGAACTCAGACTGAAAGTCTAATCTCATAAAGACAGGCGCTGATTGTCGAATTGATAAGGCTGATGATTTTTTTATATACTTGTTAATAGCCCAATATTACTTTTTAGGTTGATCATTCCGAACCTTTAAACGATGGATCTCCAGTAACCCTGGACGATAAGTACACCTTGCCCGAAGGTCGGGCCTATATGACTGGCTCGCAGGCATTGGTCCGATTACCTATGATGCAGCGCCAGCGGGATTTGGCAAACGGCTTAAACACCGCTGGATTTATTTCTGGGTACCGGGGATCGCCACTCGGTGTCTATGATCTTGCGCGTGGAAAGCCGAACAACATTTGCGCAAACATGAGATCCATTTTCAGCCATCTGTAAATGAAGAAATTGCAGCAACCGCTATTTGGGGCAGCCAGCAAGTCGGTTTAGTGGGTGAAGCCAAATACGACGGTGTTTTTTCGATCTGGTATGGCAAGGGTCCTGGAGTGGACCGGGCGACTGACGCGATTAAACATGGCAATTATGCCGGGTCCAGTACCCATGGTGGCGTTCTTGTGTTGTGTGGCGATGATCCTGCCGCACGAAGTTCGACGATTGCTCACCAGTCCGAGCACGCAATGATTCATGCGGGTGTGCCAGTCTTACATCCATCCACCGTGCAGGAGTACCTTGATTATGGTCAGTTAGGGTTTGCCATGTCGCGTTATTCAGGATGCTGGATAGGATTTAAATGTGTTGCTGATACGGTTGAAAGCTCCGCGTCGGTAGCAGTGGGGCTCGATCGCCTGGCTATTAAATTCCCGGGAGATTATCCATTACCGAAAGATGGGCTCAATATAAAATTAAAATTCAATCCAGTACTCGCTGAAGCACGAGTCTATGAAGAGCGACATGCAGCGGTTCAGGCCTTCGTCAGGGCCAACGATCTCGATCGTGCGGTTTTCAAACCCATTAAAAAGTCTCTGGCGATCATCACAACGGGCAAGAGTTATCTTGATGTGCGTGAAGCGCTCAGAGTCATTGGAATTGATGAAATCAAGTCAGAAGTGCTTGGGCTCGGGTTATTTAAAGTAGCACTGGTTTATCCGCTGGAACCTGAAAAGATCCG
>JBLIOG010000357.1:0-3994 GCA_047639625.1 Gammaproteobacteria bacterium
TGAAGGCAAAGACGTTGGTGATTGGGTGCTGGTGGACCTTGGCGATGCTATTGTTCACATCATGTTGCCGAAGATCCGAGAGTTTTATGAGCTCGAAAAATTATGGGGCGAAGACACAATAGTGGAAGCTGAAACTGCCATTTAATGTTTCCTGGTCCGGTCGATTAGCGGGTTATTTTTGATATGCAGATTCAAGTAATCAGTGTAGGTCAAAAAATGCCCGAATGGGTTGATACTGCCTGCGATGAATATATAGGTCGGATGCCACGGGAATTGCCAGTAAAAATTGCATCATTAAACCTTGCGCAGCGGTCGAGCCAGTCCATTGAAACGATAAAAAATCAAGAATCAAAAAACATACAGGCGAAATGCATTAAACCGGGATTTAGACTCGCGCTGGACGAGAAAGGGAAGTCCTGGACGAGCCAACAATGGGCGCAAAAACTTGATTACTGGATGATGGAATATCCGGCAGTTAATATTATTATCGGCGGACCTGATGGTCTTGCTGATGTTTGTAAAAGCAGCTGCGATGAGATTATTTCCCTTGGAAGTATGACCATGCCTCATGCGCTTGTGAGAGTTGTGATTGCAGAACAGCTATATCGAGCCTGGACTATTCTCAAAGGCCATCCTTATCACCGTGATTGAAGTTTCATGACGGATCACCTCATTTATTTAGCGTCAAGATCACCCCGCCGATCTGAATTATTAAGACAGATTGGTGTCAAATTTGAAACAGTCAAGATTGATATCGATGAATCGCCTCGACACAATGAGCCTGCTGAATGTTTTGTCCGGCGTATGGCCAATGAAAAAGCGCAGGCGGGCTTTCAGTTACTCGGCAGGCAGACCAATGTTGCCATTATCGCAGCCGATACAATTATTTCGATTGGTGGTGATATAATTGGAAAACCTTCAGATCGGGTCGATTGTGGTGAAACTCTGAGCCGGCTTTCAGGACGCACCCACCGTGTTTTAAGCGCTGTCTCGCTGAAATATGGTGAAAATCAGTGGTGTGAATTAAGCCGGAATAAAATACGTTTTAAGTCTCTCGATAGTGAGGAAATCGCACAATATTGTCAGACCTCAGAACCGATGGACAAAGCAGGCTCTTATGCCATTCAAGGGTTTGCCACTGTGTTTATTGAGCATATGGAAGGGAGTTATTCATCGGTCATGGGCTTACCGCTCTTTGAAACATTCCAGTTACTCAAACAGGCAAGACTATGTCATTAAGCGAAGAAATTCTGGTTAACGTTACACCGCAGGAAACCCGAGTCGCAATTGTCGAAAATGGTGCATTGCAGGAAGTCAGCATTGAGCGGCAACATAATCGAGGAATTGTCGGAAATATATACAAAGGTAAGGTCAATCGTGTCTTGCCCGGAATGGAAGCCGCTTTTGTTAGCATGGGACTCGAAAAAGCCGGATTTTTGCATGTTTCGGATATTGATACGGGTCCGAAATCGAATGGTGATACAGATGATGCAACACCTCGACCGCAGATAGGTGCGTTATTGCACGAAGGGCAGGCCATAGTCGTTCAGGTGGTGAAAGATCCGATGGGGACAAAAGGTGCCCGGCTAACCACGAATATATCGGTACCTTCGCGATATCTGGTGTACATGCCGAATGCTTCAATGGTGGGTATATCCATCAAAATAGAAGATGAAGATGAAAGAGATCGTCTGCGTAGCTTACTGACTGAACATCTTATTGAAGGTGGACTAGGCGGTTGTATTGCTCGAACGGCTGCTGAAGGCGTTAGTGCCGAAGAGTTGCTTAGGGATATTGATTTCCTCTCCAAACTCTGGGGGGCGATGCAGGAAACGGCGGAAGGGTGTGCTCCAGGTACGGTAATTCATGAAGATTTACCGCTTTCTATTCGAACACTTCGCGATATGGTGAGCTATTCAACCGTCGAGGTGAAGGTGGATTCGCGTGAAACCTGGCAAAAAATGAATAAATTTGCCGAAAAATACATTCCTGATCTGCCAGCAAAAATTGTCCATTATCCCGGCGAACGTCCCATATTTGATCTGTATAATATCGATGATGAAATACAGCGAGCGTTAGCGAGGCAAGTTACTCTGAAATCGGGTGGATATTTGATCATCGATCAAACCGAAGCTATGACGACAATTGATATCAACACCGGTGCTTTTGTCGGCCATCAAAACCTCGAGGAAACTATATTCAAAACCAATATGGAAGCGTCGCAGGCCATTGCCCGTCAATTACGTCTGCGTAACCTCGGTGGAATTATTATCATCGATTATATTGACATGGAAGATAATGAGCACAAACGCCAGGTTCTTAAATCGCTCGAAAAATATCTCGCTAAAGATCACGCAAAAACCCAGGTTTGTGAGGTTTCTCCGCTCGGATTAGTCGAGATGACTCGTAAACGAACCCGCGAAAGCCTGGAACACGTGCTATGCGAAACCTGTAAAATCTGCCACGGCAGGGGATCGCATAAAACCACTGTTACAGTCTGTTACGAAATTTTTCGAGAAATAATTCGTGAAGCCAGACTGTATGACGAAGCTCAACAGTTACTGGTTATGGCAAACCAGGACGTCATTGATTGTTTATTGGATGACGAATCTGAAAGTTTGGCAGAACTCGAGAGTTTCATTGGTATACCGGTCAAGCTTCAGGTTGAAGCGCATTTGATACAGGAAGCCTACGATGTGGTACCCGTTTAATCGTTACTGAATTGTGTTCATCAGAATAGCCTCATTTTTAATTATCTGGCCGATAATCCTCATCATATTCGCCTTCGCGATTATGCGTGTGAGTCTGGTGCAGGTTAGCTTTATCAAATCAGATATTGAAACCTGGCTTAATGCTGAACTTATCCCGGGGATATCCTTTGGTGAAATTGAGGGTCAATGGCGTAACCTGAATCCGGTCTTGATCTTGCATCAAGCCACCTTTAATCCTTCCAATAAAATGCAACCCGTTCACGTAGATCGGTTTGAGATTGAGCTTTCTGCCCTGGAAAGTCTCGTGATTGGTGAGTTAGTGATCAATGATGTTTCGGGTGTCATAAATGAAATTACCCTCAGACGCGATAAAGACAGTCAATGGTGGTTCGATGAGGTGCCTTTGTCGAGCGGTGATGGATCAATTTCAGAATTTGATTTTAGCGGCCTGATAAGTAGTCTACCCAGTCATTTAAGAATCACTTTGAATCGACTCATTATTGATGATGAAAGGGATCAGCGATATTACAATCTAAATAAGGTATCGGTGGGCGTTCAGTTGCTCGATCAAATATTCCACCTGCAAATGCAGAGTGACTTACCCGATGAACTGGGTCAAAACCTGAGCCTTCAGGCCCGGTTTCGGCAGGACTTCAGCCACGTATATGTGTCTACCGATGGACTACAATATGCCAGTATTTCGCAACTTCTTGATCTGCCACAAAGTCGAGTAACCGATGCTTATGTTAGCGGTGAGCTTTGGGTCAACTTTTATCGGCCCAGCCAGATTAATGTCAGTGGGGATTTTAAGGTAAAAAAGGCGAAGGTAGCCGCTGATGATGGGGCTGAACTTCTCGAAATAGATTTTGGCACCCAATTTAATTTAACCAAAATTGATCAGCGTTGGTTATTACAATCTAATTTTAAAGAGGCTTTGATTGATGGGAATACTGTTACTGATTTCGATGCCCATGTTCAGTATCAACCCGATATAAATTCCAATTTAGATGTCTGGATTAGCAATGCCGACGTTGAGTCAGCGATTGGTCTCGCAGGTAGGTTTGCCCCGGAAATTGATTTGACCGTTCTTGAACGTTATATCGCGTCGGGACGTGTCGAGAATCTGCTGCTTAGTATTCCGGTTGAGCAACCCGAGAAATTAATTGCGAAAGCAGATATACATGATCTTAAGACCGTGTCAATTGACGATCTCCCCGGGATCGATCAACTCGACGGAAGAATTGTTCTGGCGGTGGGTAAAGTGCACATCATTGCGGGGGTTA
>JBLIOG010000358.1:0-3945 GCA_047639625.1 Gammaproteobacteria bacterium
GATGGCACTAAACTTTCATACGCGCATATTTTCCTGATATGCCCCGACAAAAGTATTAACAAAAATGGGCGCTTGTTATTAGTAGCTTCAACCGGAACCTGGACCGCCTATAACGACTGGGGTGGATCAAACTATTATGAAGGGATCTCAGGTCCTTTGAGCAATCTATTTTCTCCCATCCTCAGTCATAAACGTCCTTTTTCACATGGCTTCGTCAAACTCCCTTCCGATGCACCCCGTATCCCTTTACGTGAGCCGCCGAAAATGGGTGCCAAAGTCACTTATCCCCATATGGATTGGGCCTATGAAAACGGTTTTTCAAAGAAATACGCTTCATCGGGTTGGGCTAGCTATGAGAAGCACTACGTTCATTGGCTCGAAACTACGGGCTATACCGTTGATATCATTGCCCAACATGATCTCCAATATCAGCCCGAGCTCGTTAGCGACTACGATTGCCTAACCTTTATTGGGCATGATGAATACTGGTCCTGGGAGATGCGCGATACCATTGATAACTATGTAAATCAGGGTGGCAATATCGCTCGGTTTGCAGGCAATTTCCTGTGGCAGACACGTCTTGAAAACGACGGCAAAACACAGATCTGTTACAAATACCGAGCGGACGAAGATCCACTTCGTCAAACTAAAGACGCCTGCCGAACTACAAACGCATGGGATGCACCAGAAGTGGGTCGACCCGGTGCAAAGACATTTGGCCTCAGTGGCACTTTGGGAATGTATGCTGGCTGGGGCGGATGCTGTCCTCGAGGCGCTGGTGGGTTTACTGTATATCGCCCGGAACATTGGGTTTTCAAGGATTGTGATATTTATTATGGCGACGTCCTTGGCGCACCGTCGAGAGTGTTTGGCTATGAAGTCGATGGTGTAGATTATATCGTACAAAACGGCCTGCCTTACGCAACTGGCATTGACGGTGCCCCCGACAACCTGCTTATTCTGGCAATGGGATTGGCGACGCTATTCGAAGCTGATCATGGTAATGGAAACAAACTATTTATCGGACCAGAAGATGCTGAATTCGCCGCCGAGGTAATATATGGTGGAGCTACGCCCGACAATATCGACCGCTGTAAACGGGGATCAGGCATGATTGCATTGTTTGAACAGGGACAAGGTTGCGTATTTACTGCCGGTACCTGTGAATGGGTTGCAGGGTTGATTGATCGCGACCCTCAGGTTGAAAGTGTTACCAAAAATGTACTTGACCGTTTTTTAACCCTTAATCGAATTAAACCTGATTCCAAGATATGAATATTCCAAAAGAAGCCGATTATATTGTGGTTGGCGGTGGTGCAGCGGGTTGCATTATTGCGCGAAGGCTCGCGGATGCTCTAGATGATCACATCTTGCTAATCGAAGCCGGTAAATCCGATGAAGGCGATCCAGCCGCTACCGATTTATCCCGACTGGATGATCAGGATGATAGCTATCACTGGGGATACCATGCCAAACCAACTCACCTATCCGATAAATTAATGGATTATGCGCGGGCTAGAATGCTCGGTGGTTGCGCTAATCACAACGATTGTGCATTTCTAAAACCGCCACCTGAAGATTTTGACGAATGGGTAAAACTGGGGGCAAAAGGTTGGTCCTACGAAAATTTGGAACCTGCCTTTAAAGCCATTGAAAATCGTCTCTATATCGAATCCGCCCCGCAAGGTAATGCACTCAGTCAGGCCTTTATTGACGCTAATCTTGAACAAGGTCTTGAATATTTAGATTTTCGGGAACAGATAAAACCCGGTGCAGGCTGGTTCCCGCTCAATGCAAAATCGGCTTTGCGGCAATCATCCTCGATCGGTTATTTACACCCGCTTAAATCCCTGCCTGAAAACCTTGAGGTATTAACAAATACACAGGTAAAAACCCTGGTTATGGATGATTCAACCGCCGTTGCGGTCGAAACGACGCGGGGTCGAATTACGGCACGCCGAGAAATCATTCTCTGTGCCGGTAGTATCAATTCACCACAGCTATTAATACTTTCGGGCATTGGACCCGGTTCGGATTTACAATCGATGAATATCCCTGTAATTCAATCACTCGATGGTGTCGGGAAAAACCTGTCTGATCACGTTGCGGCCAATATTGCCTGCGATCTAAAAGTTCCGCCTCCGCCCTACCGCCTGACACCCTGCGAAGCAACTGCACTGATTAAAATTGATCGAGCGGCGGCTAATCCGGATATTTTATTTCACTTTGTGCTTCGGCTGCGCGACAAATACATCGATGACTCGATTTTTTCTGATATCAATCATGGCATCAAACTTTCACCCAATGTTGCGCGTCCGAAGAGTCGAGGTTCACTCCAGCTGATCTCACCAGATTATCGAGACAAGCCTCAAATCGATCTGAATTATCTTTCTGATGCGGAGGGTTATGATCAGAGACTGCTCATAGCGGGCCTCAAATATGCCCGAAAACTGACGTCATCGGAATCACTCAAGAGCTATATCAAACGCGAAGCGTTTCCAGGTATTGATGTCGTGGAAGATTCTGAATGGATCGATTATATTCATCAAACCTGCGAAACCGTTTATCATCCAGTGGGAACCTGTAAGGCTGGTTCAGTAAAAGACCCGACAGCTGTAGTGGATGAAAACCTTCGTGTCATCGGAGTGGATCAACTCAGAGTTGCAGATGCTTCAATTTTTCCTGCAATGGTCAGTGTCAATATATGCAATACAGTGATGGCAGTTGCCGAACAAGCCTCAAGATTGATAATTGCGGGAAAATAATCTGAATTATGTCATTTGGTTGTCATTATTCATCGCCAAAGTTGTATTCTGAATTACACTCTATATCTTTCTACGATCAACTATTTATTAACTCGAGTATGAAATAAAAATATGCGTATTTTTCAAGACTTAATGCCCTCACTCAGAGCAAGTCAATGGACCCCTACGGTTCTCAGGAAGCACTTGTTTAAGGAAGAGACCGAAAGCATAGAAAGTCTCTGCAATATGATGATGGCCTCTGATGGTGAATATTCGAGCTTACTACTTGCTGAACGATTTTTAAATGCCTACCAACGGCTCGATATTGAACATCGAAAAGAATTTTTCATCATCTTGCTAACGGAATATGACATCGATACGGGCGCAGTAAGAACTGCCATTGAAAAATATGAAGAAGACGGAAACGCCGTAAATCTGGACGGAGTACAACGAGCTGCCGAACCGCGCCGTCAGGAATTGTTTAGGCGGATCAACCTCGCCAATGGAGGCACTCATCAGTTGGTCAAGATTCGGGAAGATTTACTCAAGGCGATAAAAGATAACCCCGATTTGAAAAAGATCGACATCGACCTTCACCATCTATTAAGTGCCTGGTTTAATCGCGGATTTCTGCTGATGCAACCCATCGACTGGACTACACCAGCTCATATTCTTGAAAAAATAATTGCTTACGAAGCCGTCCACGAAATTAAGAACTGGGATGAACTACGCAGCAGACTTGAACCATCCGATCGCCATTGTTATGCATTTTTTCATCCTTCGATGGAAGATGAACCACTTGTATTTGTAGAAGTAGCATTGACCGATGATATTCCAGACAATATTGGTGAAATCCTGGATCGAGAAGTTGAAGTCCGTTCGACCGAAAACCCCAGTTGTGCCATATTCTATTCAATTTCCACCTGTCACGCGGGTTTATCCGGTGTTTCTTTTGGTAATTTCCTGATCAAACAGGTCGCGACCAGTTTGAAAATTCGTTTTCCTGATTTGAAAAAATTCTCGACTATTTCTCCTGCTCCAGGCTTTAGACGTTGGCTCGAAAAGGAATCCATAGATCATGCTGAAATCGATCAGCTTACTCAGAACTTTGGAGAAACGGCTGATAAATCAGCGAAGCAGTTTATGGAAAAGCTAGCTGCAAAATATTTTCTAGAACAGAAAAACACACGTAATGAGCCCC
>JBLIOG010000359.1:0-3943 GCA_047639625.1 Gammaproteobacteria bacterium
AGAATCGTTACTGTCACCGCAGCTCGCAAGAGAAATAAATATTACTGCCACCGACAGCAAACGAAGCGACTGATTAAGTCTATTAAAAATCATTATCAAACCTCCTGGTTTTTTTGATGTCACAGTGGTCGGTCTTGATCTTTATCTATTTAGATAAGACTTCTTACTGTCGCCGGCCTTGCGGATCAGTCATTACTGACACCGCTATTTTTCAGCCGGTTTTAGGGTTAATTTATCGTAATTTTTATGTGCTATATAGCAGTATAGATAAAAAAGATTCAATTTCAAGGATTTCGTGGGACATGACCCTTATAAGAGATTTTTAATCTCATTTTGATATATTATTTCATGGAATAGGCGCCCTGAAGCTAATAACTATCGAATTAAGCTATATAGCTGTATCAGATATGCTATTGCTGCTTTATGAGTACGGAGGATCCATTGATGGGGCGTTACAAGCTATCGGAGGATTAACCATGAAATGGGTGCTGGACGGCCCAAACTCAGTCCGACGGCATCTACATGTCTTCACGGTGCTGACCTCAAAATGACAGGGCTTACGCGATGGATTTAGAATGTGGACGCTTGACTACCCAAATACATACCTGTCAAAGACCACAGAGGTAAATTTATTTCTGTTCGACTCCGGGTAAAATCGATTTTTTGATAAATCACTGTCTTTGGCGAACAGGCGGATGTTGTATATTGCCAGTAGCCCCTAACGCACTGCACCACCGCATAAAATATATTTATTGCATGTTTGCGGTTGCGATCAAATCGAACCTGAGTAAAATTTCTATAATAACGATCAGCAGTACTCTCTTTCAAAATAATAGGCAGATGATAAAATTTAAATTCCACTTTTTGCTTTCTATAATTATCTTGCTATGTGCCGGCTGCGCAACCTACCGACCCAGTAATACTAATAATATCTGTAGTATTTTCCTTGGCGAACCCGACTGGTACGAATCTGCTGTTTTGTCACAAAAAAGATGGAAAACCCCCATTCCCGCGATGATGGCGATCATGCATCAGGAGTCGAGATTTGTTGCTGACGCACAACCCGATAGAGAATGGTTCCTGGGGTTTATTCCTTTACCAAGAAAGTCTTCAGCTTACGGATATGCCCAGGCGCAAGATCCGGTTTGGAGCGAATATTCAGCCGATGGTCATGCCTTCGATGACAGAGATGATTTTGACGATGCCATTAATTTCATTGGCTGGTACATGCATGGGTCATCAAGAATTTTGGGGATCAGTAAGTCGGATATCTATTCCCAGTATCTCGCATACCACGAAGGTCGCGGTGGATATAGAAATAAGTCCTACAATAAAAAACCTGGTCTGAAAAAAGTAGCCGGCAAAGTAAAAAGACAATCGCAGCGATATCATAGCCAGCTCGAGGGCTGCAAAGCTAAATTGGACGATATGATAGACGGCTGGTTTTAATATTTACGGGTTTTTAGAATATAATTCGAATACGCCTCATACAGTCGCCATTTGGCAGGACAGAGTTTTTGAACGGGTCTTTAACGACAGCTATAACCAGGCCGGACAAACAATAAAACACATTACTGATGACAATTACAAATCATGACGGCTTAAACCGCCTCAGCCGTTTATATGGCATTACAGAATCTTATTACGATATTGGTGGGACCCACCATGTCGCAAGCCAGGAATCAAAACAGCTTCTGCTCAAGGCGATGCAGGTGAGCGTAGATTGCGATCAGGATATTCATCGAGAACTTGAACAAATCGAGCTTCGCGACTGGCAACGATCGATCTCTCCCGTTCATGTTTATCAGAATAGCCAGGCAGCTTTCAATATTTCGATTACGCTAGATGACAACCAGACAGGTCAGTTAATCCACTGGAATATTAACGAAGAAAATGGCCGGGTCCAAAAAGGAGAGTGGCAATTTGAGCCCCATAACGCGTCAGCGCAATTCGATTTAGATGGCAGGCTCCGATTTCAGTTTTATGTCGAACTACCCCTGGTTTCAGATATCGGTTACCACCGATTGAAATTAGAGTTCGCCGATGGCTCCTCGATTGAATCACTGCTTATTGTCGTACCGGAAACCTGCTTTTTACCCTCCGAATTCGAAGCAGGAACAAAGGTTTGGGGGATTAACATACAACTCTTCGCAATTCGATCCAGTCGCAATTGGGGAATAGGCGACTTCACCGATCTTGCAAATATCATTAAATCTCTGGCCCCGTTAGGCGTAGATCTAATAGGGTTGAATCCACTACATAGCCTGTTCCCTCACCTGCCCGAGAATGCTAGCCCTTATAGCCCGTCAAACCGCGACTTCCTTAATCCAGTTTATCTCGATGTTGAGACCATGGATGAATACTCTCGATGTGATAGCGCCAGGCGCAGGGTAAGCAGTGCAGAATTTCAATTACAACTACAACAATTACGCGACAAAAGCCTGGTTGACTATACTGCAGTCTGGTCGATCAAAATTGAATTATTCAAACTTCTCTTCGAATGTTTCAAGCAGAACACCGATAACGTCAATCTTGAATCAATTTCTCCGTTTCGTCAGTATCAATTGAACGGTGGTGAAGACCTGTTTAAGTTTGGCCTATTTGAAGCCATACAGGAATTTTTCTTCCAGCAGGATCAATCAATGACCTCCTGGAAACAATGGCCCGACGACTTTCAAAACCCCGAGTCTGCTCAGGTAGCAACCTGGGCACAATCAAACACCGATAAAATTGAGTTTCACCAATATCTTCAGTGGCGATCCGAGCAACAATTAGAAGCGATTCAAAATGGCTGTAAACTTGTCGGCATGCGTATAGGCATCTACAACGATCTTGCCATTGGAAATGAATCATTTTCAGCACAATGCTGGGCGGAACAATCGCAATACGTGATCAATGCAGGTGTCGGCGCCCCCCCTGATGACTTTAACTTATCGGGTCAGAGCTGGGGATTACCACCGCAAAATCCGCAGCTACTTAAAGACAATGAATATGGCCTGTTCATTCGAACACTGCGCGCTAACATGCGCCACGCGGGAGCCTTAAGAATAGATCACGTCATGGGACTTATGCAGCTGTACTGGATTCCCGAAGGCTACCCAGCTGACCAGGGTACTTATGTTTCAAATCCGTTTGATGACTTACTGGGAATTTTGGCACTCGAAAGCCAACGCAATCAATGCATGATCGTGGGTGAAGACCTCGGGACAGTTCCCGATGAAGTCAGGCATCAACTTTGGTTAAAAAAAATATTATCTTTCCGAATATTATTTTTCGAGAAAGACTGGCAACACGGCAGCTTCAAACTGCCTCATGAATATCCTTTACATGCACTCTGTACATCGGGCTCACATGATTTACCCACCTTAAAGGAATACTGGAAAGCAGCAGATTTCGAATTACGCGAGAAACTAAATTTATTTCCATCTGAGGATATCAAACATCAATTACAAAGTCTGAGGGAGCAAGACCGTCAGGCGATTATATCGGCCTTACAGCAACAACATTTAATAACCGAAGAAATATTGCATGACCACTCAAAGCCTGAATTGAGTCTGGAACTATTTCTGTCTATCCAAAAGTTTTTGGCCCGCTCCCAATCGATACTGATGATGGTTCCGCTTGAAGACATACTGTCACAGAGTCATCAGATAAATCTGCCGGGTACCATCGATGAATACCCTAACTGGCGGCATAAGATTTCGGTCAACCTTGAAGATTGGTTTTCTCTGACTGAAATTGAAAGGTTTGCGCAGGCCATCAATACTGAGCGCAATAATAATACAGCCAACGAATAGTACCCGCAGTTTGCAACCTCAGTTATTCGTATAAATAACAACGGACAAAGTGGTCATCATTCAATTGCCTGACCGGCAGAATATGACCCCGACATTTATCCATGTTTTGCAGACAGCGCCCAGCAAAAGGACAACCCTGGCTTTCG
>JBLIOG010000360.1:0-3905 GCA_047639625.1 Gammaproteobacteria bacterium
AATTGGGCCGGGCCGTTGCATCAACCCTCGATCCTGATGTTTTGTTATCTATATCGACCGGCTTATCCCGGTTGAAAGTCGAACCGGTTAATTCACCTCCGGTAGACCCTGCCACTGTTTTTGCTTCTCTTGAAACGCAACGTCAACAAGGCACTCTGAAGCAGAATGTTACGCACAGCGCCATACGATATCAGATATCGCAAACTCACCCTGGATATCTGGAGCAAGTTTAGACTAATGGAAAGGTAACTATTGGCCAGTTTGATCAAGGCGAATTTATACCTTTAGCTAAAGAAGATCGGTGAGCGATAGCAATCAACTCTGGTTACTGGCTGGTGGCAATGGCGCCGGAAAAAGTACATTCTATAAAACCCAGTTAGAATCGTTTGAAATGCCTTTCGTCAATGCGCATATTCTAGCTAAACGACTATTTCCGAATGACCCTGAACAAAACAATTATCAGGCAGCTCGCGTTGCCGAACAAATCCGCGAACAACTTATCAGGGATGACCGATCATTTTGCTTTGAAACGGTGTTTTCTCATCCATCTAAAATTGACTTTATCGCCCAGGCAAAAACCTTGGGTTATGAAGTGGTACTCGTTTTTATACATCTTGAATCTATCCCGCTGAACAATGCAAGAATTACCCAACGTGTTGACGAAGGCGGGCATAATGCCCCAGAAGATAAGGTTAATAGCCGAATTCCACGTATTCTTAAAAACATCAGGTAAGCACTGTCCCTTTGTGACCACATATATATTTTGGACAACTCGCAATATGACAATCCTTGTCAGTTAGTGGCTGAAATACACGAAGGGGCGTTAAAGATAGTCAAACATCCATTAGCAAACTGGGCATTGGCAATACTCAATAGTTACATAACCTGATTTTTGCCAAAGGCTTTTTCTCTTTAACAATCTACATAAATCCATTAGTTACTAAAAATGATTTTTGAAACCGCAACAATCGAAAACCTATAACTGTCCGTCTTCTTCTAAAACTTTACGCGCCACTCGAAAGCATTCGAGTGCCTGAGGTACGCCACAATAAATACCCACTACGTGAATAATGGCACGGATCTCCTCTTTACTGACTCCGTTGCTGATGGCACCACGGCAATGTATCTCCCATTCATTCATTTTTCCTAGCGCGCCGATCATGGAGAGATTCATCATTGAACGGGTTTTTTCATCGATTGCTTCATCACCCCAACCAAAACCCCAGCACCATTCGGTCATAGCTTCCTGGAAGGGGCGGGTAAAATCATCTGCCGCAGCCAGATTTTTTTCGACATATTCGGCACCCAAAGTACCCTTACGCTTGGAGAGGCCTAGTTCAAATCGTTCTTTATCCATTTGTCAATTCACTCTATCAATATTTATTAGGAGGCGAGAAGATACCCCAAGACCAGTCATTCATAAACTGTTAGTTCTGAGTTTCTTGTTGTAAGCGGTTCGATTAGGTGTTGCTGCGCGGTAACTGGTTATCCATATCATAAACACATTGCTCAATAATCACCGCCCGTCGCGGTTTACCCATTATCAATACTTCGAATTCGGTTCCCACCTTATTCAACTCCGGTTTGATATAGGCAAACGCGAGATAATGATTAATATTGTAGCCATAGCCACCTGAAGATATCTGTCCAATGGGTTGACCCTGATACCACACTGACTCTGACCCCAGTGGATCAGACCGAATCTCTCCTGCCGCGGGCTCATCGATTTTTAGATAAGATAAAACCCATCGACAGGCTGTTTGAAGAGACCGTTCGGCACCCTGAAACCCTGAATCACGCGCGAACCGTTCGACATTGCCTTCGGTCAAAGTAACTTCATTGGTGATTTCATGGCCAGATCGATAGGCTTTTTCCATTCGTACTGAGTTCAGGGTCGCTGACCCAATATGAACAATTGAATTACTTTTATCGGTAGCCATTACCGCCTGATAGACGCCGAGCATGCCTTGCATAGGAATATGCAGTTCCCATCCGAGTTCGCCGGTATAGGTCACCCGCATGGCGCGAATTCTATCTACACCTGCAATTGAGATCACCTGGTTTGATAACCATCGGAATGCTTCGCTATCCAGGGCCGTGTCCGTACATTGAGACAGAATAGATCGTGACGCCGGACCTGCCAGCATAATGACGCCGTACTCTTCGGATACGTTTTTAAAGGTTACAGATTCTTTATCTTTAACTTCTTCTTCCATCCAGTTCAACAACGCTGCCTCACGGACTGCGGCATACACCATGTAATAGGCTTGTTCATCCAGTTTAATGATGGTCGCTTCACCTTCGATTCGGCCGTTAGGCATCATTAAATAAGTCAGGCTGATACTGCCAATTTTTTGTGGCAATTTGTTTGATTGAATCCGGTTGAGATAACTTTCGGCATCTTTTCCGCTAATCTCGATTTTGGCAAATGCGGTTAAATCGGCGATTCCCGCATGCGCGCGCATTCCGCGAACTTCATTACCGATTACGTCAAATAGTTCACTCCGGCGGAAACTCTCAATATGCTTTTGTTCAGTGTCATTAACTGCATACCAATAAGGCCGCTCCCAACCAAAAATGTCTTCGTAGACCGCACCTTTTGATTTGAGGACGTCATACAGTGGTGAACACTTCGAATGCGAGGGACGCAGATCAGGTCGATCCTGATGTGGATAAGGGATTTCATGCCTTAACAAATAGTCTTCCTTGGCTTTATTGATTCGATAATCATCATCGATGCGCGCGCCAAATCGTCGCGGGTCAAAGCTGCGCATAGATACATCGGCTGCGCCCTTAACCATCCACTGCGCTAGATATTTCCCGGCACCCGGGCCCCAGGCGATACCAACCTGTGACCCGCAACAGAGCCAGAAATTTTCAACGCCAGAAGGTCCCAATAGCATATTACCATCAGGCGGATGGGTAATCGCGCCGTGAACGACCGATTTAATGCCTTTGTCAGCCAATATCGGCATGCGCTCGAGGGCGTTTTCAAGCCAGGGCATAATGCGATCATAGTCAGCTTCGAAGAGTTCGTTTTCTGATTCCCAGGGTGTACCGTCATCCCAAACTGACGCAGCATTGGCTTTTTCGTAAATGCCAATGAGCCCCGATTTTTGCTCCATGCGGATATAGCCCGACACTTGTGAGTCATCTCGGATGACCGGTAGCTCTTTTTCGAGTTGTAAAAATTCAGGCACCGTATCGGTAATCAAATAATGATGGAGCATGTTTGCGATTGGTAAATCAAGACCTAACCACTGTCCAATTTGCCGCGCGTAAGTTCCACCTGCATTCACCACCCGATCTGCTTGGATATCACCTTGCTCAGTATGTACAATAAAGCCAGGCCCTTGCCGGGTGATACTAGTCACTCGATTCTGCCGAATAATAGTGCCACCCATCATCCGCGCACCTTTGGCCATTGCGAAAACAACGCCTGCTGGATCAACGTGACCATCATTAGGTGTATAGAGTGCGGCTTTGACGCCTTCTAAATTATAAAAAGGATGTAATTCGGCAATCCGTTCCGGTTCTACAATCTCCATGACGTGGCCAAGCCCCTTACCGACTGAAAGGGTATATTTAATCCAGTCAACTTCATCCTGCGTGTAAGCAATTCGTAAACTGCCACTCTCATGCCAGGTACAGGATTGGCCAGTTTCATCTTCAAGCCGGGGATAAAGTTCGGTTCCGTAGGCCGCCATTTTAGCCAGACTATAATGACTGACCGAATGCGTGATCTGACCCGCAGCGTGCCAGGTTGATCCACTCGTGAGTTCGGCTTTTTCCAGCAACACAACATCGGTTTCACCTTCTTGACAAAGGTGATAAGCCAGCGAGCAGCCCATGACGCCACCACCGATAATGACAATTTTAGCCCGAGACTGCATTCAATCTACTCC
>JBLIOG010000361.1:0-3894 GCA_047639625.1 Gammaproteobacteria bacterium
TGACGACCATCAGGGCGAGGCCACTGCCGGCGAACAACATCGTCACCAGGGTCGCGCGACGCAGGCGTTCGCCGAGGAATATGCGCGCCAGTGCCGCAGCGAAAAAAGGTATGGCACCGATGATGAATAGCGCGTTGGCGATGGTGGTGTGCGCGAATGCCTGGATAAAACTCAGTCCAGCACCAGACAGCAGCACGCCGGCGAGCAGTCCGTAACGGCCCACGGACATCAATGTTTTGAAAAAACGGCCGCGATTTTGAAGTGCAAGGATAGTCGTGATCACCACGATCAGGCCGAGCGAGCGATACACGTTGATTTGCCAGGGGTTGGCGACCTCGATACTGCGCAGCACCAGCCCGCCGAAACTGATTGCGACCGAGCCGAGCACCATCAACAGCATCGCGTAGCCGTGGCGGTTATCAACTTCATGCGTTTTGGGTGGAGTGGCCGGGGCCGACATTGGCGCTGCTTAGGTGTAATGGTCGGGGAAGACTACGTCAAGTCTGCCTTTTGTCCAGCAAAATATGCCTGCAGGAATACTGTCTGCTAATCCTCTGTTATTACAGGTAACCGAATCAGTGTATTTAAAAACCTGAAATAGTTTGATTTAAATTATGGGAAACCACATCCGACTTTCGCTGTGAATGTTGTACTATGTTAGACGTTGTAATCAGGGTCTGGTTGGTGAATTGTATTTTTAATAATTACTAGCTTGATCAAATCTAATTTGAGAGAAACCGGCTCCATCGTAGCTGTTTTCTTTTGGCTTCAAGAGAGCCAACACGAGGTTGTTATGCGAAAATTTTTATTGGTATTTATATTGATGTCCGTAGCCAGTCTAACGGGTTGTGAAACCATGGAAGGGTTTGGAAAAGATATCAAGAACCTGGGTGATAAAATCGAAAAGAAAGCCAGTAGCACTGAATAGGTTCTGGAGTTCACATGGCTGATAATGCTGACAAACTTGTTGCCGCTATTTCACATGCCGATCAATCACCCTTTGCGGGTACCGGTTTAAGATCTTTTTTTGAGTACCGTGGCTTAGGAATAGACGCTGCGACTAATGGCCAGTTTGGTGCGCACGTGATTCGAGCCGTTCCCGGGCAACATTCACCTGGTGCCTGGCATAAACACCAGCTTGAGTTTCAGATGGTTTATGTCACAAAGGGCTGGGTCGAGTTTGAATATGAAGGGCAGGGTAAAGTAATTTTACGCGCGGGTTCTTCGGTCAATCAACCGCCAGGAATCGTTCACCGTGAAATCCGTCACTCCGAAGATCTTGAGCTGCTGGAAATGACCAGCCCGGCGGAGTTCGAAACAATTGAAGTTAATGGGCCTGGTTAAATTGTCGTCAGGCTTTAATATAAGGTTCTTTGAACTGTTTCCACTTAATCCGATCCAATTCGTTTAAGAAAAAATCACTCGATGTCATTTCCTCCCATGAAAATATTTTTATTGTTTGTTTTTCCGGCATTGATTCTAGGTTTCGGAGTGGGCATTTTTTCAAGCGATGAGGGTGATGAAATAGAGGCATCTGATTCGAGTCAATCAAACCCGATTGAGACCGCACTATCGAGTCATAATGCTTCCTCGGTGTCATCCATATCCAGTCGGCAAGGTAGATCTATTGATAAGATTTATCAGCTGCTAAAGACTGAAATTCGGGCGCGACAGTCTTTGCAACTGCAGGTTGATGATTTATTGGATCGATTGGCAATGGCGGATAGTGTTTTGTCCGAAGAAATTGTTAGTGAACCCATTGCATCGGCGGAATTAAAACAGCCCAGTTCGAACACTGCCTCAGATGAAGAGTGGTTTAACACTCAGGCGCTGCTCGATGCAGGTCTGGGTTCTGGTCGTGCTACCGAACTTAAAAACTGGTTCGAATCGATTGAAATGGACCGCCTGTTTATTCGTGACCAATCGATTCGCGAAGAGTGGGATCGAACTCAGTTTCGAGAAGCGATGGTGGCACTCTCGGATAAGGCTGATGATCTAAAAAACCAAATGTCCGAAAATGAATACGATGCTTATCTTTTTGCATCGGGCCAACCGAATCGAGTGAGTATAGCGAGTGTACTGGCAAGTGCGCCCGCCGGAGAAGCAGGCATTCAGGCAGGGGATCATGTTGTTCGATATGACAATCGCCGAATATATAATGGGCTATCGCTGCGTGAAGCTACGACTGAAGGTAACGCCGGTGACACCGTACTAATCGAAGTGGAACGTGACGGCAATACTCTGCATCTTTATACGGTTCGTGGGCCACTCGGAATTCGAATGGATTCGATTAGCATTGCGCCCTGATATTAACCTTTTTAAGTAGTATAGAATCAGCCAGGTCAATTTCCTGATATAGTCATTACGACTAAAATCATACGATATTTCATGAGATCAAAATTCTACCGATATTACTTCCTTTGGTTGTTTGTCTGTTTACCGCTGTCAGTTAGTGCCGGTCCTTATTGGGAAGTCGCGCCTGCATTTATCGCGCTTGATACGCCGGCTCGATCAAGCCGTCCTCTGCTGGTTGACTTCCGGATTGGCGATGTCTTTGCGGGGCATCATTTCGAAGCAGCAGTCATGCTAGGTCTGACGGATCATGAAGTGAATCAGTTGACGGTAGAAATTCCTCTTGTGATTTCAGTCTTTTACAAATATGCCCCCCCGATTGAATCCAGTATCAAACTGCATTTAATAGGAGGGTTCAGTCACGTCGAAGTCGACTCAGATTATCCGGGTATCGATAAATCTACCGATAAATTTGACGGTTTCAGTTATGGGTTTGGTTTTGAAGAAGCTTTCCGAAAATACCCGAAAACCAAAATTTCGGCCGATATTATCCGACTGTATCACGGCGAAGATATTCGTATAAATGTAGTCAGTCTGGGGGTGCATTATGACTTCTAGACATTGGATTGGCGGACTTTCAGGGTTAGTTTTAATACTTTCCGGTTGCGGTGATGCTGACGACGAAGCCAACCTGGTTGATCTCCACACTACCGCCGCTCAGGATTTAATGTCGGTCGAGTTTTCTGCTGAAAACGAAACAATCCATTCAGTAGGCAGTCAATATACCTTTGTATTGTTGGGTACTAAAACGAATGGCATCACGCAAAAAACAATCAGTCGTGACATTGACTGGTCGCTTTCAGGCGGAGCCGTTAGCCGTATTAATCATAATGGGAAGTTAACCGCGGGTTCGCAGGCTGAAAATATTACCTTGACTGCACGGGTGGGTTTTTTGAGCGCAACACTTGAGCTTAATGTGTCAGCTGCAAAATTTGATCGCGTTATCGCATTAAACCAAACCAGTCTTGAAATTGACATGTGTCAATCAGTGGTTTTTGAGCCGATAGGGTCTTATCTTGACGCAGATAATAATGAAGAGATTCGTCCTGTCGATACCACTATAATTGAAACAATTGAGTGGCTGATTAGAAATCAGGAAGACGATAGCGATTCAAAACGGGCGTATGTTTCCGTGGAGGACTCCCGAGTTTATTTACATGCGCTTGCTTCGGGTGATCTAGCCATTCAGGCGCGGGCGACCTCACGCGTTAGTAGTACCGAATTAACTTCCGATGCTTTTAGCCAGTCTGTTGGTAATTCGATGACGGCGATCAAACTCTGTTCCGCAGATGCGACTGATCTGGATAACTGCAGTATTAATAATCCGTCGGTCGAAAGAGATAAAACAATCTCCTTTATAGCAGTTGGCACTTACTTGGATGGTAGCGGTGGACTGGTCACCCAAAATGTTTCAACGGATAGTCAGTGGTCTTTCAGAGAGAATAGTGAAGCAACGGTGGTATTTTCATCCAACCGCGAACAGATAGACGTAACGGGTGAAGCAGAGGAGGTGAATGTCAGCATTCAGGCGGCCTGTGGTGT
>JBLIOG010000362.1:0-3881 GCA_047639625.1 Gammaproteobacteria bacterium
TGCACGTAATAATTAGAGATACTATCAAATATTAAGACGGCCTCGGCTGGCAGTGTCTACCTAAATTATGATCGACAATAGAACTCAGTTTTGGAAAGAAACATGACGTTCGGTGAATGGCGACAGCCGAGTCAATTGGCGTATACACACGAACTTCATAATGACCAGTAAATACATTACCTGAATCGATTTAGAAACTGCTGTAAGAATACTCGTGTCTTCATAGCCATATTTCGACGTTGTATTGAAGCTTCTTCGATGCAATATCTGAAAAAGTCAATGTCGTAAAACTTCCTTACGATTAATTTTGTCACGGATGTATAATATCGGGGTCAGAATTTTTTCGAGGTTCGCGCTATATGCCCGAGACAGGTTTCTGATAAGGCACCCTGGACAACCACCCCATCTGAATCGGCCAATTGTTCCTGCCATTGCGCGAAAAGTATGGTCCCTTCTTTTAACCTGCTTCCATACGGCCAGTGCACCCGGCAGGCCTTCAGGCAGCGCCTTAAATTTGATTACCGCTCCCCAGGTATACCAGGCAGCTAACGAGTTATTAAGAACACTATTGCGGAAGCCTAAACCCGGTTACTTTTGACTTGAATAACGTATTGATAGTCTCTGAGGTTTAGCCATTTATTTATCCTGACAATTCGATTAGAAAAATCCGGAATTTAATGTCAAGCAGTAACTGCATTTTATGGATCGCTAATAGGCACTCAAACTCAAGCTATATTTCGATCAGGTGCTAGACTCTGTTAGGTAAGTTCGAGAGCTCTTCTGCGAATGACAAATATCGGTAAGGTGTCTGGTTTATGAAATATCTGATTCGATTAACCAATTTAATGATCGTCCTGGGCATTTTAAGTCTAAATTCTACTCGTGCAGAGACAGTAGAAATATTGGTGAACGACAGCCACGCGCCCTATACCTATAAAGAAAGTGATGAGGCTAAGGGCATCTACATTGAAATCATGAAGCGTATTTCATCCCGAATATCGGGGTATGACATGGTATTTAACCCGGTACCCTGGCAACGCGCAAAAACGGAGATACAAAAAGGCACTGCCTTTTCGTTTGTGCCTCCTTACTATCATGGGCACGACTGGCCATACGTATGGCCATATTCCTTAGCCATCATGGATGAATCAGTTGTGCTTGTTTGTCGGGCTGAAATCATGAAATCTAAACGACCCAATTGGCCTTCAGACTATTTGGGTTTAATCATTGGAAACAATACAGGTTACGATGGGTTTGGTGGAACATCTTTCAGACAATTAGTACAGAAAAAGAAAATCAGCTTAAAGGAAGTTAAAACCACGCGGCAAAATATACTCATGTTAATTAGAGGGCGCACCGATTGTTATATGGCAAATAGATTATCGCTCGCCTGGGAAATGAAAAAATTACGCGATTTAGGACAAATCGATGACCTTGCAGAATCCGCCATTACAGAAAGTCTGGTGATATCTTCAGATGCAGTATATATGGGTTTTACCGATAGAGATGATGGCTTGTTTCATTTTAAACGCGACTTTCATGAAAAATTTAATAACGAACTTTATAAAATGACAAAGAGTAATGAAATTCAGGAAATCGCCGAAAAATATTTAAACTAACCAATTCTACTACTAGCAAAAAACTGATCGCCATTGTTAATAATAATTATAGACAGAACAATCATTCAGAGTATTAGCGAGAACAGAAAGTATGGGTTCCACTGAAACAACTTTTGATAGAACTTCGATTTCTAGACGTCTAGTTTTATATATTGTGGCCTGTAGTTCCATCCTCACACTGCTTATCACGGCTCTTCAACTCTATTGGGATTACCAGACTGATATATCTCTGTTCGAAAAGGGCTTCGAGCAAATTGAGAAGGTTCATCTCGCCACAATTACGGCGAGCCTATGGACACAGGATATTGAAAAGCTTGAAACAATAGTAAAAGGAATATCGAACTTACGCGATCTAAGTTTTATTGAGATAATTGAAAATGATCGACAACTGGTTTCCTCCCAGAAAAAATCCGTCGGTCAGATAATAATGCGATCCTATACTTTAGAATTTGAAAGCCGAGGCGAAATGGTTGAAATTGGGCAGCTAAACGTCGCCTTTGATAAACAGGCTGTAAATCAGCGAATATTTGATAGAGCTCTCATTATTCTGGTTAGTAACCTCCTTAAAACAACCTTAGTTGTGCTGTTTATGTTGATACTTTTTTATCGACTTGTGGGGCGCCATTTAACCCATATTTCACAATTTTTGATGAACCAAAAGATAGGCACATTAAGTCAACCACTTCAACTAGAACGCAAGTCGTCATCGGCCAATAAAAGGGATGAATTTTCTTTGGTAGTCGACTCGCTTAATCATCAGCTAGCTAAATTTAACAGTCACTTAATCGACCTGAAAACTACTGAAGAAAAACTTCAAGCGAGTGAGGAACGGTTCAAGAATTTTGCCGAAGTCGCATCTGACTGGTTTTGGGAAATGGATGAAAATTCTAAATACACCTACAACAGTGCTCGATTTTTCGAACTCTCCGGACTCACACCCGACGGTTTATATGGCTTCGATCGACGCAAATTAATAGACGAAAATATCGAGGATTTGAATAGCGAAAAATGGCGTGATCATATACGCCGAATAGAGCGACGAGAGCCATTCAAATACCTCGAATATCAAGTAAGGAGAGCCGATGGAGGAAATCTGCACGTGTCACTAAATGGTAATCCCGTTTATACTTCATCGGGAGAGTTTTGTGGCTATCGTGGCACGGGTACGGATATAACGGTGCAGAAAATAGTTGAAGAAAAACTCAATTTTCAGGCCAGCCATGATGCCTTGACAGGCCTAATCAATCGCCGTGAATTCGAACATCGAGTCAATCTAGTCTTATCGACTATTCAAACAGATCAGGCGAAACACGCTATGTGTTTTCTCGACCTGGATCAGTTTAAAATCATCAACGACACCTGTGGACATATCGCTGGAGATGAGTTGCTTCGACAACTGGGTAAACTGTTAAAAGATACGATAAGGAGCCGAGATACACTCGCTCGGCTGGGCGGTGATGAGTTTGGTATTTTAATGGAGCACTGCCCTTATGATCAAGCGCAACGAGTTGCCGAAAAATTATTGAATACCATTAGAGAATTCCATTTTCACTGGGAAACTGAGTCTTATCGTATTGGTGTCAGCATTGGACTGGTTGAGATAACTGAATCAACGGGTAGTTTTACGGAACTATTCAAGCAAGCTGATACCGCTTGTTATCTCGCAAAAGATCTGGGGCGTAATCGAATTCAAACCTATCATCCTGATCACACTGAACTCGCTAGTCGACTCGGAGAAATGCATTGGGTAAGACGAATCGACTATGCCTTGGAGAATGATCAATTCTGCCTATGCGCTCAACCAATAGTCGCTCTGGACTCTAACGACTTAACCCACTATGAATTATTAGTGAGAATGCAAGGCGAGCATGATGAGATCATTCCGCCAGGGGCATTCTTACCGTCCGCCGAACGCTATAATTTAATCGAAAAGATAGATGCCTGGGTGGTCAATCATGCCTGTGATTTTCTCGCAGATAACCCGACGTTTGTCAATCAGATTAATTTTGTTTCAATAAATATTTCAGGTCAATCTATAACCAATAGCGAGTTTCTTGATGTAGTTCTGGACAATATCAGCCAATGTGGAATAGCACCCAATAAAATTTGCTTTGAAATAACTGAAACAGTTGCAATTTCTAATCTGCAAGCCGCAACTAGTTTTATTTCTACGCTCCAGAATATCGGTTGTAAATTCGCACTGGATGATTTTGGTAGCGGCCTGTCATCTTTTGGTTACCTGAAGAATCTACCCGTTGATTA
>JBLIOG010000363.1:0-3858 GCA_047639625.1 Gammaproteobacteria bacterium
GCAATGCGGGGGCGAGGCAACCCGATTAAATACGTCTAGAGACCTTAACCCTTTAACAGTTTGAAGGTAGAATCGACGCCCGTCATACCGAAACCATAACGTCAAGATGAGTATTACAGCAGAATTAATTCAACTTATTCGTAAAAAACCGATCAGTGAATCCGATTTAGATGCGGCGGCTCTGTTTACGCTTGATGCATTGGCTTCAGCCTATGCCGGCACTTCCACTCCTGTCGGTCATGTATTACATAACTGGGCGAAGAGCAGTGACCTGGATCGAAACCGAAAAGCCATGCTCATGGGTGCGCTAACTCACATCACCGAAACTGATGATTTACATCGTGCATCGGTGACACATCCCGGATGTATCGTTGTTCCTGCCGCGCTCTCACTAGGTCAGGCCCTCGGTAAAAATGGCCCGCAAATTCTCACCGCAATATTGCAGGGATTTGAAGCCATGTGCCGTATTGGTGCCGGTGTCGGGCCTGCACATTATAAAATCTGGCATAACACAGCAACCTGCGGACCGTTCGGTTCCGCTATGGCAGCAGCCTGTTTATTGAATCTTGACGACGAACAAACCCAAAATGCGCTCGGTAATGCCGGAACCCAATCGAGTGGATTCTGGCAATTCATGGAAACCGGTGCGATGAGTAAGCATTTACATGCCGGTCATGCAGCTGAATCGGGGTTGCTTGCTGCCGAATTGGCCCTGCATGGATTTACCGGTTCACCCCAGATTCTGGAAGGAGAAAAAGGATTTTTCGCAGGTATGTGCGACGATCCCACTCCGGAAAAGATTCTTGATGACCCTGACTCTAACTGGCAGCTTCGGCAGACCTCAATCAAACCCTGGCCATCCTGCCGACACACCCACCCAGCCATTGATTGCGCTCTTGAGCTCCATCAAAAGTTGGCGGGGCGTGACGTTCAGTCGATCAAAATCGATACCTACCAGGCAGCGATAGATGTTTGTGACCGACCTGAGCCTGATAGCGAATATCAGGCGAAATTCTCACTCTACCACTGTACCTCCATTGCACTGATGGATGGACAGGTCGGCCTCGACAGCTTCGATAGTATCGCTCGCCAACGAACAGCTAGTTTGAGAAAGCTTACTTCTGCTCAAGTCGCTGAACCTTTCGCCAGTCAGTACCCAAAAGCCTGGGGATCAGCGGTTTCCGTAACGGACAAAGATGGCAATCAGCTGCGATCAGAACGTCGGGATTGCCTGGGCGACCCGGAACTGGCTCTAGACAATGAACAGATGCGCTTAAAGGCAACAGGATTACTCAAATATAGCGGGCTCACTTATTCAGAATCCCAGTCAATTTGTGAATCCGTCCTGTCGCTTCCAAAAAGCTCGAAACCCGTCAAAATCTTCACCGACTTCATTCGACGTTTTGCTTGATTAGAAACTGCAGGCTGGCTTATTCCTTGAACACATTTATTGCGCCAGACATGGCGCTTGTTCATATAGGCTATTTGGCTAGCCATGCGGAGAATATGTTTTAACCCAATATAGTGTGCGTTTTAATTTTGTACACTTAAGTAACACCAATGCTACTGGCCTTCTAACCATTCTGACAGATTTAAACCGATCGGTTTTCTTGCGTTTTTCAAACCAGTCACTGACTCGAGTACATTGCAGATCAAATGAGTCCGCCGAAGCAATGCCGGTTCAAAATCTGGCTTAATCCTGAAATAGCCAAAATTATTACGTTAAAACCCTCACATAACCTATCAATTTAAACCAAAAGGTCAAAATAAAAAGCTTGCCCGGTTCCTTCTAATTGGTCTCCAGCGTATGATTCGCGCTTCTTAAATTTCTACTAAAAACGATAGACATGGCCGAATTCTTTTTTAATTATGGATTGTTTGCATTAAAAGCTTTAACCATTGTGCTCGCCATTGCGATGGTCGTCATGATTATCATTGCTGCGGGTATGCGCAACCGGAAAACTTCGGATGGACACATCGAAGTAACAAAGATAAATGAAGAGATTGAAATCCTGGTCGATACGTTAAATGCGACTGTCATGGATCCAGATGACTTCAAAAGCCAGATCAAAAACAAAGCCAAAACTGAAAAGGCCGAAAGAAAGGCCCACTTAAAAGCAGCGAAAAAAGCCGCTAAAGCTGGAACCGACACCCCGCAAGAGATCGAACGTAAACATCGTGTGTTTGTACTTGATTTTGATGGCGATATCAAAGCATCCGACGTTGCTAATCTACGTAAGGAAATAACCGCAGTACTATCAATTGCTGATAAGCAGGACGAAATACTGCTGCGACTCGAAAGTGGCGGCGGAATGGTTCACGCTTATGGCCTGGCATCCTCGCAGTTACAACGGATTAAAGATCGTCAAGTCACGCTAACAATTTGTGTTGATAAAGTTGCCGCTAGTGGCGGTTACATGATGGCCTGTGTTGCCAACAAACTGTTAGCAGCGCCTTTTGCCATCATTGGATCGATTGGGGTCATCGCGCAGATTCCTAACTTCCATCGATTATTAAAGAAAAATGACGTCGATTTCGAAATGATCACCGCAGGAGAATACAAACGAACTTTAACCATGTTCGGTGAAAACACCGATAAAGGCCGCGAAAAATTCGCTGAGGACATCGAAGAAGTGCATGTATTGTTCAAGGACTTCGTGCTCGAACACCGCCCAACACTGAATATAAACGAGGTTGCTACCGGTGAAATCTGGTTTGGGCAACGTGCACTGGATAAGAATCTGGTCGACGAACTCATGACTAGCGACAGCTACATCATGAGCGCCTGTGAATCATCAGATGTCTTCGAAGTTAAATATTGCGCGAAGAAATCTTTACCCGAAAAATTGGGCATTGCAGCAGAGTCCGCGCTCGATTCGGTTCTGCTCAAATGGTTAAACCGCGGCAGTCGAAACCAGTTTTATTCCTGACGACTGGTCGTCGTTTTTATGGACGACGACGATTCTTGGCGGCAGTGTTTCCTCCGGGTGAATTTCGATTTTGAGGTTTGCTCGAACTATTATTTCGATTACGCGGATTTGAACGGGGTTTTTGTTTTTTTATCGGCTCGGCTTTTATTGTAGGATCAACTTCGAACCCCTCAACTTCAAACACTTGAATCTGACCATTGATCAGACGCTGAATATCAGCCAGATAAGCTTTTTCATCGATACACACTAGCGACACAGCTTCACCTTCAAGCCCGGCTCTGCCGGTACGTCCGATACGATGAACATAATCTTCCGCAATATTAGGCAATTCAAAGTTAACGACATGCGGTAGCTGACTAATATCCAGCCCACGTGCAGCAATATCTGTGGCCACTAAAACCCGCACATTGCCATCCTTGAAATCCTTTAAGGCACGCGTTCTTGCACCCTGGCTTTTGTTACCGTGTATTGCAGCTGATTCGATTCCATCATCATTTAATTGCTGCGCCAGACGATTAGCACCATGTTTAGTGCGGTGAAACACGAGTACCTGTTTCCAGTTATTACTGCCTATTAAAAAAGACAATAAATCTCGTTTACGGTTTTTGTCGACAAAACACACCGACTGGCGAACAGTATCCGCCGTTTTATTTTCCGGCGTTACCTCAACTAAAGAAGGGGAGTTTAAAAGCCCGTTGGCCAGTTGCTTAATGTCACTTGAAAATGTTGCCGAAAACAACAGTGTTTGTTTCCGTTTTGGAACCAGTGCCAACACTTTTCGAATATCATGAATAAAACCCATATCCAGCATCCGGTCAGCTTCGTCGAGTATCAAAATCTCAACCTTCGATAAATCGGCTGAACGCTGATTGACGTGATCAAGCAATCGCCCGGGGGTTGCAACCAGGATATCAACACCGCGAATAAG
>JBLIOG010000364.1:0-3845 GCA_047639625.1 Gammaproteobacteria bacterium
GGGGTAGAAGTTCAGATCCTCAATGAAGATAGCGGAGAACCGGTCGCCGACGGTGATATCGGCATGATTGAAGTTCGAGGTCCAAACGTATTTATCGGGTACTGGCGTAAACCGGAAAAAACTGCCGCTGAATTAAAAACAGATGGATTTTTCATCACTGGAGATTTAGGGCGTCGTGACGATGACGGTTACATCCATATTCTGGGCCGGGAAAAAGATTTGATCATCTCGGGAGGTTTTAATATCTATCCGAAACAGATCGAAGTCGAAATAGATGATCTTGATGGTGTTGTCGAGTCGGCGGTTTTTGGTATCCCTGACCCCGATTTTGGTGAGTCGGTAGCTGTTGCTATGGTAGTCGACGGCACAATAGATTGGGATCAGCTCTCTCTGGTAGACGCATTGAAAGAAAATCTGGCTAAATTTAAACTACCCCGTAAAGTTTTTGTCCTGGATGAATTGCCTCGAAATACCATGGGTAAAGTTCAGAAAAATATTCTTCGACTAAATTATGGTGCGTAATGACTCATGAATTGATACGAAAGTCGGCGGTTGAAGTCGTCAGGTTATTGAGCCAGCGGGAAGTGTCGGTACAGGACACGCTGGATGCATTGGCCCAACAAATCGCTGAGGTCGACGGTGATATAAATGCGCTACCGACATTATGCATGGATCGCCCCAATCGAAATGCTGATTCCAATACAATTCTGGCAGGCCTTCCAGTTGCGATCAAAGATTTAACCGATGTAGCTGGAGTAAGAACCACCAGTGGATCACTGGCCTTTGAAAATGTTATAGCGGATGCTTCTGACCTCATGGTTACCAATCTTGAAACCAACGGTGCCAGTATTTATGCGAAATCGAATACTCCAGAATTTGGATCAGGTGGGCAAACTTTTAATGATGTATTCGGGGTGACGCGAAACCCTTTTGATAAAACAAAAACGGTCGGCGGATCATCCGGTGGTGCTGCTGCGGCATTAGCTTCTGGCTGTGCCTGGCTGGCGAATGGTTCAGATCTAGCCGGATCATTGAGGACGCCTGCGAGCTTTTGTGGTATTGCCAGTTTAAGGCCTTCGCCTGGCCTGATTAATGGTAGTCCGGGAAATATGCCTTTCGATGTTTATGCTCAACATGGACCCATGGCGCGAAACATTGCTGATCTGGCTTTGTTCGCTGATGCAATGACCAATGCCAATGAAAGTTGTGGGTTGTCCAAACAGATTGATGCGAAAACATTTAGAACGGCTTCCTCTCAACCAATCAAACCTTCGAGGATTGCCATTAGCGCTGATCTGGGTATTTCGGCGTTATCGGAACCGGTTGCGATGGTGTTTAATGATGTAGTAAAAACTCTAGAACGAGAAGGATTAACGCTTGTTGAATCGCATCCCGACTTGAAACAGACTGACTCGGCTTTCGATATTCCAAGAGCTTTAAGTTATGCCCAGTCTTATGGTTCTGATCTTGAAAGTATTCGTTCGTTAATAAAACCGGAAAATATCTGGAATATTGAGTATGGATTGCAATTATCTATTAACGATATTCTGGCATCCAGAAATGCTCAGGCTGATGTTTTTAATAATGCCAGTCAGTTTATGCAGGATTACGATCTGTTGATTTGTCCGGCCGCTATTGTTGAACCATTCGATGCTGAAGAACGATATCCTGGCTTTTCAGCGGGGGTTCCCTACTCAGATTATTATCGTTGGCTCAGAATTGCCTATGCAATTACAGCGACCACTTTACCAGTTATTACATTGCCGGTGGGCAAGACTCAATCAGGGCTGCCCGTTGGTATCCAGTTGATGGGTAAACCCCATGGTGAAGTTGCGTTGTTTCAGTGTGCGAGTTACCTCGAAGAGGTGTTCGGGTGGGATCAATATCAGTGTTTTTAGTGGTTCATTATGATAACAAACTACTTGCGCAAACCGGTTAAAGTTTCCAGACAAAGATCGCGCGTATGTTGAATATGACTTGATTTCATCCCTGCCCGGGCGTAAATCCGGCAACCAAAATAACTGGCAATAATAAAATCGGCTGTTGAATCGAGCTTTGCATCGGGATACTGATCTTGTTCAAGGGCGCAACGCACTGACCGAAGCAAGCGCGTAATCATACCTTCAACTGATTTTTGAACCTGAGGATCGATTGAGGCCATTTCCAGGCTGGCGTCGCACAGCAAACAACCGCCGGCAAAGGCACCTGACTGCATCGACTCTAAAATTAAATCAAATAAAAAGCGGATCTTACTCTTAACCGGAGAATCGTCGTTTAATCGCCCAACCGCTGCCTGAATATGGTTTTGCTCATAGTGCTTCAGGGCCAAAAGATACAAATTTTGTTTGTTCCCAAAGGCGCCATAGAGACTGCCTTTTTGTAGACCTGTTACCCGTATCAAATCCGTCAGTGAGGTTGCTTCGTAGCCTTTTTCCCAGAAGATTTCCATGACCTTCTGGATAACCTGGTTTTCATCAAACTGCCTGGGTCGAGCCATAAATAGTTGGTTTCAAAATAAGACTGAACTTATTATTGACCAATTGGTCAATAATGTCGAGTTAACATTTATATCCGGAAGTTTGTACCAACCGGGTTTCTATTTACATTATTATTGACCGAATGGTCAGAAACAAGGGCTTATCATGAACAAGATTGAAATATATTCCCTCGCAACCTGTCCGTATTGCCATAGAGCGAAAGCTTTACTGGATCATTGCGGATTAAGTTATACCGAATATGACGTATCGATGAATCCAGAGGGATGGGCTGAAATGGTCGAACGTTCGAATCGCGATACCGTGCCTCAAATTTTCATTGACGGGAGCTCAGTCGGTGGTAGCGATGAGCTGGCAGAGCTTTATCAACGCGGCGAATTAGTCACTATTAGTGAATCAGACGTTTCATCTGGAGAGGTTGCTAATCATGTCTAATCATAAATTTGATATTGTTATTATTGGGGGTGGAAATGCAGGCTTTGGAGTTTCCCAAATTGCGCACGCCGCCGGTAAAAAAATTGCTTTTGTAGAATCGGATGAATTTGGTGGCACCTGTCCAAATCGAGGTTGCACGCCGAAGAAAGTATTGGTAGCAGCGGGTCAGGCTCTTCATGACATCGAACGTGCCCATGTTCATGGCATCGATGTTGGACCGGCCAGGCTCAATTGGTTGAAAATGATCGAGCGCAAAGAATCGATGATTGGATTTATACCCGCAGCGATGGAAGATACGGCCAGATCACGCGGTGATGTTTTTAAAGGAAAGGCAAGATTCACGAGCCCAAATAGTATCGTGGTCGGTGACGATACACTGGTTGCGGATAATTTTGTGATTGCCACGGGATCTAAAACTCGGCCCTTAAATATTCCAGGTTCTGAATATTTACTCACATCCGATGATGTGCTGGCTGATCACGATCAACCCGATTCGGTTTTGTTTATCGGAGGCGGCGTTATTGCAATGGAGTTTAGTCATGTTTATGCCCGGGCAGGGTCCAAAGTTACGATTCTCGAAGTAACCGCCAAGTTACTACCCAGGATGGATGCAGATGCGGTTGAACAAATTCGTGAGGAGAGCGAACGAATCGGAATTTCGATTGAAACCGGCGTTCAGGTTAAGTCTGTCGAAAAGCACGGTGAACAATTTAAAGTCACATATATCCTGCAAGATTCGACCAAAAGTATTGTTGTAGACCGCGTCGTAAATGGAGCTGGGCGGATTGCCAATGTCGAAGATCTGAATCTAGATGTGGGTGGAATTGAGCACGATGGTATTCGTATAGTCGTTGATGGTCATCTCAGGTCGGTTTCAAATCCGTTGGTCTGGGTGGCGGGTGATGCGCTGGTTGG
>JBLIOG010000365.1:0-3828 GCA_047639625.1 Gammaproteobacteria bacterium
AGTAGTTGATAAATTGCGGGATGCTCCCGGTTTCGAGTTATTAAACGGCCCCGCAGGGTTGCAATTGGGAACACAGTTGTCTGATATTCCTCGATCGCTCGGACCGGTGGATTTCGAGCTGGGCATCATAGCAGGAACTCGGAGTATTAATCTTATTTTATCGACCTTAATCCCAGAAGAAGACGACGGTAAAGTTAGCGTTACTGCGGCTAAAGTCGAAGGCATGCAGGACTTTTTAACATTGCCCGTTACTCATACTTTCATGATGAAAAATCAGAATGTGATCGAGCAGGTCATTCATTTCCTCGCTCATGGGAAATTTAAAATCAAACAGTGATCGAGCGTTTATTGCTGCTCCCATTCTACCTGTGAAGTGATTTATTCAATCACCATATCCGATTAAATCCATCAATTTATATCGCTTTTTCTATATCGGGTATTAGCCTACTATTCATTACTAAACCGCCTACTGGAATCAATTTGTTCGAACGAAAACCAACAGGCTTGCAAGCCTTTAATGGTGACGCCGGCCGGCCGTTGGCAAAACTCAATGCATTCGAAGGGTTTTCCCGCTCAATTCTGATCGGGGTCATACCACTCCTGGTTCTCAAAGCACTTGGCAGTAAAGAAGCAGTCACCCAGGCATATCTTTTCGCCTCAATATTAACACTTAGCATTACGTTAAATTTTGCCACGATTGAACGTCTCCTGAAACGTCGGTGGGTCGTCACACTGGGGGTTTTTTTCACACTGATTGCAGTCAGTATTTTCTGGTTGGCCGAAGGACTCACTGTGGCCATTGCAATCGGTTTACAGTCAGCAGCTGCTTCATTATTTTCAGTCTGTATATCTTTATACATCATGGACTATATCGGCAAAAAGGAACTGATTTATACCGAATCAAGGCGGCTGCTTTATACTGGAATGGCCTGGATGATTGGCCCGAGTCTAGGAATCTATTTATGGACCGAAGTAGCAGACTGGCTGGCATTCAGCATAACCATTGTCTCAGCTTTATTTATGCTGACCTATTTCTGGCATTTACGTCTGGGCGATAATCAGATTATAAAAAAAGCGCTTAGACGTCCTCAAGGGCTATTAACCATTATTCCTCGTTTTTTTAAACAATCTACTCTACGAATTGCTTACATAATCACACTATCACGGGCAATATTCTGGATGTCACTTTTTATCTACGGCCCCATTTATGTCGTCGAGGCCAATCTCCCTGAATGGGTTGCCGGTGGGCTTTTATCATTTGTCAGCGGACTCCTGTTAATTAGCCCTGTCATCAGGAACGTTGCGAGTCGTCATGGCACCAGGAACATTATTATTATCGCTTTATTGCTCTGTGGCATTTCAGTTGCGATGCTGTATTTCATCGGGTCACCAAAACCCATTGGCTTGCTATTCTGGATTCTCGCCTCGGTTGGCGGTGTCATTGTCGATATACTGGGCAATATCCCGTTTATGCGCACAGTTAAACCCCGTGAACGAACCGAAATGACCATGATATTTTCGACCTGGCGCGAAGCCTCACAGTTACTCACACCTCTACTGGTGACACTGATCTTGCTGGTGGCGCCCTTTGAAGTGTTTTATTTACTGCTATCAGCCATATTGTTATGTGCGGCCTTTGCGGCCAGCTATCTTCCGGCGCGCCTCTAAAGGTTTGCGCTCGGACCTATTTAGATTCAAAATACCTGACCGATTTCACAAACTTTAAGGAATCATGGGAGGAAGTTAAGATGATCATCAAAGGCCGGTGTTTATGCGGCAAAATCCATTACGAAGTTACCGGACCACTTAATAATGCCGATCATTGCCATTGTTCCATGTGCAGGCGTCAGCATGGTGCAGCATTTGCTACCTATGCGGATTTCACTCCAGGCGATTTTATATGGACCTCAGGCGAGGATCTCGTAAAAACACACGAAACCTTGTCAGGTGACGGATGGTGTTTCTGTAGCGAGTGTGGCTCGACATTGGCAGGCAGCAACCAGGGAAAGGTTACCACGATAACACTTGGTACCGTTGAAGGAGATCCGGGTATAAAGCCAGAGGCGCATATTTTCGTAGGTTACAGGGCTCAGTGGCATGATATATATGATGACCTTCCTCAATTTGAAGAACGCCCTTCAAACAATGGGGAACCACAGCCCAGTTCTAAAAAATGATAACGGGGCTTTCGTTTCTCGTTTATCCTAATATTAAACAAAAACAGGAAAACTAAACTTGTCAAAGGTAATTTTGAAAGGACATATTATTGTGCCCTCTGCTGAGCTCACTGCTGTAAAAAATGAACTTCCTACGCACATCGCTCTAACAAAACAGGAATCTGGCTGTTTAGTTTTTGAGGTTTCTCAAGATAGCGAAAACGTAAATAAATTTAATGTGCATGAAGAATTTACCAACCGCGAATCATTTTCAAGCCATCAGGATCGAGTGGGTAAGTCTAAGTGGGGATCAGTTTCGGTCAATGTTGCAAGGCATTATAAAATAACTGACGTTGAGTAAAGCGCTTCAAAGACCGGCTAATTCAAACTCAATAAACTATTGCCCGACTTGATCTGAATACCATCCGATAATTTAGCGGTCTCGGGTACATGTTGAAGCGTCGGTCGAGGATACTAATATTAAAATGTCGACACACGATAATTAACCGCGCAATGCTGCCAACTTCTTTCTACGATTCTCACGATAGATGATGAAGCAACCACAGGAGACAACCACCAGGCTGCCTAGAATAATTTCATGCCCAGGTACGTCACCAAAGTATAAATATCCGATTAAACTCGCCCATAACAAATACGAATACTCAAAGGGTGCAACAGTACTGACGATTGCAATTCGATACGCTTGAGTGATCGATAACAACCCAATCGTAAACAGGCAACCGGACAACATGTTTATCCAGAGATCGGTCACGGTAAACATCTGCCATGGACGAAACAAGCTCAACAAAATATCACTATCGATGTTCGGCTCGGGTATCGCATAAACCAGTAAAGAAGTGATCAGAATCAAAATAAAATAGGTAGTGGTCGCATATATACCCATCGTTAAAGCCGCCTGGGATGTTCCAATACGACGATTAATAATCGGTATAAATGAGTAGCAAAAGGCAGAAAATAATGGCATCGCAGATGCTATTTGAAAAACCGAGCTACCCGGTTTCAACATATAAATAACAGCCATAAAACCGATCAAAACGGCTGACCACCGATACCAGCCAACGCGCTCGCGCAGTATTAATGCCGACAGCAATGTGACAAATAGAGGTGCTGTCATATAAACCGCAGCTGCGTCTCCCAGCGGGATTTTTTGCAGTGCCAGGTAGTAAGTAGTAAATGCCATGAACGCTAACCCACCCCGACCATACAACAACCATTTTTCACGCCCTATTAGAACCGAAGGCCCAATGGTGATTAAGCCAATAAAAACCATCAACACCAAACTGACGACCGAACGAAACGATAGAATTTGAAGAACTGGGTAGTCACTCGATAATCCTTTGACAATTGAATCCTGCGTCGCAAACGCTAATAGCGAAAACACACAAAAAAGAATACCAGCAATGGGTCGATGACCAAGTATGAGAATGACTCCAGATTATTCATTTTTATCATGCCAGAACTGATTCACAATAGCGCGTTTATCGCCTACTTTTTTCGTCGAATTACTATGCTAACTTGACTTTCTTATTGTCCAGTCCTTCCTTTTGCAATCCGTTCAATCAGTCAGTAAACTTTTACTCCGATCATTACCGATTATCCAACCAATCTATGACTCAAACAGCTCGCCAGAAGTTTATCAAACGACTTCGCA
>JBLIOG010000366.1:0-3814 GCA_047639625.1 Gammaproteobacteria bacterium
CGGCAGTTTTTTCCGGTTTACGCCAGTACCCGATAAATACGTTTGGACCTCGAACTTCAATCATGCCGATATCACCGTCGGCGACCGGTTCTCCGCTATCTTCATTGAGGATCTGAACTTCTACCCCTGGCAAGGGAAACCCAACCGTTCCGGCACGCCTTTCTCCATCATAGGGATTTGAAGTATTCATATTGGTTTCGGTCATCCCGTAACGTTCCAGGATTCTATGACCCGTACGCTTTTCAAAATCAATATGAGTCTCGGCTAATAAAGGCGCACTACCCGATACAAATAAACGAATATGACCTACCAATGATTGATTGAATTGTTGATTGGCTAGCAGCCGTGTGTAAAACGTCGGCACGCCCATCAGGGAGGTAGCGTTCGGTAACTGTTCAAGCATAATATCGACATCAAACCTGGGCATAAAAATCATACTGGCCTGACTTAATAAAATAATATTAGTTGCTACAAACAATCCATGAGTATGAAAAATTGGCAATGCGTGCAACAAAACATCACTCGAAGTGAATTGCCAATAATTAGCCAGCGTCTGCGAATTCGACAATAAGTTATCATGGCTTAACATCGCGCCTTTCGATAAACCAGTCGTACCCGAGGTATAAAGGATCGCGGCCAGGTCGTTTGCTTGACGATGACAGTTATCAAAGTGGGTGGACTGATTCGACGCCCCTTCCATCAGACTACCATCACCATTTCCATCAAGTGTAAGCAGGGCGGCACCTACGCCTCGCGCAAGATCATTCAAATCACTTTCACGACTGCTGTCGCAAACCAGCGCAGCCGGTCCAGAATCATCAATAAAATAAGCCAGTTCGACGCGTGTGTAAGCTGTATTTAACGGCAAAAAAACAGCACCACTGCGAACAGCCGCGATATATAGAATCAACGCTTCGGCTGATTTCTGTACCTGAACGGCTATTCGATCTCCGGATTTTACGCCATTGTCCTGTAAGCAATTTGCCACCTTTGCACTTTCGTCCAGCACATCTTGATAACTCCAGGATCGACCGCCTGGAATGGTTAGCAGTAGTGCGTCTGTTCCGCCATTCCCCGCGAACAACCCGTCAAACAAATGGTTATCAGCCATTGAAAACTCCTCGATTAAATAACAGGTACTGGTTTACGTCGTAATCCGCTAAGCGCGTTTCCGGCGATAGCCAGCATTAAAACAAAACCACCTAGCAGCGTATAAAAATCAACTGTTTCGCCTATGATCCACCAAACCCAGAAAGGCCCTAGCAGGACCTCGGTCAATGATAATAATGTCAATTCGGCAGCGGGAACAACCTGTGAGCCTAAGGTATAAATGGTCAACCCCAGTCCCACCTGAAAAACACCCATGGCTAGCGCGATAGTGATATCGGCCATCGGTACTTCAAAACTATATCCCTGTGCCAGACAAACAATAGTCGTAGTAATAATAGCAAAAACGCCCCCAAGGAAAACCGCCGGCATCATGTCTTCCAGTTTGCCCCAACGAAGTGCGATGGTAAAAATGGCAAATCCAGAAGCAGATCCAATTGCAGCAAGATTTCCAATGAGTTTCCCTCCCGAAATACCATTCAGGACCATCACTAAAATTCCACCCAAAGCAAACACCATAGCAATCCAGGTCGCCTTGCGAACCGATTCCTTCAGTATTATCCAACCAACAACCGCAGCAATGAATGGGGCCGCAGCAAACAGAAACATAGCGTTAGCAACTGTAGTCGTCTGAATAGAGTAAATACCACCCGCAAACGCGACAACCAGACCGGCACCGCCGATCATTCCCGCGACACCTGATTTTTTAATAGTAATCAGTGGTCGGTAACCCGATCGAAAGGTAATGACCAGAAAAAGAAAGACGCTGAGGGCGCAGGATCTATAAAAGAGAATTTGCCAGACATTGGCAACTTCGATACTTCGAATCCCCAACCCCATCGTTGACCAGAAGACACCAGCCATCAAAACAAGGACAACGCCGGTCAGATAGCTGATTCGGGGTGATTCCCCGTCAGCAGGAGGGTTATTGGACATTTAGGTCAACTCGAATGAAACAGATCGGAATGTAATTCAACCCGACTCAATTTCAAAGCAATTGTTGAAGTCAGGATGATATAAACTCTGACATTACAAAAAAATTACCCCATTCGAAATTATTCTGAAACCTTAAACCCTGCACTTGACGCCCTCAATCACGTAGTATCGTCAGGATTTGATTCTGAAAGGTGCACGATGAAACCATCCGATCAATTTAAACCTTCAACGGTCGAATGGCGACGCCCTGAACTACGTTTTGATAATCTATCGTCTGCCACCTTCCAGGCAAACTCGGAAGATATCGAAACCTTTCAACGCGATGGTGTGATTTTACTGAAAGCGCAATTTAGCGACTGGGTTGATCGTCTACGAGCCGGTCTGGAAACCAACCTCACCAGTCCGCAAAAATTCGCCTTCCCCTGTGAAAGCAATCCGCTCGGTGAACCGGGACGATTTTTTGACAGCTACTGTAATTGGCAGCTAATTCCTCAATATCTTGATTTTGTCTGCCAATCTCATGCGGCGGCTATGGCAGGCCAGTTTATGCAAAGTAACAAGGCCCAGTTCTTTCATGAGCATGCATTCTTGAAATCCCCCGCAACCCAACGCGCAACACCCTGGCATCAGGACTTGCCTTATTACTGTGTAGACGGTAAACAATCAGCGAGTGTTTATGTATCGCTTGATCACGCCGACACTGATGTTGCTGTGCAATTTATTAAAGGGTCACACCGCTGGAATAAGCTTTTTCATCCGCGGATTTTTGAGAATGGCTCAAACCTTAACGATGGTCATAACAGTGGAATGGAAACGGTACCGGACATCGACCACAATCGTGATCAATACTCGATTACCAATTTGTCACTAGAACCAGGCGACGCCGTGGTGTTTGATTTTAGAACCCTACACGGAACCGGCGATGCCAAAGTTAAATCGATGAGACGCGCGTTTTCGACACGATGGCTCGGTGACGATATGCGTTATTGCGAACGTCCCGGAGAAGTATCTCCACCCTATGTCGACCATGGTATGAGTGACGGTGATACAATGAGAGAAGACTGGTTTCCGGTTTTATGGAAGAGCAAGATAACATGACATTTTGGTAACCTACCCCACGACTCTGATTATGATTACAAAAAAGGCCACAAAGGTCGAAAATGAGTATGGCACTAGTAGATACCAATATTTGATCCTTGGCTTTACGAGGCAGAACGCCTCGGGAAAACTCAATAGCCAGGAAGATGACCCAGTAGGTTGACGAGAATCAGCTAAAAATAATTGGAGCCATGCTTCAGGAGTTTCTGTCCGGATACACCGATAAACCTGGCCACGAAAACATTCGCCAAAAGCAGCTGTACTTCCCAAATGAATCAACTCGAGATGCTGATTACGAAGCAGCTGCAGAATATTCAAATTTTTTTCGGTCACAAGGAGTTCAGGGTTCACATGTAGTTTTTTTTGATTTGCGCTGTGGCCATTCGCTCAAAGTATTGAATTTACATAACTGACAAGGATCTCAAACAATATTCCAATCATTTACCTCTAAAAGTTTTAGAGTGAAAAACACTCGATTTAGAGCGTCTGTCGACAATTCGAATATTTCCATGTAGAGAGCAAATACAATACCAAATGAAATAATAACATTACTCAATTTGTTTCAGACACATGACTACTCAATACTTCGCAGCAACTCACTCATCAGGGTGCGAGTGGCCTACAGCTTCCTGCTCAAGGGAGTCGGGTAGGTTGGGTAGAGCACAGTGAAACC
>JBLIOG010000367.1:0-3810 GCA_047639625.1 Gammaproteobacteria bacterium
ATGAAGGTCAGGGCTTTGCCCGGACAATATGGTTTGTTTACAGCCATGTTTTGTTCGATTCCTGCATTGATACTTTTATTGTTCTGGATGACTCTTGAGCCGTCCTATCTGGATGGTTTAATTGTGGACAGCCTCCCCGAAAATATAGCGACCAGATCCTCGGATAGCCTCGATTTGTATGTCAACACGATTTATCTCGCCATTGAATCGGGTGAAGTGATCTCTGACCCTGTGATCAAAAACGCAGTTGATGCCTTTCTAATAGCGAAGGAAAAAAGCCGTTTGTTAATTACAGGATTAATTCTGATACTTTGTCTCAGTGCTGTTAGTTTTGGCCTCACTAAATGGCTGGTCGCCGTGCAGGCTCGGATACGAGTCGAATCAGTCATTAAGCTGTTTCTGGTATTATGTTCGGCCGTTGCGATTGTCACTACAGTGGGAATTGTGCTTTCCGTTCTATTTGAGGCACTTCGGTTTTTCGAGTCGGTCAATGTATTTGATTTTGTGTTTGGCACCACCTGGAGTCCGCAAACAGCCATACGTGTCGATCAGATAGGTTCAACCGGATCGTTTGGCGCTGTTCCACTCTTTGTTGGCACCATTTTAATATCTGCCATTGCGATGACGATTGCTGTTCCAGTCGGTTTAATGACTGCAATCTATCTGTCAGAATATGCAAGTCCTGGCTTTCGGTCTTTTGCTAAACCAGCACTTGAAGTACTAGCTGGGATTCCCACCGTCGTCTATGGGTTCTTCGCTGCATTAACGGTCGCGCCCGTAATTCGGGATCTAGGTGAATCAATTGGACTCAGCGTAGCGTCGGAGTCTGCGTTGGCTGCAGGAATCGTTATGGGGGTCATGATCATTCCCTTTGTTTCTTCACTATCCGATGACGTGATTCGAGCGGTTCCGCAAACGATGCGAGATGGTTCCCTGGGTCTCGGTGCTACACACTCGGAAACGATTAAGAAGGTGGTTATACCAGCCGCTTTACCCGGTATTGTCGGAGGCGTTTTATTAGCTGCCTCGCGCGCTATCGGTGAAACCATGATAGTTGTTATGGCAGCAGGACTGGCAGCGGCTATGACTGTCAATCCACTGGAAGCGGTCACCACTGTAACCGTGCAAATTGTTACCTTGTTGACCGGGGATCAGGAATTCGATAGCCCAAAAACACTCGCGGCATTTGCACTCGGGCTCATGCTTTTTATTACGACCCTGGCACTTAATGTTATTGCCCTTCATATCGTGCGTAAATATAGAGAACAATATGAATAACACTGAAATCGTAAAGCAGGGTTTGGCAAAACGTTATGCCCGCGAAAAACGCTTCCAATGGTATGGGCGGCTCGCCGTATTCAGTGGATTTGTGTTTCTAGTTGTTTTATTGACGGATATTACTATTCGAGCTTTGCCTGCTTTTAGTGTTACCGAAATTAAACTGGAAGTGCAATTGGATTATGAGACGCTAAAACTTGATGCTGGTGAAAAATTGACTGAAGCTGATATTGCAGACATTAATTATGGCGGTTTAATCAAAAAAGCGACGCATAAACTATTTCCGGATGTGAGTAAGCGGAAAGACAAAAAAAGTCTCTATAAATTAATTTCAAGTGGTGCCGAATTTAGTTTGCGTGATCAAATTGCGAAAAATCCAAAACTAATCGGTAGCGGAAATTTATCGATCTGGGTTAAAGCCGACGATGATGTTGACACCTTTTATAAACTGAAGACGTCTACCAGCCGAATCGATGAAAATCAGGCAGGTTACATTAAAGCTCTCGATGAACAGGGATTAATCAGAATTCAATTTAATACCACATTTTTTACAAATAGTGATTCGCGCGAGCCTGAACAGGCTGGGATTAGAGGGGCATTAGCGGGTTCATTTCTAACGTTGCTAGTGACATTAATAGTATCGCTTCCTGTTGGCATAGCGGCAGCAATTTACCTGGAAGAATTCGCGCCTCAAAATAAGCTCACTGATTTTATTGAAATTAATATCAATAATCTTGCAGCTGTCCCTTCGATTGTGTTTGGTTTGTTAGGTCTGGCAGTTTTCATCAGTTTTTTCGGTATGCCTCGATCAGCGCCTCTGGTGGGCGGTTTAGTACTGTCCCTAATGACTTTGCCGACCATCATTATAACCAGTCGGGCGGCTCTGAAGTCTGTACCGCCATCGATAAAAGAGGCGGCACTTGGTATCGGCGCTTCACAAATGCAAACTGTTTTACATCATGTATTGCCACTGGCGATGCCGGGCATATTGACCGGTGCCATTATAGGCATGGCGCAGGCGCTCGGTGAAACTGCACCATTGCTGATGATTGGCATGGTTGCCTTTATTGTCGATGTTCCCGGCAGCATTACTGATTCAGCGACTGTGCTACCGGTGCAAATATTTTTGTGGTCGGATAGTCCGGAGAGAGCATTTACAGCTCTGACCGCAGCAACCATTCTGGTGCTATTAGGTTTCCTGGCTCTAATGAATGCATTCGCCATTTTTCTTCGAAAGTATTTTGAGCGACAATTGTAACTTCATTTTGTCGGAACTCAATCCCATTTATAATTTGTGAATTTAAACGTGAACAATAAACTTACGAGTCAAACTTCAAAATCTGCTGCTGAGCTAACTGGATTTAGCCAGACTATCGGCGATAACCTGCTTGATAATGCCAAGATTTCAACCCGCAATGTGAATGTATTCTATGGTGATAAACAGGCGATTCATGATGTATCGTTAGATATTGCGCCTAATGAAGTGATCGCGTTGATCGGTCCTTCGGGTTGCGGGAAGTCCACTTATCTGCGGTGTCTGAATCGCATGAATGATACGATTTCAAGTTGTCAAATAACGGGTTCGTTAAAACTCGATGGTGAAGATATTTACAGCAAAAAAATGGACCCTGTATTATTGAGGGCCAGAGTTGGAATGGTTTTTCAAAAACCTAACCCCTTCCCAAAATCTATCTATGATAACGTCGCCTATGGACCACGCATACACGGTTTAGCCAGAAGTAATGCTGAACTAGATGAAATTGTTAATACCAGTCTTGAACGCGCCGGATTGTTTGAAGAAGTGCAAGACCGATTGCAGGCATCTGGCACCAGTTTGTCTGGCGGGCAACAGCAGCGTCTTTGTATTGCAAGAACCATTGCGGTCAGCCCTGAAGTGATTTTGATGGATGAACCAGCATCAGCACTGGATCCGATTGCGACTGCAATCATTGAAGAATTGATCGATGAATTACGTAAAAATTTTACCATCGCGATAGTGACCCATTCTATGCAACAGGCTGCCCGTGTTTCGCAAAGGACGGCCTATTTTCATCTTGGCCAATTGATAGAAGTCGGTGATACCAGCCAGATTTTCACGAATCCTCGGCACCAGATGACAGAAAATTATATAACCGGAAAATTCGGATAAAACCATGAACAACGAACCAACATTAAGCGGGCATATATCAAGGCGTTTCGATCACGAGCTTGAAGCTGTCAGAAATCAGGTTTTGACTATGGGCGGTTTGGTTGAAGCCCAGGTCAATGATGGAATCAATTGTCTTGTCGATGGTGATTCTGAATTGGCACGTCAGGTTGTCAAGAATGATTATAAAATTAATCGCCTGGAAGTGGAGATTGATGAACGATGTGTTGATATTCTGGCTCGTCGTCAACCCGCAGCCGGTGATTTAAGACTGGTTGTTGCGATTATCAAAACAATTACAGATCTTGAGCGTATCGGAGATCAAGCTGAGAAACTGGGTAGGAATCAACTCGAATTGGTTAATGATGGTAGTTCATCGGCCAAAT
>JBLIOG010000368.1:0-3809 GCA_047639625.1 Gammaproteobacteria bacterium
TAGACATACATTCGCTGGGCGAACGTGCGGCAACTCCGATCGGGTCAAAGCGTTGAATTAGCCTGAGGACCGCTTCAACTTCGTCGAGGTCAAGATCCGGATTCTCAGTGAGTAAACCGGAATAAATATCTTCCAGTGGCTGGGTCAGGTATCCATTGTCATCAATAGAGTCGATGATAGCCTGTCCTACCTCGAAGTCGGTCTCGCTGAGGTGGGAACAGTCTAGTTGCCAGTTTAAATGAACTTTCAGCGTATCGGTGTAACCGGACTGGTTTTCGAATTGATCCCGATTATCTTCATGATTACTTTGCGACTGAGTCGGTGAAAGAGGAATGTTGTCGTAGATATCATCCCATCCCGTATCTACCTCGAGTTCATCCGGTAACGTTTGCTCTGACCGATTTTCCGCGACAGTCTCGACCGGCTTAAATTCCGTTGTATCGTCACCTTCGGATGTTCGATCTACCGGCTTGTCGAGTTCGGAAATCGTGACCTCCTCAAAATTGTCTTCCTGTTCAAGAAGCGGGTTGGCATCGAGGGTTTGTTGAATTTCGGTCTGTAATTCGAGAGAAGACAGTTGTAGGAGTTTGATCGCCTGCTGCAACTGAGGCGTCATCGTAAGGCTTTGACCTATACGCAGTTGAAGGCTTTGTTTCATTGAATAGGGTTTACCTGATATGAGATTTTACGAGTTATTTTATTGTCTCTCATAAGTACTTTATAGCTTAAAATTATCACCTAAGTAAATCTTTCTAACAACTTTATTTTCAAGAATGTGTTGGGGCTCACCTTCAGCCAGTATAATGCCGTTGCCCATAACATAAGCTCGATCACAAATCCCGAGGGTTTCTCGTACATTGTGGTCAGTGATAAGAACGCCTATCTGTCTTTCCGCTAGTTGACGAATAATATTCTGGATATCGATCACCGAAATTGGGTCGACTCCGGCGAAAGGTTCGTCGAGTAAAATAAATTTTGGTTCGTTGGCGAGTGCTCTTGCGATTTCAACTCGGCGTCGTTCTCCACCGGACAGGGCGATACCCATAGATTTTCTTATATGATTGAGTTGAAACTCTTCAAGTAGCGTTTCGAGTTTTTCCTGCTTTTCAGCTTTATCAAGCTCTTTACGTAATTGCAGAATGGCAAATATATTATCTTCGACAGAAAGGTTTCGGAATACCGAAGCTTCCTGAGGTAAATAGCCGATTCCATGGCGTGCACGATGATGTATAGGTAGATGATCAATCGGCGCCTGATTAAGACGAATACTACCACTGTCATTCGCAACGAGCCCGACTATCATATAAAAACAGGTTGTTTTTCCGGCCCCATTGGGTCCAAGTAGGCCGACTATATCCCCCGATCCAATTTGCATCGAAATGGATTTAACAACTTCGCGACCTTTATAAGATTTAGCCAGATCGATAGCTTCTAGCGTTTGGTGAGACTGTGACAATACTGTTGGCATACCTAAGGTTTTTTGGGTTGGATCAACATCTGAACACGATCACCGGTTTCTGTGCCGCCGGCATCGATACTGTTTAATTCTGTATTGATCTTTATTTTCTGACTTTTGATTAAATCACCATCGTGTTCAAATTCAGCGTCACCGCGCAACATGAGAGTCGACCTGGATTCTTCAAAGTCAATTCTTTTGGCCTGTCCCCGCATGGTTTTACCCTCCTTATCCTGTTGCGTTAATAAAGCCGGTTCGCCATACATCTCCATCAGAGCAATGTCGCCCTGGTCGTCAAAACGAATGATTAGTTTATCGGATTGAATGTTTAAACTTCCCTGTATAAGGCTAACCTGTCCGCTATAAGTACTGATCTGATTTTGGTCGTCAACTTCAAGCATGTCGGCCTCAACCTTGATGGGTTGTTCTTCATCAGCATCAAGGGCATGCAAAGGCGAAAAAATCCCTGTTACCAGGAGAAATGTGAGTAGATATTCAGGTTTCATCATTATGATAGATCGCTATGGTTTTCTGAAGCCGATAGATTTTTTGTTTCAGGTCAAATACGGCCTGTTCAGCATGAATTTCGGCCCCTTTCGTTCTCATTATCAGCGCTTCATTGGCTGCAACCAGATCTTTATCGGGCTCAAACAACAGGCTGTTACTGGTGACTTCGAATAAATCGCCGCCCAGACGTTGCAGGCGTGCATTGCTTTGTAGTTGTAGCCAGTTAATTTGATGAAACAATTCTCCTTTGTCAGCGTTGACTTGCCAGTTATCCTGGTTTCTGTAAACACTGACATCGGGATCCTGAATCCGGCTTATGTCTTCGACATTTAGATGTTCGAGATAAGGGCTTTTTAAAACATAATCCAGACTGCCGGATTGACTGGTAACTCGGATTGACACCTTTTTTAGAAAATAGTCGATCTCGACAGGAAAGTCTGAATTAGCCAGCCCGATGGAATCCTCGCTCTGTGTTTCATAAAACCATCCACTGAAAACGGCTATTATACCGGCCAGGAGCGCTGCAAATATGAACCGAATATTCAATTTCTATCCCCGTTTCTAACCTGAGGGATTTTTCCCTGAACGGACAACAGATAATTGCATACTTCACGTACTGCGCCCTGACCACCGTGGCGGCTTGTCAACCAGTCAGCATATTGTTTAACCTGATCGTCAGCATTGGGTACTGTAATGGAAAGGCCAATTTTCAACATGACCTCGAGGTCTGGCAAATCATCCCCCATATAGGCAATTTCGTCAGGATTTAGAGGTATTTCTTTCATCAGTTCTTGAAAAGCAGATATTTTGTCGGTGTATCCCTGATACAGATGCGTAATCCCCAATTCCCGGGCACGGTTTTTGACTATCTCAGAAGATCGGCCTGTGATAATTGCGACTTCGATTGAATGTTCTATTAACATTTTGATACCGTGTCCGTCGAGGGCATTAAATCGTTTTAACTCATTGCCCTGGTTGTCAAAAAACAATCCACCGTCCGTCAAAATTCCATCGACATCCAGAATTAGTAATTTAATTTTAAAAGATTTTTGCTGGAGATTAGGCATATTTAATAGATTAATGATTTGAAAGTTAAACGACGCCAGCCCTTAATAAATCATGCATATTTAACGCACCCTGAATGTGCTGCTTGTCGTCGACAACTATGAGCGCATTGATTTTTTTATCCTGCATAATTTTCAGGGCCTCACTAGCAATCTGCTCTGCATCTATGGTGAAACAGTTAGGTGTCATAAATTGTTGTACTTCAGTGTTTTTGATATCAGGCATTTTTGCAAAAGTTCGTCGCAGATCTCCATCCGTATAGATTCCGGCTAGAGTTTGACGACCTACATCAACGACGGCCGCTATTCCGAGACCTTTACGGGTCATCTCAATGAGTGTTTGCTCGAGTGAAGTTGTTAGTTCTACTATCGGGATAGCATCACCCTGATGCATAATATCCTTCACTCTAAGCAATAAACGTCGGCCCAGATTACCACCGGGATGTGATAAGGCAAAATCTTCTTCGGTAAACCCTCTGACCTCGAGAATCGCAACTGCCAGTGCATCACCCATCGCCAGCGATGCCGTCGTGCTCGAGGTGGGCGCTAAACCCAGTGGGCAGGCTTCTTTTTCGACGCTGACATCGAGGTTGAAATCGGCCGCTTTTGCAAGCGTCGAAAGTGGATTCCCAGTTAATGTGATTAGTGGGATACCCATGCGTTTAAGCAATGGCAGCAATAAAGTGATTTCACTGGTTTCCCCCGAGTTTGATAGCGCGATAACCAGATCATCACGAGTAATCATTCCGAGGTCCCCATGACTCGCTTCGCCGGGGTGCATA
>JBLIOG010000369.1:0-3807 GCA_047639625.1 Gammaproteobacteria bacterium
TGTTTGTTGTTAAAAACCGGTTGACCGATGGGTTTGCATCCAGCCGGTAATCAAAATGTCAAGTAAACACCGATACTCGGATGACGGTACACCGTTGGGGCTGCATAAGAAGCATAAACAACCTATTCGCTAATATCAATCCACGAAACCCAATTCAGTTGCCCTCCTTTTTTTCAAAATGATAGAGGGTTTTATTCATTAACGGTCGACCTCGATACAGCGGTCCGAAGTATCGGCGAGAGCCTGCCCGGTGAACGGCGCGAATGGATTAAATGCCCTGTTTAAGGTCGTTGCTTTCGACAAAATTAACGGCTCACTGATCGACGATGAACTAGTCTGTATTTTCCCTAAAGGTGAATTAACTGGCGCCAGCGAAACTAAGACTTTCAAATCCGCTATCAGTGAAATTGTTGAACGTGATTCTGTACATTTAGTGCCTGAGGATTGCAGCCACCTTTCTCGGTGGCTCCAATTTTTGTCATATCCACCGGACTTTGCCATAGACGTTGACCGTTAATTCTAATCGACGAAATATTTTTGACGCTTAAGCCTGGCCTGTAGAAAGATTATCTGAAATTAATCTTACGCGACGAAGGGCTTGCGCCATACAGTGAATTCCACCACCAGTTTTGGAAATTTCAGCGGTTTCAACAGCGGCGACTTCGAAGCCACGGGCTTTTAACGCATCAATCAGAGTTGTCGATGAGGCGGGCGCTATGACTCTGCTCTTACCCAGTGACATCATATTACAGCCAAGCGCCATGGTTTGCGGGAAGGGGACATCGATGATGTCGTGTCCTTTGGCTTTTAACCAGTCGACAATCGCAGGATCTGTGCAGTCCAGGCAGACGGCTGTAAGCTTTTCAGCAATAGGCACTACCATTAGATCAATATGAACATAATATTCATCAATGAATGCCAGTCGGACTTCCCAACCTTCGGCTTCAAACCAGCCAGCAACTTGTCTCGCACCTTCTTCTTGAGTACGGGCGCCACCGCAACCGATCAGAACACATCCTTCTTCGATGACATTAAAATCGCCACCCTCAAAAGTACCGGCAGTTACCATGTCATATATTGGAATACCCAGTTTTTCATAGGCTCGAATGGCGGCGTAGTTTTCGCCCCGTCGCCACCAGTTAGACATGGCCGTGATAAATGCACCATAAGGGGTCATTACGCTGGAATCACGCGAGTAAACCTGCATGCTGAGCTCGGGTTCTGCATCCAGCATGTGAACTTCGACTCCAAAATGGTGGTAAGCGTCTACTAGTTCAGCGTGCTGAGCCTGAGCAAGCTGGATATTACAGGGTGCTTCCCGCAGATGTTTGCGTGAAAGGCTTGAAGTTGCGCGATGCATTAAATGGGTTGCCGGGCCGAGTAATACGTCTGTCAGAGGATCAGTTTCATTGCGGAAACCCCAATGAGAAAGGGGTGCCGTACCACCCGCATTATTTCGTCGTTGGAGTTCGAATTTGTCTATATTATTTGTCATGTGTTTAATCCTGAAATTCTCGATTACCGGCAACTGCCGTTAATCGGTTTATGGTGATTAAGGCTTTGTAGTAGATTAATAGTACCTATGAGTGTTATTAAATCAAAATGATGTTTATTCAGCCAATTATATGAGTTAAATTCATATAACCATATTCGGTCATTTCTACCGTATTTCGGATAGGATCCACTCGACGCAGGCTGAGCAAGCGGGTTGTTTACTTTTCTCTTCATTGACCACGAGATAGTAAGACTTCGGTCCTGGAATCTCTTTATCGAATAACTTGATCAACGAGCCGTCATTCAATGAATCATTTGCCAGAACATTGTCAGCGATAGCGATGCCATGTCCGGCAATGGCGGCGGATAGCGAATGGTTTATATCGCTGAATATAATCCCCGAACTGGAATCGACATTCCTGGCCTTTGCTGCGGCAAGCCAGGCGCTCCAGTTGGAATGATCAATATGGTGCAACAAACGATAGTCAGTAAGACTCTCGGGTTTAGAGATTTTACCCAGGTTCTCCACTAGTCTGGGACTGCAAACCGGAAAGAAAGTCAGCGGATAAAGCAGATGCACTTGCATGTCTTTCCAGTTACCGTCTCCGTAGACGATCGACAGATCGATATTGTTTCGATAAACATCCTGTTCGTGACCGGGGGTAATCAACTTTATTGATACCTTTGGGAACTGACTGGCAAATAGTCCGATTCGTCGACTAAACCAGAAACTACCAATCCCTTCAGCACAACAAATAGTCAGATCGCCATGGGGCTCTGTTTCTTCGAGATCAGAGGAGGACGCTGCAATCAGGGCAAGTGCGTGCTGGATTTTTTCTGCATAGCGTTTTCCTGCTGAAGTCAGTTCTATTTGTCGCCCACTTTGTTGATATAACTTTATCTCGAGCAGATTTTCGAGTTTACGAAGTTGATGAGAAATGGCACTCGGGGTAACGTTTAGGTGGTCAGCTGCGAGTACGGTGCTGCCGAATCGAGCAACAGCCTGAAAGGCAAGTAAGGTTTGTGTGGGTGGTATATGTTTGCGCATCGTCATCCAGTCAGGATCAGACCTGCCAAGGGTACATAAATCATTATTAAGGCGATGGTAACGTCAGTGAGCCGGTTTTAACAAACTTCAGGTAATCAGCGTCACTATTATTCAGTTTAATAATGAGAAGTCTCCTTCTTCCAGAACGGTTCTAATAATAATTTCGATGAGTTCAAAACTTGATTCTGCACTAATATCTTCAAAATATATGTTTCCCGGCCAGGGTGGTTGTCGATTGCCGTAACCCTTGTCTGCAATTGCGAGCGCGACTCTTTTGATGGTTTCAACGTATTCAATGGCCATAGATTTAGTTGCGATTTTGTGTGTGGGTAAGTCAGCAATACTGTTACGGTCAATTTGTGTCGCACCAATGCCTAAAAATAATGGCTTTTGAGTTTTAATGGCCTGAGTTTCATAAAAAACTGTAGGAACTCTATCCTCTGCCAAACGGATAACATAATCCGGACAAACACTGTTTTTGACGTCGAACAATTCGTCAAGACTGATCTTGATCGTAGTGGCTGATGGCTTAGGTCTGCGCCTTGAAGGTTTGTTGGCCACTTTTTCAACGCAGGTTACATAATCGCCTCGATAATTTGCATCGTAAACACGATCTCCCCATGGGGTATTTGCTTTCAGTCGCTGGCTTGATCGAATGGCCATATCCCTACAGTTTTGCGGGCCGATAAAAAACGGTGATCCGGAGGCATCACTCAATTCAACCCAGCCATTAGGATACCGTTGAAAGAACCGCTCCATCCAGGGTTCGAGCACTCGATCGGCGAGTAAGTCGAGAAATTGATTGACGAAATCCGGCTCGTTGGTCAGCGCGTTGATAATAGCTTCCTGACCGAATGTATCTGCTGCAATACTATACGGTGCGGTCAAATGCAGCACGGGTTGTTGTCCGGTCAGTCGATAAAACCAGTCAACATAGTGCTCCAGTAATTGTGGGATTCCATTATCAAGATCGGGTGTTTCAACGGTATCCCAGTTTTCACGATTGAAGCGCAAATCGTCCGGGTCGGAACCTGGGGAATATTGATCCGAATAAATCATTGCCTGTCCGAGGGCTTCAGCCGTAAAACCGTAAACTGGCCAACTGATGTACTGTTTTTGCATGCCCATCAGGCGTTGCACCATTAACGAGCAGCGTATAAATCGAGCCGGGTCATCCTTATAGAATATTTCAGTTGTCATTCCGTAGAGTCGAAACATGATAGTGAGTGTTAATAAGTCGACAGGTCCACACACATGAACTTGAT
>JBLIOG010000370.1:0-3791 GCA_047639625.1 Gammaproteobacteria bacterium
CAGAACAACTCCTTCAGACTATTGAAGATGTAACAACAGAACTCGAAATCGGAATGGGTAAAGTCGGACAACCATTGCGGGTTGCAGTGACTGGTGGGGGCTTTTCACCTCCGATTGATCAAACCGTCGAAATTATTGGACGCGAAAAGACTTTGGCACGAATTGATCAGGCTATTGTTTATATTAACAAGTCAGTTGAATGAGGTTTTATTAGAATGACAGAGAAAAGACCACTCGCTAAACCCACTGTTCAAATTGATAATGATCGTTTTATTGTTACGGAATGGCGATTTGATCCAGGCGCCGAAACGGGGTGGCATCGGCACGCTTTTGACTATATTGTAGTTCCACAAACCACGGGTAATTTACTCATTGAAAACGACAATGGCACGCAAATATCAAAATTAACATCTGGGTTGTCTTATAGTCGGTTGAAAGGAGTGGCGCATAATGTTGTCAATGATAATGCCGCTGAATTTGTTTTTGTCGAGATTGAGTTAAAGGAATAAAAATAGAAAATGTAATAGTTACAAAAAATAAAGGCAGCTAGTATAACTACCTATTTTTCAGTAACATGCTATAAGAAGATACTGCAGTCAGAGAAGTTTGGAGTAAGGCTATTTCCAATATGTTTCTCAATTCTATGGCTGTTCAAAATCAGCAAATTTAGTTTAACCATTTTTTCTGGATTCTATTTGTTTATGAATCTGATCAGTCATTAGTAAAAGGGTAATTTCCAGGATAAATCACGCTAGATGTCACGAGATACCATTTCATGTGTAGTGATGTTTGCCGACGTTGCGGGCAGTACAGCCATGTACGAAAACATGGGAGATTCGCTCGCTAAAGAAAGGATATTCAAAGCCCTTAATACCTTGATATCAATCTCAAAGCGTCATAACGGTGTTCTCGTTAAAACCATCGGTGATGAAATCCTGGTCTATTTTAATGATGCCGACATGGCGATTCTGGCTGCCTTGACCATTCAGAAAACCATGGAGGATGATCGTTCACCAGAAACCATTGGTGTTTCAATCAGAATTGGCATGCAATACGGTAGCGTTATCCGGGAGGATAATGATATTTTTGGTGATACGGTCAATGTAGCGGCTTGTGTTGCCGGCCTCGCAAAAGCCCGGCAGGTGCTGTGTACGCAGGAACTCGCGTATCTTGTTAAAAATCCCGAGTTATCGAATAAAATGCGCCCTTACGATAGATTGCGAATTAAAGCTCGAAATGAACCACTTGATATTATCCTGTTTGCCTGGGAAGACGAAGGCGATCTTACTAATATGGCGACGGCCAGTAGTTTCACAAATCCAGCCCGACAGGATCAGCTCCAAAGTCTCAAGTTATCGAATGGGAATTATTCATTTACTATTCCGGCTTCCGAAATCTCTTATATTTTAGGTCGAGGCAAAGATTGCGATCTGGTTGTACTGGGTGATTTGATTTCGCGACACCATACCAAAATCGAGTATCGACGCGGCAAATTCATCATCACCGACCGGAGTACTAATGGCACCTTTTTGAGCACTATAGAAGGGCAGGAAGTTTTTTTAAGACGCGAAGAATTTACACTGTTTGGATCGGGTTTCATAAGTCTCGGTAAAAAGGTTGATGAAAGAGATTACAACCTGATTAATTTTATTTGCGAATAATCGAGCCGTCTCAAATCACACCGATTATGTGTCCGCAGACACCAATCGCACCACCAAAAACGGCACCCCAGATCACTAACCAACCCAGATGCTTTCGAATCATGTCCTGTACGATGGTTTTTATCATCGATGGCGTCAGTTCTTCGAGGCGCTGATCTATGATTTCCTCAACATTACTTCGTATTTCATCAAGGATGACAGGTTGCTCAAGGGTCTCAATCATTGCGCTCTGGAAGTTTTCGGTTTGAGTCAGTTCGACTATCGATTCGCGCATGTTATCGATAAATGGTTGCTTTAAGGGCTCGAGAGCCTGAACACCACCGAGCATACCCAGCATGCTACCAAAAGACGACTCCATAATTGTTTTAACGAGTGTGTCGTAGGCAGGAGAAAGATCAACTTTTCGAATAACAGGTTCGAGTTGCTCGATTAAACCAGTGGATCCTTTTGAGTTCAGGAATCTATCAATATTTTCATCGGTAAAGAATTCACGCATCATCAAATTACGTATCCCGGTTTTGAATTCCTCAAAATGTAGGGGAACGACGCCAGAGCCATAAAACCCCGGCACTTTGTCGAATAACATGTATATGGCAATCCAGTTGGTCATAGCACCGGAGAGTGCGAACAGCCCGCCCACGAACAAGACTTGTATTTCAAGGACATATCCTGCCAGTGTTAAGATCGCAGCCAGTAGGTTGGTTATTAGACTTTTATTCATAAGTAAGTATTTGAATGTGGCAGAAATTAAAACAGGCGTATTGTATCAAGTGCCAATAGTGGTTCATATCGACTGACTTAAATTCATCAGAGCAATGGCGAACAATAATCCGATAGCGCTGCGCCTGAAAAGTTTCTCAGATGCGTTGCTGAAAAAACGGCTTCCTAACCAGGTTCCAAAGAGATAACTAGCGGCTCCGGGTAATGCAGTCGTTAAGTCAATCATGGTAACTGTACCCATGGCTATAGAGATGATTGCGAATCCAACGACAGTAAAAAAAGCCCAGGAGATAATTAAATTTCTTCCTGCTGATTTTTCGTAGGGTCCTAATAATATAAAACAGACTGTGACGAGGGCGATATAGGTTGCCCCAAAAACAATACCCGCGATTATGCCAACCGCAATCAGACTATAGAATCCGGGCATCGCCCTGTAGCGAAACCCCACAAGAAGTAGGATACATATCCCGCTAATTATGATTGAGATAACCTGCTTCATTTGAAGCGGATCCAATTCAATCAACAGCCACTGACCAAGCGGAATCAATAAAACGCTAGGAACGGACAGGAAAGCTGTGGATCGCCAGTCTATACTTTTAAAACATGAATGAAATAAATAAATATTAGACAGGAAGTCCGCAATCAGTATTTTCGAAACGATAGCTGCAGGAGGATAAAACAGGGTCAGTATTGCTAAAATAAACGCGGGCCCACCAAAGCCGGTAAAGCCACGGATAATGCCAGCCACTAATGCGACGATTGCAAATAGCAACATTCCGGGTTCCTGTCCGGATAATAGATCCTGATAAAACAACTTTGAACCACCTGACCATTTTGGAGCTAGCATTGTACGGATAACAGATCGACCTGGCAGGCCTAATTTCACCGGAGTTTCTAGCGGTTAATTTTTATTCAAGCATTCAACCCAGGGGAGGTTAGCGGCGATTTTCTTCCCTTATATGGAAATAATTGGCTGCGAAAATAATTCCAGCACCTGGCGGTATAAAAATATCACCTGTTTCATTATAGAAAATGGTTCCGATGACTATGGTAAAAGGTAATCGTAGGAAATCTAAAGGAAGAATGGTTGCGGTATCAGCCAGTTTGAGGGCACTGGTTAATCCAAGATGTGCCAACATGCCTGCAAGTCCAATCACCCAAATCCAGAAATAATCGATGCCAACTGGATTAACCCAGTAGATGACTGTAGGCCCCAGGCCAATAAAAAACTGGATGACCGACATATACATGAGAATCGTCCTGACCGATTCGCTACGAGTTAGTTTTTTCGAAAAGAGCATGGTGAAAGCGAACCCTACAGTGGCCAGTAAGACCACCAAAGTCCCTGTGGTGAGGCTGCTCAAACCCGGCCTGATGATGATAAAAGCAGCTAGAAAGTCAGCAAATATT
>JBLIOG010000371.1:0-3741 GCA_047639625.1 Gammaproteobacteria bacterium
TTACGCTGAACATGCACAATCCCAAGGTCGTTTGAAAAAACAGAAACTGCCTCAAGCGGAATCGGCATAATGGTATCACCGGCATAATCGAACAGTAACGACAGGATATGGAAATTTCGAGACTCACCTGATCGCTGCTGCAAGGTTAGGCAAGGCTGGATTTTCTCACCGCTATTAAGTCGAACAGCAACCTTAACCGGCGTAGGCAATTTCAGATTCGGGAAGCGTTGGCGCAATTTCTGGCTGAAATACATCGCCTGTTTTTTTGGTATCACCGGCGAACTAACAAGTACATCCAACATAGCACCGCTCATTTCATCACAATCGATCAAGCCCGCCTCGTGGCGTGTTTCATCAAAATACATCGGTGGTTCAACCGTCAATAAATGTGCGTGAGATTCCATCGACATTTGCATAGTAAAAGAGGCATCCCTGCTCTCCTGCTGCCAGCTTAATTCGAGCTTTCGAGGCTGGGCAAATGTTATAAGTTCTCCCTCCAGACTCTGGAAAAAAGTACGCCCTGTCTGCAACATCTCGATCAACGCCAAACCACCAGACCGCCCGTTTAGCTGTATTTCGTCGAATCGGTAAACGGATCGCTCAAGACCTTTCAAAAAAATCAGAATTTCGCGATCAACCGGCTGAGCATCCCACTGATAAGACGAAAAACTGATATTTGGCGAATCGACTGAAATGGCTCGACCTTTGAGAAAGCCCCTTCCATTTTTTTGAGGCCTGGTAGCGCGTACTTCTACCCCGAGATTTATTCGTTTGATATTTCGATTACCGTCAACCACCATGTGATGAGGTTTAAGGAGATAAACCAGATAATCACCCTGCTCTGGGGGAGAAACGATGGTCTGCTCTGCAACGGCATTGTGGAGCTTTTTAAACCAGCTATCTAATTGTTGATCATTACGCTGCGCTTCATTAGCAAGTACCTGTTTAGCGGAGGGGGCCTCTTCAAGAAACTTCAGGCAGGCAGCAGCAACGTGTTTACAGTTGTTTCCAACCGGACATGTGCACATCCCATCGATATCAATCTCAATATCGAATTCATAATCGAGGGCCATAATATCGATGTTTTGCTGGTATTTACGCCCACCACTTCCAGCTGTAAAGGCCACAAGGCTTATACCGTCAACTATTTCACTCAACTCGTCTTCATATTTTTGTCGATTAATTTTTAGCCGTAAAACTTTTCCGTCATGGTAATAGGCCTCGCCTCGCTGAAAGGGCTTGTTACCGCAGGCGCTAAGAATGTCGTCACGATTCAATCTTGATTTGATTATCGACGCCAAACGAAGCCTCGCCTGGAACCGAACAGAAAATATTGGATTATACTTTTAATCATGATTATATCGGTGCTGAATGCAGTCAGGGCGACCCCATTGAAACAGCAGCAATTATAACATTCCACCGACGCTTCTAAACAAAAACATGCTGATATTCCGCTAGCTAAGGTCCAGACCAATGGGGCGAAAGATTGCTATTTTCTGACCACCTGTCTCGTGTTTTTGACAAAATTAATCAAATAATCCTAATTATTTATGGAGCATTGAGCTGACGTATTAAATTCGGAAGGTTATTTATTCATGGCCCTGGTTGGTGACAATATTGGGCGTTATATGACACAGAAAATGCCATAAAATCCAATTAATACCCGACAATAAATAGAATATAGCTATTTATAATTAGAGATTTATCAAGTATTTCGGAAGGAATTGTCGTTATGATGATATTGCGGATAAGGATGGGGCTTCGTTCCGCTGAAGTACCTCTCAATACCTGTTTGTAGCATAGGCTCCAATCGCCTTTGCCTGGTTGATTGCCTACCTCATAACGCTTCATCAAAAAGATTCTAAACTTAAGGATAATGCTGCACAGGCTCGGCGCATTGCAGTCTTTTTTGAATAACACTCGCCTGGAACACTCCACTATGGCGATTCTTATCTAAAAACAACTCGAAAAGAGTACAGCAGAAATTCCGACACCGAAGATGTGCAAAATTTTACCAACGATATCCCTTAAAACCGTTCGATTGCTTCTCATGTGACGATTATTGATGAAAAAGGAACCCGAGACTTCGGGCTATTCCAGTCGTTATTCTGACAACCTCCACAGCCGAAGAAGACGTCGTTGAGCCCTATAATATCGGTGTGAGTTTATATATACCCAAACCGGTCACTTTCGATGGGATACGCAGTAAAATTTTATCCTTGACTGATTACTGGTTTGATGTCGTGAAATTTCCTGTTGAACAGTAACATCTGAACGATGAATGTCACCGGAACCTTGAATCAATGTAGTTTGCATGCTGGCGGCATAGACACACTTTCAGATCTGGATATTTTACTGGTTGAGGACGATGAAGATGACTATATCCTGACCCTGGATTTGTGTGATCAGGCCTACGGAGATCAATACTCATTAACCTGGGAAAAATCCTGCCAAAGTAATGGTGCGTTTAAAGATGACCAATTACAATGTTTGCACGATTGACTACAGATTAGGGTCAACCACCGGTGTCGATCTCATCAAATTAATCCTGAGTGAAGAATATGAACACATGGCGATTACTTTATTGACTGGCCTGGACAATCATCAAGTAGACTTAACTGGCTACCGAAGCAGGCGCTACTGATTACCAGGTAAAACATCAACTGAAACCGGAAATACTCGAACGTTCAATCAGATACTCGCTCCGTCAGAAGATACCGAAGCAAAAGTACGCTATATGGCATTTCATGATCCATTGACCGGCCTGGCTAATCGTTCCCTATTTGACAAATATCTTGAAGGCTCCATTAAAGTTTGCAAACGTCACGAGGAGTGCGGCGCTTTACTGTTTATCGACCTGGATAATTTCAAACCGGTGAATGACTCTCTTGGACATTCGACCGATGACGATTTATTAAAGGAAGTTGCACCTCGGTTGAGTACCTGTATTCGTTATGAAGACATACTCGCACGGTTAGGAGTAGATGAATTCTGTATGGGTTGTAGTATCGGTGTCACATTATTTTTCGATGAAAACGTAAGCAGTGAAGTCTTGCTTAAATACGCAGATATCGCTATGTACCGGGCTAAACGTGATGGGAAAAATCGAGTTCGTTTTTTCGAAACTGATATGCAAGAATCAGTAGAATGAACCTACTGGGTTGAACAGGAACTGCACAGTGCCTTAGAAAAGGGTCAATTTGAATTATCTTATCAACCCATTGTTTCGTATATGTGGTACCGAAGCACTGATTCGATGGCACCATCCGATAATCAGCCATCATAAGGCGTCTAAATTCCTGAAACCATTACTGGATTTCGCTCAAACCTATTCTATTGAAGATGTTCGCGCAGAATTTTTGCAACAATAGGGATGAGTCAAATTTCCAGGCCCTGACGCCTACTGGCATAGAGACCAGTTGTCTAGCGGCCTCGTTTTACTGGGTGATCACATAACCTATCCGGAGCATTGGCATGCAGACGAGGAACTCTACTTGCCTATTAGTGGAACCGGGGACCGCTATCACGAGAATCATGGCTGGCAAACGAAATCACTCGGAAACCGAATCGTACATGCCAGTAGCATCAAGCATTCAATGCACAGTCATGGTGAACTTTGCTGCTACTGTATATTTAGCGGGGTGGCGATCTAACAAAGAACCCACACAGGTATCGGAAAAGTTATGCTAATTTAACATGAGCTTCACCTAAAACGGACAGTCAGATTTCGCCATCAATGGA
>JBLIOG010000372.1:0-3710 GCA_047639625.1 Gammaproteobacteria bacterium
GATCACCATTTTAAAATTACAAGCGGTTAGCGACTACCCGCTATTTTTTAGATTCAAATACAGATTGGGCGAAACCCAGACCCGCTTCCAGAGCGCCTTCTACCAGGCCGCCATTAATAAAGGCAGTTTCGGTAGAAATGAAATGCAATCGATTGTTCCAACTGTCACCGAGATGAATTTTTAGCCCGTAGTCAGGGTGTCGATGGGGCGGAATTATATCCAAACCTGCCGCCGTGAATGGTTCTAAAAACCAGTCCTGGAAATAAATCGTTTCAGGATGTTTTGCTTGTTCACCAAACAAAGCGACCAGCTGTTTGATTGCCTGACTGGTAAACTCCTCGCGCCCAATTTTTTTGCGTGTGTTTGCATCAAGCCGGGAAAACCCAAATAAGCCAGAGGTTTTAACCCCTTCAGGTGAGGCATCATGTATTTCTGCCAGTGGCCCTGTCTGGCTAAAAACTGATCCACAAAGCCCTTGTTGTTTCCAGAATGGTTCTGGATAGATTGCGAAAAACTTTGCATGACCGGCCATCCAGGTGGGTGTAGACGTCAGTGCTTTTTGGGCTTGCCCGGGCAGTTCAGGGCAGAACAGTAGATCGGTTGCCAGGCGTGGGGGAATAGCGATGGCTACCTGATTTGCATTAATCAGTTCGGTACCAGCCGGCGTAGTCACTTCGATTCGAATGATCTTTCCGTCGAGGCAAAGCTTTGTTACCGGGTGCTCCATAAGGAGATGAGATGGATCAATTTTAGCTACAATTTTTTCAACGAGTTCGGTCATGCCTCCTTTAATACGAAGTGCTCCGGACATAGGAGAAGGCCCGGGGTTTCGGTGTGCTGTGCCGTTTAACGCCTGAAATAATACGTCACCCCGATCGTATTGGGAGAAATGAGGGATCTCGAACTGATCAAGTAGCGAGGCGATCAGTGGTTGGCCTGGCCAGAACCAGGATGGCCCGAGATCACAGACCTGTGATTTATCTACTCCCGCAGACAGGATTCGTCCGCCAAAGCGGTTTCGTGCCTCGAGTAAAATGGTATCAATCCCTGATTTTTCTAGCTGCCAGGCAGCTACCAGACCACTAAGACCACCACCAATGATTAAAATATTGGTATCTTTTATGTTATATCTCAAGCAAACGTCGTCAAATTTAATGGGTTGTTCAATGTAGGGCAGGACCGGTTAATTAATGATTACGGAAATAAATAACCAGTGGTTTGGTCCTCCCCAGGTAACGAGAATTTCAGGTAGTATAGTCTTGATTAAATCGATTGAAGCTTAGCACGGGGTCTATTTCACCGAGAGTTTTATTAATAATCATCTATAATAATACCATTACATGGTCATGATATTTCTTTGAATTCAACGACTCCCACCGACCTTCTGTCCAAAATTGCAGAACTGGAGACCGAAAACAGGCGGCTGCAGGGTGAGCTTGCGATTGCTAAATCGGGCTCTCAATCAGGGCAGGCTCAGTATCAATTACTATTCCAGAATCTGCCGTTGGGTGCGCAGGAGGAAAATTATTCTTCGGCAAAATTCAAGATCGATCAATTGATTAAGAATGGTGTTGATGATTTGGAAACCTATTTCCTCGAGCATCAGGACGAACTAATGATTATGGTCGATGAGTTGGAAGTGATCTCAGTCAATCCAACCTTGATTGTTATACATGATGCTCCATCGGTTAGGGAGTTTCTCGAAGAAGAAGGACGGGTCGAAGACTGGTGGACTCATGAGTGGGTCGAATATTATGCAGCTGAGTTTAGTAACCTGGCTAAGGGAAGTCGTTACTTGGGTGTAGAACGAAATGATACGAAGTTCGATGGCAGTCCTTTTGTCTCCCGAATTTTTACTTTTATTGTAGCCGGTTATGAGGATTCCTGGGAACGTGTCATTACACTGCATGAGGATATTACTGACCGTAAGAACATGGAGGAGCAATTACGTAAGACTCATCAGGCATTAGAAAATCAGGTTAGTCTGCGTTCACGCGAATTAAAAGATTCGGAAATGAAATTATCGGCATTTTTTAGAAACTCAGACACCACGATTAGTATTAAAGACGTTAATAGTCGCTTTACCATCGTTAGTCGCCAATTTGAAGAAACTTACGGTTTAATTCGAGATGAAGCAATTGGGAAAATGCCCGAAGATATTTTTGAACCAGAACTGGCGCGACGGGTAAGAGCGCAGGATAAGGAAGTAGTATCTGAAGGAAAACTCATCCAACGGGAAAATACCCTGCCGGATACAAACCCGCCAATTGTAATGTTGGCAACTAAATTCCCGATCAATACCGACGAAGGTGAAATAATTGGCGTAGGCACTATTAGTATCGATATCTCCGAACGTAAACAAATAGAGCATGCCTTGATTGATGCAAAAGAAAAGGCAGATACCGCCAATCGCGTTAAAAGTGAATTTCTGGCGACGATGAGTCACGAAATTCGAACACCGCTAAACAGTGTGATCGGTATGAGTCAATTATTAGCGGATACTGCGCTCGGTGATGATCAAAAAGACCTTTTATCGGCAATTACCCATTCCGGGAATAGCTTATTATCTTTAATAAACGGCATTCTGGACTTTTCCAAGCTGGATGCTGAAATGGTCGAGGTCGAAAAAGTGGCTTTTGATCTTGAGCGAGTTTGTCAGGAATGCCTTGAACTGGTTGCTGGGAACGCGGTTAGTAAACCGCTCGACTTTATTTTTGATTATCACCCGGAATGTCCACGCCATCTGATTGGTGATCCATCGCGCGTTCGACAGATTCTGGTTAACCTGCTAGGTAACGCAGTCAAATTTACCCGTGAAGGTTTTATTCGATTATCGGTCAATCTCGATAGCAGCGATTCGGACATCGTTCTTCTCGAGGTCGAAGATACAGGTATTGGTTTAAAAGCGGAAAGCCTCGAACATCTTTTTGATTCCTTCACCCAGGCCGATAGCTCGACGACCAGGCAATATGGCGGAACCGGATTGGGTCTCGCTATCACTAAAAAGTTGGTTGAGTTAATGAAAGGCAGCATTACTGTTGTATCGGATTTTGGCAAAGGCACAACCTTCAAGGTCTACCTGTCATTTTCAAGGGCAGAAACACCCCAGCAACTGACCTATAATTCCCTTGATAGCATTCGAATTCTACTGGCTGAAAATAACTCACATAATGTTCGTGTTTTCAGCCGAATGCTGCGACACATGGGTGCCAGAGTCACGGTATTAAAAATTTCTGAGAAAATTGTAGACGAGCTGCGAAACGCGGTTGATGCGATGGATGAGTATCATATTGCTATTATTGATCATGATTTTGACCAGGGAGATGGGCTGGAAACAGCGCGCTGTATTCGTCAGAACGATCTATTTAAACCATTAAAGTTATTGATGTTTTCGACAGTCGGTCAGCGAGGAGATGCTTCCCTGTTTACCGAGTCAGGGTTTAATGCCTATCTCAATAAACTTTGTCGTTACGAAACACTGAGGGCGATATTATCAAGTATGCTCGATCATCAGGTCGGACAACCGATAATCACTCGGCATAGTGTTGAAGATGCCAGACGCTCGAACAATGATCCGCTAGCATCTTTTGAGGCGACTGTTTTGCTGGTAGAAGATATAGTGGTAAACCAGATCGTGGCCGGTAAATTTTTAGAAAAATTAGGCATCAACTTTGATATTGCCAAAAATGGAAATGAAGCCATAGAGGCCT
>JBLIOG010000373.1:0-3706 GCA_047639625.1 Gammaproteobacteria bacterium
CGACTGATAGACGGAGTAATTTCGAGCGGAGGAACAATTTTACCCGGCTCATAAACTTTTAATTTAATACGACCATCGGTTGCCATATCTAGAGTCTTGGCAAGGTAAGCGATCGGATCACCGAGTGCAGGCCAACCTGTATTAAAGGTAGATTGAACTTTCCAGCGGATTTTATCTGCAGCACTTGCCTGCTGTAAAGGTAGAACTGATAGCAGGGTCATAGCCGTGCCGAGCGCAACCATTTTTACGGTTCGCCCTGTTTTATTTTTAATTACTCCAATCATCTTCATGGGTTTAATTTCCTCCTGGCTTTTAAGGGTTTTATTAACTAGCGACATCCATTATTTGGTATCGGCTACACAAATTATTTTCAAATACGCGTTAATTTAATATCACTAACTTCTTTATATTGTCGATCGAATCAACTTCCAACAGATCTTAAATGAGAATTTAATTCTCAAACAAGGTTATTACCACATTGACCGATTGTCAATTAAATGAGAATATATTTATCATATAAGGTCACCGTATAATAAAGGCACTTAAGTCAAAGAAATGAAATATCTTCTCAACAACAATAACTTAGCGAACATTTATGCTATAAATCTTCACACATCATAAATGGTAGCGGTGATAGATTGGAGCATTCAGGAATGTTCAGTGGATGTAAGGACTGATATTAATTTCGATTTTGGGCGATAAGCACCTTAATTTGAATTCGGTCTATCATCAAAAATCGATGACTTCTTCTTTTCATCATTAAAATATTTATAACAGGATTCAATCTAGATGAAACCGAATGGCAAGAGAACATCATCAAAACGTAATCTCGAAGTGTTGGGTGCCATTGTTGAGGAACCCAATGCTGCCACTGCAATTCATCTATCAAATACTCTGGACATTCCGCTTCCAACTATTTATCGACAACTCGAAGGATTAACCGAATCTAAATTTATTACATTAAGCCCTACGGGAACTTATGTACCAGGTTCTCGTTTACGTTCACTCTTACTCAACTCTCTAACATTTGAACCACAGGTAACGTTGCGCCGGACCATTCTGAAAAGACTTGCCTCTGACCTTGATGAAACCGTTAGTTTATCGGTGCCAACGGGGGATAACTTAACTTACTATGATCGCTTTGAGTCACATTGGCCGATTCAAAATAATGTAAGAATTGGAGATCAGTTACCGTTGAACTGTAGCGCCTCCGGTAAACTATATCTCAGTACCTTCGAACGTAATGCAGCTATCGAAGTCTTCAAGAGCATCCGAACATCTCGTAGAGCGAAAAACCAGATTACTACCCAAAAGGCCTTTTCGATCGAGCTCGATAATATACAGACGCGGGGATACGCCTTTGATAACGAAGAATGGTTCGACGGTATGATAGGTGCTTCTGTACCTATCTATAATCAAAACGGTGATTTATGTTCATGTCTTTCGACACACTCTTTGACTTCACGGAAAAGTATGGACAATCTCGAAGCCAAAATTTCTGTTATGAAAATTGCTGCGACAAAACTTGAACGAATTTTGTTCCGGACCGAAGACGAGTAATAACCGAAAATATCTTCTCTACTTGCTAGATCAGTAATCATTTCTATCCATGATTCATCAGTAAAAGATGAATATCAAAAAACCTCAAATCTGCCCATTGCCTATCTTTGTATTTCAGCTAATAATCAAAGCTATATTGATGGGTCAAATAATTTCAGTCACTACGGCCAGGAACCTTATAAACAAGACCCTCAAATTCGATCAATAGCCCCCCAAATAAAGTAGGTAGATGGTATGAATACATTAGATGAAAAAGTTTCCTGGGAAATCAACGCGCAAACCGGCGTATTAACAGATGTTCTGTTGGGAAAACCCGATCATTTTCGCTGGGTCCCACTGAATTCAATTTCTGCCGTCAACCAGGCAAACCAGGTACAAATGGGGTATAGCTTTGATAAGGAAAAAGCCATGCAACAACATAGAAGCATGGTCGAGGTCTATGAGAAAAATGGTGTCCGCTGCCATTTCGTCGAGTCCGATGAGGGCCTTCCCAGTAGTGTGTTCACGCGCGATTCAAGTTTTATGACGCCCTGGGGTGCGGTTATCACGAGCATTCAAACACCACCTCGCAGGCAGGACTATTCTGTAGTTTCCGAGTTTTACCGCAATGCCGGTATTCCAATCTGGAAATGGATTACAGCCAATCATTTTGAAGGCGGTGATTTTGTCATTGCTAAACCGGGTGTGGCACTGCTAGGTTGGTCGGGTGATCGATCTACCCAGGCTGGCGCTGAACAGGTTGCCAAATGGATGGATGAAATGGGTTGGGAAGCCTTCATAGTGCCGATTCCTCCTCAGTTCGTTCATATGGATGCTGTGGTCGTAATGTTAGAAGAAAATCTGGCATTGGTTTGTGAGGACGCATTACCCAGTTATGCTATTGAATGGCTCGAGAAACAGGGCATCGAAAGAATTGTTGTGCCCTATGCAGACTGCGTCAAACTCGGAGGCAATATTGTCAGTCTGGGTAATAAACGGGTGTTATCAATGGCCCATAACGTCAACATCAATGCACGTTTAAAAGATGAAGGTTTTGAGGTAACGGCAGTCGACTACGATATGTTCGCCATTGGCGGCGGCGGTGTCCATTGTTCCTGCCATGAACTTAGAAGAGTAGCTTCGCTAAATGACTAAAACTGATACTGACATTCTTGCGCAGGACCATAACGATGGTTTGCTCACGCTCTCTCTTAATCGGCCGGGTAACGCGAATGCCCTTAATCTCGATCTAACTGAAGCGCTGATTACAGCAGTAACACAATCGACGAACACCCACCTCTGCGTTATTCGAGGTGAAGGAAAGCATTTTTGTGCCGGTTTTGACCTTTCGGATCTGGAAAACATGAACGATTCCGACCTGCTCTGGCGTATTCTTCGTATCGAAACTATGCTGCAGGCTATTCATCATGCACCCTTTCCAGTGGTTGCACTGGCTCAGGGACAACTGGTGGGTGCCGGAGCTGATCTTTTCGCGGGCTGCTGGAGACGGGTGGCTACTGCTGATGCAAAATTTAGAATGCCCGGTTGGAATTTCGAATTAGCGTTGGGTACCCGTAGATTGACCCATTTAGTAGGGCATGACTCAGCACGAGATATGCTGATAGATACTAAAGTTTTATCGGCGAACCAGAGTCTGGCTAACGGACTGGCTACCGATATTACTGAACAGGAAGCATGGCCCGAATTGATCGAACAGTTAAAACATCGAACCTCAAATCTCTCAGCACTGGCCCTGAAGAATATGCTCGAACTAACGACTATAGACAATCGTGACAGAGACCTGGCGTCCATTGTTAAAACGGCCGGGCGGCCTGGTCTTAAGGATCGGATCATTGCTTATCGAAACCAGATCAAACCCGCCAGGAAATAATGACAATCGGCTCAGACGCGGGTCCACTGCGCTTAACCCCAATTGCCCCCGATTAAAACGCTATTTATCTGCGTGCTTGAATGGGAATTAAAAAAATATCATTGCTTCAGAGATAGTTGTGTTTTCTTTTGACTTTAAATACCCTTTAAAGAGTGCCGACAAATAGGGCATTCTGTTAGCCCTGTGGACATGAATATCAAGAGAGCCCTGTTGAGCTTGGAGCGAATCAGGGCGGTGCCTGACAGAATTTCCTATTTGGCGGGAAGCCGCAGGCCA
>JBLIOG010000374.1:0-3699 GCA_047639625.1 Gammaproteobacteria bacterium
ATTACGGCAACTGATATCGTTCTCGCCATTACTGAATTCCTTCGAAATGAAAAAGTGGTTTCTGCCTATCTCGAGTTTTATGGCGAAGGAGCTGACAACTTAACACTGGGGGATCGTGCCACCATTTCTAATATGACTCCAGAATTTGGCGCGACCGCCGCAATGTTCTATATCGATGATAAAACCATTGATTACCTGCGTCTAACCGGTCGAGAAGAAGAGCAGATTAAACTGGTCGAAAACTATGCCCGGACAACAGGTCTTTGGGCCGGCGATATGGAAACTGCAGAATATCCGCGCGTTTTAAAATTCGACCTGGCCGCTGTGGGACGAAATATAGCCGGACCCTCAAATCCACACCGCCGAGTTTCAACCAGTGCTCTGGCGTCAGAAGGTATCTCCGGTTTGGTGGAGGACGAAGCGGGACTGATGCCCGATGGGGCCTGCATCATTGCCGCTATTACCAGTTGCACCAACACCAGCAACCCACGCAACGTGATTGCCGCCGGGCTAATTGCCAGAAACGCTAACGCACGTGGACTCACCCGTAAACCCTGGGTTAAAACGTCTCTAGCCCCCGGATCCAGGACGGTTCAACTCTATCTGGAAGAAGCAAACTTATTGTCTGAACTGGAAAAACTTGGCTTTGGAATAGTGGGATTTGCCTGCACGACCTGTAATGGCATGAGCGGTGCGCTAGACCCTGTCATTCAGCAGGAGATTATTGACCGCGATCTCTATGCAACTGCCGTATTATCGGGTAATCGAAATTTTGACGGTCGCATTCACCCTTATGCCAAACAGGCATTTCTCGCATCTCCACCACTAGTAGTTGCCTACGCAATTGCCGGCACCATTCGATTTGATATTGAAACTGGTTTACTTGGTACCGATACCAACGGTGAGCCCGTTACTTTGAAAGATATCTGGCCTGACGATGACGAAATCGATTCAATCATAGCCAGCAGTGTTAAACCAGAACATTATCGTTCCGTCTATGACCCCATGTTTAAAATCGAAGTCGAGAAAGGCGTTGAGACCAGCCCGCTATATGACTGGCAACCGCAGAGCACCTACATAAGACGCCCCCCGTACTGGGAAGGCGTCCTCGCGGGCGAAAGAACAATGCGGGGTATGCGACCTTTGGCAGTTCTCGGTGACAATATAACCACCGACCATTTATCCCCGTCAAATGCCATTATGCTCGATAGTGCAGCTGGTGAGTACCTGGCTCAAATGGGCTTGCCCGAAGAAGACTTTAATTCATATGCAACCCACCGCGGTGATCATTTGACGGCCCAACGTGCAACATTTGCTAACCCTAAGTTATTCAATGAAATGGTAACCAATAATGGCGAGGTTCAACAGGGTTCACTTGCACGCATCGAACCCGAAGGAAAAGTTGTTCGTATGTGGGAAGCGATCGAAACCTATATGGAACGAAAACAACCTCTAATCATAATCGCTGGATCTGATTATGGGCAGGGATCGTCCCGCGATTGGGCGGCTAAAGGGGTCAGATTAGCCGGTGTCGAAACCATAGTCGCAGAAGGATTTGAACGTATTCATCGAACCAATCTTATCGGCATGGGTGTGTTACCACTTGAATTCAAACAGGGTGACAATCGTCAGCTCTATGCAATCGATGGAACCGAAACATTTGACGTTATCGGTGAACCGTCTCCCCGTTGCGACCTAACACTGGTTATTAATCGAAGCAATGGCTACATACTCGAGATTCCAGTCACTTGCCGATTAGACACCGCAGAAGAAGTTTTAATTTACGAAGCTGGCGGCGTCTTACAGCGATTTGCTGAGGACTTTCTCCAATCTACTGACACATCTGCACAAGCCTTACTCGACCAATACCTGTAAATAACCCAATGACCTCTAAACCACAAATTCGAATTCCCGCGACTTATATGCGCGGTGGAACCAGTAAAGGCGTTTTTTTCAAACTGACGGATTTGCCAAAATCTGCGCAAGTCGCAGGCCCTGATCGTGATGCTTTTCTGCTGCGGGTTATCGGTAGCCCTGATCCCTATAGCAAACAAACCGATGGTATGGGCGGGGCTACTTCGAGTACCAGTAAGACTGTTATCATTTCCAAAAGCAGTCAACCCGAGCATGATATTGATTACCTGTTCGGACAGGTTGCGATTAATAAGGCCTTTGTCGACTGGAGTGGTAACTGCGGCAATCTAACAGCGGCTGTTGGTTCTTTCGGGATTAATAATGGTCTTGTCGAATCAGGTAAAATACCCGCCAATGGCATTGCTACTGTCAACATCTGGCAGTCGAATATTCAAAAAACCATTGTCGCCCATATTCCCATTACGAATGGACAAGTTCAGGAAACTGGAGAATTTGAATTAGACGGCGTGACCTTCCCTGCTGCAGAAGTTGTGGTTGAGTTTATCGACCCTTCAGATGCCAATGCTGCCATGTTTCCAACGGGTAATCTGGTTGATGAACTCGAAGTACCCGAGGTAGGAACCTTCAAAACAACGATGATCAGTGCTGGCATTCCGACTATTTTTTTAAACGCAACTGATATCGGATATAAAGGTACTGAGCTGCAAGCTGACATAAATGGCAATCCTGATGCTTTGGCCATGTTTGAAAAAATTCGTGCCTATGGTGCCATTAAGATGGGATTGATCAACAATCTAGAAGAAGCCACTGGTCGACAACACACACCTAAAGTTGCACTTGTCGCAACTCCCGAAACCTATACGGCTTCCAGCGGTAAAGTTATTAATAAAGCAGACATCGATTTAAATGTCCGGGCGTTATCGATGGGTTTGTTGCATCACGCCATGATGGGGACTGCCGCCGTTTCAATAGCTACCGCAGCGGCCATTCCGGGGACGCTGGTTAATCTGGCTGCAGGTGGTGGAGAACGAAAAGCAGTTCGGTTTGGACATCCATCAGGTACACTCAAAGTAGGCGCTGAAGCCACTCAGATTGATGGTAAGTGGGTTGCTAAAAAAGCAGTTATGAGTCGGTCCGCCAGAGTACTGATGGAAGGATGGGTACGCGTACCTCCAATCGGATTTCAAACTGACGAGTAAACTTAGTCGTTTTTATGCAATCGATAATCAATCTCAGGGACTATCCGATTCACCGGGCTGAATCTGCCGCTTACCAGGATATGATTGATAGTGCCCGAGATACACTGAATAAACAGGATGCCCTCGAGCTACCTAATTTCCTGTTACCTGATACGCTTCGCGAACTGCTTGAATTTGCAGCTGCAAACAAAACAGAAAGTCATTTTATGCAGGGCATGTTCCCGGCCTATTCAGACAATATGAATGACCGGGATGATACGGAGCTTCCCGACGACCACCCCTCCAGAATCCGCCTCCCCGCTTCGCACCATTTTATTGCTGGAGACCTGATTGATCATAACAGTCCCGTTCGCCTTCTTTACAATAATAAATCATTCATTGAATTCTTAAAAAGCATACTCGGAACTCCGACCCTTTATACCGTCGCCGATAAATTAGGCTGCATGAGCCTGTTATTCTACAAACCGGGAGACTCTAACGGCTGGCATTTCGATACCACTGAATTTATCGTATCACTGGTTTTACAAACGGCCGAAGTAGGCGGCGAATATCATTACATACCAAATCTTCGCAGTGCTACCGATGAAAATCTAACTGAAGTATCTAAACGTATGCAAAACCCTGA
>JBLIOG010000375.1:0-3671 GCA_047639625.1 Gammaproteobacteria bacterium
ATAAATGACAAAGACGGACTTAACCAGTCTACTAGCGATTCTGGAATGCACGGCCTGTTTATCAGTAGAACTGGTTAGATTTTGAATGCACATAATTATTTTCTGATATTTATCATTCATCTTTATTAATTTTAATCCCGGGTTAAACTTCGCACATAATGTCTGCTGATCATCAGACATATACGAACACATGACAGGCAGTGGTTTTGCAACGAAATCAAGTTTTTCGAGTGATTTCGGATATTTTGTTACAATAATATTCAAGGCAGTAAAACCATTATTAGCCAGCCTTTACCCCAATAGGGAGGCCATTCTAAAGTTGCAAGAAATACGGTTTCCTCAGCGGAAACTGGGTTAATTGCCACACATAAATGCAATGATATCGAAATAATGACCTTCAATTATTTATCCAGGAGCCTCTCGGACCCAGGATGATCCTACTGTGTAAATGCCCGACTGAATCCTGGAATATTACGTGAAAATATTACTATAGGACAAATTGCCAATATATCCTTTGGATTAGGTGAAAGTTCTTTTAGTCACACCAACGCTGAATCTCGCCAAAGTATTGAATAGAGGCCAAATATTGGTTTCCAGGCATTATTTAATGCGTCCGAAAACAAATCAGGAAAAGTCCTTCACACAGATTCTAAAAACCTCATGCCACATAGATTGTCTTCTGGTTCCTGTTTTTGTTACTGTACTATTGCAGTTAACTAGCATTTCGATTCGATATCATTCAGCATTCAGAGGCAAAATGTCGACAAACAACCACAACCATCAAACATTCGATGTCGATAAATTTCGACAACCTCTGGAGACTCTGAAAGGCTTACCCAATGTCGCTTACAGCTCATCGGCATTCGCTGAGTTTGAACGGGATCACGTGCTCGCAAAAACCTGGTTTTGTGTTGCCAATGTTGCTCAGTTGCTTGATGAGAGCTGGGCTCAACCCGTCGATATTTTGGATCTCCCACTGCTAGTTGTGCGCGATAAGGACACAGCAATTCGGGTTTTTCACAATGTCTGCTCACACCGTGGAATGAAACTGGTAGAACAATCCGGAGCGGTCAAACGCCTGATTACCTGTCGCTACCACGGTTGGTGTTACAGCACCTCCGGTGAACTCAAAGCCACCCCTCACATCAATGGCGAAGGCGTCCATAGCGATGAAAAATTTAACCAGACTCTTCACGGCCTGAAAGAAATACGCAGCCATATTTTCGCTGGTATGATCTTTATTAATATTGATGGGCAGGCTCCTGAATTTGAATCATTTATCAAACCCATTACCGATCATTGGAATGAGTTTGATTTCGGCGATTACACGCACGGCGGCACAGATTCATTCTGGGAGATCGAACTAGAAGGCAACTGGAAGTTCGCGCAGGAAAATCACGTTGATGGTTATCATTTACCGTTCGTCCATCCTGGTTTGAATAGTTATTCGCCACTCCGCGATCATCGCCCACTCATGATCGAGGGTTCGGCATCGGGCCAAATCTCGCTCGGACAACATCACGCCGGCGCCATTGGAGAAACTCGCCTCCCCTATAATCCCAAATTGAGCCAACCTTTCCAGGCAGGTAGAGCCGAGTTTTTGAGCATCTTTCCGAACATTATGATTGGCGTACATGCCGATCACATCTGGATGGTTCATTTGATCCCGATATCCGAAACTAGAACATTCGAACGTATGGATTTGCTTTACTTTAGTGAAGGCGCGACCAGTTCTGAATACCATGACATCCGCAGTAAAAACAGAGATCGAATGCTGGAAATTTTTGAAGAAGATCGGGATATGGTCGAGGGCATGCAACGCGGTCGAAAATCTCCGGCTTTCGATGGGGGCGCTCTGTCACCGGGCATGGATCAACCCGCACATTGCTTTAATCGTATCGTGGCAAAAGCAGTAGTAGAAGCTTTGGAATTAAACACCGACCTTTAGACTGATCAGTTCGAGGTATACTTTCTGGAAAAGTAGCGTTTAATGATACCATCATTAAACGCTTGATTTTGACGCCTGGTAGGCACAGTCTCCGGGCCGGGCCGCCCCATTCCTGGGCAGATTATCAAAATTCATTACCGAGCAACCCATTGAACACAACACCTGTCAATAATCTACGCGGAATTATCTATCTGTTATCGGCAGGATTGTTTCTTACCACCAATGACGGCATTACCAAATGGCTAATTCCTCATTACCCACCCGGTCAAATATTATTCATCATGGCCAGTTTAATTGCCTTAATTTCAGCCATCGCCATGCGTATACGAGGAGAGGCCCCACTTGCAGCGATCAGTTGGCGTCCCCATTTCTACCGCGGTGGGCTTTACGTCATTGGTGCTTTCGCGTTTATTAATGCGCTTCGCTTCCTTCCGTTCGCCGAAGTAGTCGCTATCGCTTTTGCGGGGCCGATGTTCATGACGCTGTTTGGTCGTTTCTTTCTCGGCGAGTCGGTTGGCTGGCATCGACTTGGGGCCGTAGTGGTTGGTTTTATCGGTGTGTTATTTGTCATTCGACCAGGCACGGAGGCAATGCACTGGGCAGTGATATTACCCTTAATCGTTGCGTTGGCTGATGCGTTACGCGACCTGGTAACGCGGCAAATGGCCGGTGGCGAATCGAACCTCCGTATCGTTTTTTCTACCGGATCAATGCTTGCATTGGCGGGGCTGTTTACACTGATAGGAGGTTGGCATTCAGTTCGACCCGAAGATATCGTCTGGTTCGGTATTAGCGCAGCGGTTTTTGTCATCGCCCATTTTTTGATGGTAGAAGCATTTCGTCACGGCCAATTGGTAGCAGTCGCACCGTTTCGTTATGTTCAGATCATATGGACCATTCTGGCAGGAATGCTGTTCTGGGGTGAAATCCCCTCACCTGTCGTATTTGTCGGCATTGGTATAATCTGCGCTTCGGGCATTTACATTGCATGGCGGGAAGCCCGACATACCGATAAGCCGATCGTGCCTTAACCGGGTTCGATAGGTCTTGCAGTATTGCGGTTGTATTCTACTTTTTCATACCAGCTAATCGCGACACCGGCAGAAACAATCAAAATTGCGCCGTACAACATTGAGGACTGCGGGGGTTCATTAAAAACTATCCAACCAATTAAAATTGCCCAGACCACTGTTATATATTCAAAGGGTGCAATGATATGAACCCGGGCAAATTGATAGGCATGGGTAATCGTATATTGCGCAAACAGGGTAATAATGCCTAACACGATCATTAGACCCAACGAAAATGGATCAGGGGTCTCCCAGTAAAACAGCATCGCTATACCAGTCACAATCATAAAAGAAAAAGCCGCATAAAAAACCATGAGTTCACTATTTTCCGATTTAGACATTTTGCGGGTCTGAATCGCCAATAGCGAAAACATAAATGCACCGGTAATGGCATAAAGACTCCCCTCTATGTTCAAGTCATTCGCAGTCGGCTGAATAACAAATAGCACGCCAATAAAACCCATAGAGAGCATCATCTGACGCTTTATTCCAACGGGTTCACCGAGCAACGGGCCAGCCAGAGCAGTCATAAACAAGGGCGCAGTTAAAGCAATACAGGTTGCATTGGCCAGAGGTAGCTGCGTAACCGCCATATAGTAAGCAACAAATGCAACGAAGTTAAACGTCGTTCGAATAGCATGGGCGCCCGGTCG
>JBLIOG010000376.1:0-3671 GCA_047639625.1 Gammaproteobacteria bacterium
GTTTCAATGACCTCCCAGCCCGCATCTTCCAGTTGGCTGGACGTTGTATCTATTGTTTGATGAATATCAGGCGAAAGCTCCCAACCCTCGGGTTGCCTGCAAACGGCTACCTTTTTCTGGAAGCTACCTAATGCGTGGGGTGCGGGAATCCACCATGGGTCGAGTGGGTCGCCTGCCATCATCGATTTATACCCGGCCTCGAGGTCATCGATTGAACGCGCAATTGGGCCTGACACAGCGGTGATTTGGGCACCAATATGTCGATCTGGGAGTGAAAGATTTACGGCAGGAATTCGTCCGGAAGTGGGCCTTAAGCCATGTACGCCACAGGCATAAGCCGGATAGCGAACCGAACCTGCGATGTCGGTACCATGACCTATATTACCGATACCTGCCGCTACTGCGGCGGCGGCTCCGCCTGAGGATCCGCCGGGAGTCAGTTTGGAATTGTGTGGATTTAGGGTGTGGCCATGCGCTCGGTTATTGGTAAACCAGCGCATTGAAAAAGCGGGCGTATTAGTGCTACCGATTACAATCGCCCCCGATTTCTTCAGATTTTTAACGACTGGGTTATCGAATTCTGCCCGATGATCTTTCTGGGTCAGCAGACCGTTGGTGTTTATTTTCCCTGCCTGATCGATATTAACTTTTATCGTGACCGGAACACCAGTGAGATCACCTGGGTTTTCATTCCGTGCTATGCATTGATCGATACGTTCGGCTTCGGCCAATGCACCCTCATGGTCGGTATCAATAACCGCATTGATAGCTGGGTTAACAGCATCTAGCCGAAAAAGAGTTGATTTGATGACGTCACGGGCTGAAAATTGTTTTTGTTTTATACCATTTGAAATTGCTGCAGCAGAATATTTGTAAAATGCTGTCATGTCTTTCACCTCATTCACGGGTTCAATTCAGATAGTGCAATTGAAACACCGAAACCAATAAAAGTCAGGCCAATAAATTTGTTAAGTAACGATAATCGATTGGCCTGGTTCAACCAGTCACGAATGTTATTTGCCATCCACGCATATAGATTAAGAACGATAAACTGTAAAGCCATCATGCTGAACATGAGGATCGAGAACTGTGGGACTACGGGCTCCTGAAGACTAATAAATTGTGGTAAAAAGGCTGTTACAAAGACGAATGCCTTTGGATTACTCAAGGTGACCGCGAAACCGCGTCTAAACAGGGCTGAACCGGTTAAAGTCCTTAGCACCTCCATCTGTTCACGCACACCGACACGATTTTTCTGATTTCGCCAAAGACCAATTCCCAGGTATATTAAATACAAACCGCCCATCCATTTGATCAAGTCAAACAACCATTCGTTTGCGATAATTAATGCGCCAATGCCGGCTACCGATACAGTGCTGAGAAGAAAAAGGGCTGTCATATTACCGAGGATTGAGTAATTAGCGCCTCGACTTCCGTGAAGAATTCCGTTGGTAATCGCAAGCACGACGGTTGGTCCAGGCGTGAACATAATGACTGCCGCAATCGACAGAAACACAAAATAGAGTTCCAGGGTCATACTGAATAAGTTATTTAGATTTGAGGGAAACGTCCCTTTTTCTCGAGCTGATAAATTGGCATGGTATTTCTAATGTACAGACTGGCGGCTTCCTCATTAGCCTGATAATCCCAGTTTACCTGTTGGTCCCGCATTACGTTTTTGAGGAATCGCCGTCGTCTCTGACTTTCGATAACACGTTCAGATAACGCCTGATGATTGTATTGCTGGTTAATTTCCATAACCAGTTGATTGATCTGATCCTGATGATCGATTGAATTAATTAAATTTTTACACTCCAGAGGATCAACGCCCAGATCGAAATACTGAAGCGGATCTGAAGTAGAGTAAATTAGTTTAAAGTTACCTCGACGAATCATGTAAATAGGGTTTGGTGATCCTTCTGCGAAATATTCTCCAATGGCTTCATCGTGGCCATCGGTACCGGAACAATGTGGAATCAGAGATCGACCTTCCAGTGGCGTGGCGTAGTCGCCTGGTTTACCGTCGCGTGCCATTTCAACAAGGCTGGGAAGAAAGTCTACCAGTGATACAGACTGCTCAACACGGCCAGATTTGAAATGTGATGGTGCATGTATAATTAGAGGAATTCGGGCTGAGTTTTCGAGATAGGACATTTTAAACCACATGCCCCGTTCGCCCAACATGTCGCCATGATCAGACGTGAAAATAATGATGGTGTTATCGGCATAGCCCGTTTTAGTCAGAGTATCGAGTAATTCGCCTACTTTATCATCAACGTCAGATATCGATCCATAATAGGCGTGTCTTGCGTTTCGTAATGTAGTGTCATCAAAGTCATAGTCAGAAGCGCCATAACCGTATCGCAGCGCTGCTGAGTGTGGATCTTCTTCAATATCAGCCAATGACACTTTTGGCAAATCGATGTCATCGTGGCGATATAAATCCCAGTGTTCCTGCTGGCATAGATAAGGATCGTGTGGCTGGATCATAGAGACTGTCAGCATAAAAGGTTGATCATTGTCTTCACGTGCGTGATCGAATAGAAATCGTTTTGCCTTAAATATTGCTTCGTCGTCATAATCCATATACATCGAGCGAGTACAAACACCCGCTTTAGTAACGACTTCCATATTGTGATACCAGTCCAGGCGTTCACCGGGTCGATCCCAGTCCGGATGCCAGGTGTAGTCGGCCGGATAAACATCAGTGGTTAATCGTTCTTCAAATCCATGTAACTGATCTGGACCAACAAAATGCATTTTTCCGCTCAGGCAAGTTCGATAGCCCTCGGCAGATAGATAGTGACTAAAGGTTGGGATTTCGGAAGAGAACTCAACTGCATTGTCCCATGCGGATATCTTTGAGGGTAAACGACCACTCATCATGACAAAGCGGGACGGTGCGCAGAGTGGGGAATTGGTGTACGCAGAATCAAATACAACCCCTTCATCCGCCAGTTTGTCGATGTTCGGCGTCTTAACAAGGGGATGCCCGTAGCTCGCAAGAAACTGGGGTGCAAGTTGATCGGCCTGAATGATCAGAATGTTAGGTTTTTTAGATTGAGCCATGTCTATCAGTATCCTTAAAACAGGGGGTAAAAAGGTCCAGGGGAAACCACCATTTGGGTTGGAATTGAGCGGCGTAGATGCCATTTTGAAGTGTAGCATTGTCTTGCAGCAAAGCTAGATACAATCGACACTTTGCGAAAGTTCAGTCTCCTGATCCTCGAGTAGAATATAGGAAGCGGTATTAAGGTTAAATGTTGAAATCTATATGATCGAAGCTTAATTAAATTCTCCTAACACCGGTATCATATTCTAGGAGGAGTTCATTAAACATGAATTCAATTTTAAGTTCCGATTTTTTATGAGTTCAGTTTGCCGATTTCATTTTCTGCCTGCTGCGACATAGGCACAAGGTTTGAACCAATAGCCATATTATTAGCGGATCTCTCTGGTTTGAGTGTCGCTTAGCTGCTTCGATTGCGGCATTCAACGCAAGCAGGTTAATTTGTTCTACTATTGACATTATAGCTTCGGCTTTTGTTGAGACTTTATCTAACCCATAAAAAAGTCGTTTACGACAGCCTCAAGTTGACTTGAGGTTTCCTGACCCGTACAGAAAGTTCGGGTTAGTTTTTCAATTTCTGTAAATATAACCTTAGTGGATT
>JBLIOG010000377.1:0-3621 GCA_047639625.1 Gammaproteobacteria bacterium
AAAAGTGCATTTTTAGAGGTGCCCTTAGGTCAACATTACTTAGTTTATTGATATATCCGAATACGTAATCCAGCCATATCTGTGCGCCTACAAAAATAAACAAAGCGTGACGAAATTTGTGAATGTATGGTGTCCGCGCTTGCCCTCTTCTTTTTGACCATCTTATACTCAATTAGAAACCCTAATCGGCAGGTTATTGCATAGCATTGATTGCCGGAAGGCAGCTAGCCAATTTCTTTCGATGATCGCACAACCCTGTTCTCATCATTAACACCAAAAAGAGGCTTGAAAATGAAAACACCTGAATGGATACAACCCGCGATATGGGGCATGATTTGTGGAGGAATTGGAACCGTGATGGTCGGCTTCTCCTATGGGGGTTGGGTCTTACCCGAAACAGCGAAGCAAATGGAAACGGCGAGTGCTGAGTTAGCCATTATCAAAGCATTCACGCCACTTTGTGTCGCCCGAGCTGAATCACAAACAGATAATCTCGCGGCACTTAAAACTGAAATCAAATGGAAACGGGACGATTTTGTTATCGGTGTCGGCTGGGTTGATGATGTCAGCCAGGACTACCGCTCAGAAGTCGCAAAAGTTTGTGCCACATCATTGATAGAGGCAATGAACGCAAAATAAGCCCAGAGCAAAAAATGACCTGATATTTTTAACACTTTTCAAACCTGATTCAGCTTGCTGATTACAATAGGAGTTAGATCAAGTTAGAATGTTACGCAGCAGTTTTATTTCAATTCGGCAGGCGGGTTTCACCTGCTAATAATTTAATTCGAATAAATTATTCAATCGGAATAGACAAATCTTTTTCAGGCAAAAACCCTCCTGCCTGCATATTCCATAACCGAGCATAATGTCCATCAAACTGCAATAGTTGTTGATGACTGCCATCTTCGATGATCGTGCCCTGATCAAAAACCAGAATTCTGTCCATGTGGGAAATCGTAGACAACCTATGAGCGACTACAACAACGGTTCGATCCTGCATCAAATTTTCGAGGCCAAGCTGAATCTTCTTTTCGGTAATTGAATCTAACGATGAGGTCGCTTCATCGAGAATCAATATGGGCGCATTTTTTAGAATAGCTCGAGCAATCGCAATGCGCTGTCGCTGCCCCCCGGACAGTTTGACACCTCGTTCCCCTACCAGTGACTCGTACTGAAGTTCCGTTTGTAAAATGAACTCATGTGCATGCGCTTTTTTAGCAGCCTCTACCACTTCTTCATCAGTCGCTTCCAAACGTCCATAACGGATATTTTCCATCAATGATCGATGAAACAATTGTGGGTCCTGGGGAATCATCGAAACATTTTCGCGCAAACTGTCCTGGGTAACGCTCAAAATATTCTGTCCATCAATATTTATCGTCCCTCTGCTGGGTTCAAACAAACGCAGAATCAAATTTACAAAAGTTGATTTACCCGATCCGGAAAATCCTACCAGTCCGACCTGTTGTTTCGGTTCAATTTTTACATTCAAATGTTCAAATACCGTTAAACCTTCCGGATAAGTGAAATTCACATCATTAAAGAAAATCTCTCCTTGCTCGACCTTCAATTCTGTCGCATCAGGTTGATCGACAATTTCATGCGACTGCACAAATATAGAAACGCCATCGCTAATATTCCCAAGATACTCAAAGAACTCAAGAAAACTGCGGCTTAAACCTCGGGCGGCCTCAATTAATAAGATAGCCAGTCCGGCAACCATCGAAAATTCACCGACAGTTAAATTACCTTCTGACCAGATTTTCAAGGCATATCCGACCATCGCAACCATTAGCACCATCGCTGCCGTGAATTGAAACCAGCGTAGTTTTTCCATGTACCAGTAGGTACGCAGGGCATGATTAACTTCATGATTTAGATAATCAGTCAGATAATCCTCCTCATACTGACGTCGCGCAAACATCTTCGCGTTCATCACATTGGTGACTGAATCAACCACTTTACCCGTTACCAGTGAACGCGCTTCGGCAAAGTCTTTCGAATAAACACGGCATTTCCTGGCCAGCAAAAAAGACACAAAGACATAAACTGCGAGCCACAGACCTAGCACTAGAGCCAGTTCCTCACTGGCATTAAACAACACAATCATTGCCACAACGGATTTGATAATAAGCGGATAGAAATCGAACGTAATTGTCCACAGCGCATGCATTGAACTCATTGCAACCTCGGCAATTCGACTCGCTAGTGAACCCGCGAAATGGGATATAAAATAACGATGAGAATGATGCTGCAGGTAACTGAACAGAGCTTTACGAATCTCGGCGCGTAAAAAGGGACTCGTGATAACCATCGCCGCTCCACTGGCCCGGCTGAATAACAGTATCCCAAGATTAAGCAACGCAAAAAATATCAACGCATCCTGGGCCGCATTAAAAACATCCTCACCGGTTTCGTTGGCTAACGTGACAGCATCAATAATCTCTTTCACTGCGTAGGGTAAAAGAATCGAACAGGCAGCCTCAGCGGTCTCGAATATAAATATCACTGAAAGCGCCATACGAGCTTTCAGGTAAAAATACAAAGAAAAGCGCCACGGAGACCGCGAAAGCGGAGGCGCATTTTTAGCTATTATTAGTGTTTCATCCATCCGCTAATTGTAGCTGAATACCGGTGCAGGGATTCTCTGATTATTGGAATAATTTTACCCAAACCCAAAAACATGAGCTTTGGCTTAAAACAATTAGAGGCAATTGATAATCGAGCTAGGAGGATCGAATATTATCAAAATGCAACAAAGAACAAAGCAGCAGTAGATACTTCCAGAGATTCTTGCTTCAACGTTACCTCTAGAGGTATAAATTGACGGATTCAGACCTAAGCAAGTCATTACTCTAAAGATTCAATCAGAGTTCGATAATTTTCAAAACCCGTTTTATCTGACATTTCTTCCTTCCAGATCTGATCGATCTCATCAGAGACTTCATCGCTTAAATGCTGGGAATGCTCTCCTACTTTACCGACTCTAACCTTGGATGAATCACTCCCGAGAGGCAGAAAGGCCTCGCGTTCACTCAATTCTCGTATCAGTAGATCATCAAACTTATCTTTGTGTCGCTGCATGAATGCAAGTGAGGCATGTTCTTCGGTTATTTCCCTTAACTCAAAATCCAGCTCAATGTCGATAAAGTCGGCTATACGCTGGATCGTCAAGGATAGATCTCGCTTCATATGCTCAAAAGCCATCAACAATACGTCTCCATCTTTTCGATGAGGCCACCATGAACTGAGATGATTCCAATAACCGCGACCTTTTATGAAAAACTCTCGAGCATAATCGTCCAGTTCAATCGTACCTGGCTCGAAGTACCAGCCTTCCATAAATTTGTAGTTTGAAAATAGCACATCCTTCGGATCTCGAATTGCCACTATATACACCCCACCCTTTGGAACTTCCTCCTTGCCTAAGTGACTTTTAAATGCCCGCGGATCGCATAATTGCTTTGCTTCAATGTTGATCCCAAGTGAGGTTGAAGCCTCAATCCAGGGAACAACTCGACTGATATCATCGAAATCCATATCTCCCCGCGTCCTCAAACAATGAACAATTTGCTGAATCCAGGTCGTGCCACTTTTACCAAATGGCGTAATCACTAC
>JBLIOG010000378.1:0-3615 GCA_047639625.1 Gammaproteobacteria bacterium
TTTTGTAGACTATCTTCTCGAGTAATGTCGAAAAAGCGTCGAACAGGTGTATAGGACATGCCACGGTGATAGCTAAACCAATAATCCAATAACACACTGCCTATCTCAATGAATATTAGCGTAATAAATAGGATGCGAATCAGGTTTTGGCGGTGGATGGTGACGGAGACAAGAGTGATCGGTTCAGACGGTGTATCAGTAGAGCGCGAATTCACAAAGTCCATCCTATATAAGGGCTAAAAGTGAGTGTAATCGCCTTGTTTATCATTGGCAACGCTTGTCAACGGAGGGGTAATCGAATTCAGATCATAAGTGCAGTTCAAGTTAAAAGAGTTGTAAAAATTCATCAGTAAATAATTGATTAGGGGTCAGATAGCTACGGGTTTTCCTCGGTCGACATTTTATATTATCGACCGCGCGTTTTACGAATTGCCATGAGATTTTTCTGAAATCTGTTCCTTTCGGTAAAAATCGCCTTAGCAGTCCGTTAGTGTTTTCGTCAATACCGCGCTCCCTGGACGAATACAGATGGGCGAAATAGGTTTTAGCATTGAGCGCTTTTGCTATTTTCTCGTGTTGTACAAATTCTGATCCATTATCAAATGTAAGGGTATGTACCTCATCAAAATCTGGCATCATCATTCGTATGATGGTCTGGACTACGACTTCAGCCGTGTGGTCATATAGTCTAGAACAACAAGTCATTAAAGTGTAACAATCAACCACAGTCACCAGTACGATTTATCGATCTTTGCCGATGACCGTATCGCACTCCTAGTCGCCTATTCGTTGCTTTTCTTCAACTACACCAGGGCTTTCGATAATACAGACGAATTACTCGACTGATTTTTGTAGATACTGAATCTTGTTTTCGAGTAAAAGATTTTTTGTGCGAGACAATGCACTATTACCTTCGAATGGCCCCACATTGACACGATGCCAGGTAACACTATTGACCACAGCTGATTGGATGCGGGCTTCGAGGCCAAGAAAGGCCAGCTGGGCTTTCAGGCTTTCGGCTTCTTCATTGCTTTTGAATGATCCCACTTGCAAGGCAACTTTGCCCGCTGTTTTCTTATTGATGGCAGGATTATCGATCGCTTTTTGCTCTTCTTTGCTCACTGGAATTTCGACTTCACGGTTGGGCAGTACTTCGTAAAAGTCAATAGTCGGCTGCGGGCGTTTTGTAGAATCAACCGAGCCATTATTGCGATTACCACTGCTGACAATTTTTTGATCCAGAAACAAAATAAACCCAGCAAAAACTCCCAGTACCAACAACATAAAAACCCAAACCCAGGCTGAGGTTTTTGCGGCCTTCGACATTACATTTTTTCCGGTGCTGACACGCCCATCAATTGCAAACCATTACGTAGCACTTGTGCAACCGCACGAGCCAGCGTTATTCGCGCGTTTCGCAAAGCCACATCTTCAACCAGGAATTGATGTGCGTTGTACCAGGAATGGAAATCATTTGCCAGATCACGCAGATAATTGACGACTATATGAGGTTCACGCCGATTTGCCGAACCAATAACGCGTTCGGGATAACGCGCCAGTTGCCGCATAACGGCCTGTTCATGGTCGCTATCGAGTAAACTCAAATCAGCATTGTCACTAGAAATTTCTATCGATTTTTCTTCAGCTTGACGATGGACACTACAGACTCGCGCATGAGCGTATTGCAGATAATAAACCGGATTATCACTCGACTGTTCACGCGCCAGATCGAGATCAAAATCCATATGTTGATCGGCTTTGCGCATGACATAAAAGAAACGTGCGGCATCCTGACCGACATCTTTCCGTAATTGTTTTAAGGTTACGAATTCACCTGATCGGGTCGACATCGCAACCTTCTCACCACCTTCGTAAAGGCTGGCGAATTGAACTAACTGAATTTCAAGCCGTTCGGCATCGTACCCGAGTGCCGTTAATGACGCTTTAACACGGGGAATATAACCGTGATGATCGGCACCCCAGACATTAATGACCCGGTCAAATCCACGGTCAAATTTATTCATATGATAGGCAATATCGGAGGCAAAATAGGTTGTTTGGCCATTCTCCCGTTTTACCACCCTATCTTTTGAATCACCAAAATCAGATGAACGAAACCACCAGGCGCCTTTTTCCAGATAGAGATGGCCCTTGTCTTTGAGTCGTTGAATAGCAATCTCTATGGTGCCGTCATCAACCAGTGACCGCTCCGAAAACCAGACATCATAATCCACACCAAACTGATGCAAGTCGGTTCGGATGACTTCTACCAGTGTTTCCAGCCCCGAATTAAAAACGATCATGTATTCGTCGTTTCCGAGCAATCGACGGGCATTCGCGATTAAATCATCGACGTGCTTTTCTTTATCGCCTTCTGGCGCGTCGGCCGTTACGTTTTCAAATACCTGTTCACTAGGTTTTGAAAATCGGTCACCATGCTCTCGATGAACCGTTGCCGCCATATCCCAGATATAGTCACCTTTATAACCATTTGACGGAAAAACGATTGTTTCGCCGCAAAGTTCCAGATAACGCAACCAGGTCGATGTCCCGAGGATATCCATCTGACGGCCGGCGTCATTGACGTAGTATTCGTTCTCGACCTGATAGCCGGTGTAGCGGAGCAAATTAGCCAGCGTGGCACCGTAGGCAGCACCGCGTCCATGACCCACATGCAATGGGCCAGTCGGATTTGCTGAAACAAACTCAACCTGAATTTTCTGGCCGGCTCCGACCTCACTCTTACCGAAATTCTCACCCTGTTTCAGTATCTCAAGTACCACCGATTGACTGGCATCAGAACTAACAAAAAAGTTGATAAAGCCGGGACCCGCAATCTCCACGTTGCTGATCGCGGTATGTTCAGGTAAAGATTCGACAATCTGCCTTGCGATATCACGTGGCGGCTTTCCGACTTGCTTCGAAAGCATGAGTGCAATGTTGCTCGCAAAATCCCCCTGTTTGGGATCTTTGCTAATACTAACCTGCAAATTAAACTGCAAATCAGCCGGAAATGTTCCGGAGTCTTTCAGACGCGCAACGGCCTGTTCAATCAAGTCATGAATGATCTGTTTCAATGGAGGTAAAAATATTAACGAGGAAAGAAGTAGCGAGATTTTACATGGATGTGAGTCGAGACAAAAGGATTGATACGGAAACATCAGAGGTCATAAGGATCAACGTCAACAAACCATTTAACCTTTGCGTTTGAAGCGGTTGATTCGAACACGTGCCGGGCCTGTCTGAGGTAACGTCGCAAAATTGTGGGATCGAGGCTGATCAATGCCAACTGGGCTCGATACCGACCTATTCGTCGAGTCATTAAGGCGGGCATCGGACCCACACATTTGACCAGGCTGGGTTTGCCAATATCTAGAAGTTTTTGTTTAATTTCGTTGAGTTTTTTGAGGGCCTCATCGAGACTGGTGGCATCCGCCCTAAATAAAACAACTCGTGAGTAAGGCGGGAATGCGAGCTTTTCTCTATCGAGCATAATTCCATCGACAATTTCGCGATAGCTACTGCTTTGGAGGCCACGCATCGTTGGATGCTCTGGAAAACGCGTTTGCAGTAAGGCCTGGCCAGATACTGTGCCACGACCTGCTCGGCCCGCAA
>JBLIOG010000379.1:0-3600 GCA_047639625.1 Gammaproteobacteria bacterium
TTGCTCTCCCACCAGATCAAGCGCATTCGTAACCACATTTCGAGCATCAATAGGCTCAGGATTTTCGTTCGCCTCACGCCCGAACATCCGCATGTGATCAATGATTGCAGCTGCTCGTGCAGTCTGCTCCTCAATGCGTTCGAGTTTATCGTTCAGGTATTCGGGGTCAGCGGTGCCTTTAGATAACTTACGGCGGACGTTCCCCGAAGCCATACGAATGACGTTCAGTGGTTGATTTAATTCATGCGCGACTGATGTCGCCATTTCGCCGAGTGTTGCTAGTTTGGACGACTGGATAATTTGCGCCGTGGCAGCTTTGCGTTCGCTCTCCTGCTCGGCCCGCACAGCTTCTCGCTCATAAACCATTCCAAGCTGTTCACCGATTGTCATTAATATGTCTAACAATTGATCGTCGGGTCGACGTTCTTCCGCGGCAAAAAACTCAAGTACAGCAATGACCTTTTGTCCAGCAGAGACCGGTATCGCGACGACAGAAAGTAACCCACATTCATCAGCGATACGAGCTCGCGGATAGGGTGAATTTTTGCCACTACGGCCCGACCAAATGGGCTGGCCCGTCGCTAACACCTCACCCGGGACGCCTTCACCTATCATTAATTCGGTTTTCATAGTGAGATCTATAAAGGGATCAAGACTCTCACGTGCCTGTATCGACCAAATTTCAGAAGGTAACAATCGATTCGGGTTTTTTTCATCGACTAGATAAGTATGCGATATTAACCAACCCGAATAAAGCCAGTCTTCATAGGAACATATCTTATCGAGGATCGATATAACAGCATTTTCAAATTTGAAACTGCTATTGGCAATATGGGCGCATGATAATAACAATTCCAATGTTTTCGCTTTTTGAGCGAGCTCCTGCTCTATGCGTTTTTGGTCTGAATGATCGTAGCAACAGAGTAGATATCCCGGATCCTGGCTATTTTCATCAGCTAGCGGCAAAATACGTATTTTGATATGAACCACTTCTTGATCAGGAAGAGAGGCTTGAAGATCAAATTCCTTTAATTTGATGACACTCGAAAGTGGCTGATTACCAATACAACCCTGGATTACTTCCCTCCCTAAATTGGCAGCCAAATATGGTAGCCTACTACCATCACTGAACTTTCCACCCATTCTCTGTAATATTTCTTTATTGGCAAAATGACACTGACCTTTATTATCGACGTGTAAAATGATCGCAGGCATTTTCTGGATTGCCAGTCCCAGGTTGGTGATTTCGGTAATCTGAGTGGTCTCTATCAAAGTATCTCGATACTACGTAAACAGCCATTAATGGAAGGTGGTTTTATCCAAATCGGATTATCTTCCACTCGTTAAGATTGAACAAATCTATTAATAAGGAATTTATTATAGTCATACGATAAAAAATAATTAGTATTCAGAGCTATTTTACTCCGATTGCTCAAATATTGCGTTTTTTCGACTTTTCAATACAAAGAATCCCGTGCTCATCTGATAATAAGCCTTGCTCATGACGTAAGTCAGAATTGCTTTGTGTGTTATACCGTCAACTTCATCAGCTGATCAATGCTCAGCACTATAATGCCAAACATGAGGTGGGCCATCACCTTGCTATGTCCTTTTACGCGCACCATTCGGCCATTAAATTCATCTTTCAATCGACCATTAACTCGCTCTACGGTACTGCGTTCGTTGTAGTGAATATCCTCTGCAAGTTGGTAGCCTGCCGTTCGACGGCGTTTTTGCTCTTCGGCTATCTCTGCTTTACGTACCTTTGTTCTTGGGTTTTCATCTATCAACGCAACATGCCCTAATGACTGGCTATGCTGCCTGATTAATGGCGCATCATAGGCTGCATCCATCAAATCATAACAATGTGTGATTCGTTGGTTGGTTATCTCAGCTAACGGGATGGCCACTTGACTGTCATGCAGTGATGCAGATGTCAGTAAACAGCTGATCGGGATACCACCATCACAAGCATCGATGTGGAGCTTATAACCGATCCAGTTGGTTTTATAGCCTTTGCTATTGCGCTTTGTGCCCACATTGCAGGCTGTGGGCAGGTCTGCCGTCATCTCAAACAGACTCATACCTGCGCTTTGTTTTTCCAGGCGGGTGGATTCTTTAATTCGAACCTCGCCTTTTTTAGGTCGCCCTCGTTTTTTCGGTTCAGAACTAGTTTCGGCGATCGGCTTTTGTGGCTTTTCACGGGCGACGATTGCGGTGGAATCCCGTGAGACATGCCCCACCAGTTGATCACCTAACTGTCTGTCGATCACGGCCGCATGAACCCGTTGTGCCAACTGACTTTGCGCAAATTCAGCGAAGGCTCTTGAAAAGGTCGAAGCACTAGGAACATCACGCTTCCTTTCCCATCCACAAAGCCTGCGCAGTTTAGTGTCGGCGTTCAGATAATCTATCAGAATTTCTGTCGTCGGGAGGTTATAGACCGCCTTGGCAACAAAGGCACGAGCAATGGCACTTCGGTCTGCCGTCGGGCGCCCTGGAACCCGACCGATATAAGGCAGGTGTGTTTCAATTTGAGCCAGCTCTATCACTTCAATGAATTGTTTATGTCTCGCAGTTAACTCGCCGACCGCTTCTTGTAATTCCGGAAAAAGAGTGGTTTGAAAGTGATGCCAAATGCTGGATAATGCGGAATGTGTCTGGTTCATTAAGATCTGCCTGTGCGGGTTGGTTTTTTTGTTGTTTGCTTACAGCTTATTTTAACAAATAAGCACCAGACATGTTTTTTTTAGTGTGATTTAGCTAAGAATCCCACTCGTTTATTGAGTTTTGCAATTACCTCTTCAGTCACAGTTTTCAAAAAGAAACGCATCATCCATTCCCCCCAAATTGAAGCATCAGGTATTCCTGAGTCAATCATCTTACGGGCCAAAATAGTTTCATCAGCAGGAACTTCATCTTTACAGGCTGCCAAGAAATTATTCATTGCTCGTAGTGGCTGTTCTGGGTGACCCTGAACACATAAAATATTATCGCCAAGAATATAAGCGAAATTCTCATAGGCCGGGCAACTGGCGAAACTGATTGCACCGTCCGGCAATCGGAGCACTCGTTCTTCGTTAAAGTGGAAAATTCCCGTTTCAGATGCAGTGGGTTGCATCCAGTCGAATGTGTTCGAAATAGCCAATTTATAATTGCCTATCATCCACCCTTTTTCACTTTTACCAACAGCCCCACCGAAAGTTTTGGCCACTAACTGATGACCCAAAAAGTATAGGAAGGATAAAAGCCCTATACGCTGATGTCAATTTTCAGAATTATCTCCAATATTCAATAAACCCTCATCTTATTAGCCGGACTTCCAGCAACCCTAACAATGTCTCAAGAATTTTTGCTCGGTCAGCTATCGGATTGCGGTGGGGCCCCAGCAAGGACGCAAGGTATTTACGTTACAGACTCTGCCAGCGGTTGAAAAGGATGATCGATTTGCACAGGTGGCGAAAGAGGCAGGTTTTAATCCGGGTTATGCTGCTGATGTAAACCACATATATAACTACAATCGAGATACCCTTTCTTACGTTAAGAATTATACTTTTGCCTTAGAACAAAGGTTTTACACAGCTGCTGGTATATTGGCAT
>JBLIOG010000380.1:0-3574 GCA_047639625.1 Gammaproteobacteria bacterium
ACAGGTTCACTAGAGCATCTTCGGCGAATCATTGAACAGCGAAATAATGCACCGGCCCTTGAAGGTGAATCTAACGGAGTGAACATTGATGGTTAGATTGATATTAAGCCTGTTGGTAATTGTAATCATTGTTTTGGCTACGGTCCTTTTTATTAAAGATGATCCCGGATTTCTTTTAGTAAAATATCGCGAATATTCACTGGAAACCAGCCTGGCTTTTGGCGTTATAGCCGTTGCAGTGTTGGTTTCAGTGCTTCACCTGTTGCTAAAGCTTATACGAGTATTTTGGAAGTTACCGCGGTCGATGAAATTGCAATCACAAAGTCGTCGGCATGAAAAAAGTCGTCGGCTCCTGAACCAGGGATTGATTGACCTGGCAGAAGGTCGCTTTGAACAATCTGAAAGAAATCTGATTAAATTGGTCGACTATAGTGAAAGTCCGTTACTTCATTATCTGGCGGCCGCACGTGCGGCCCAGCAACAGGGCAAACATGATCAACGCGATACTTATCTGAAGGCTGCTCATGAAGCGCAGCCGGAAGCTGAAATAGCCATTGGGGTCACACAGGCTGAGCTCCAGTTGAGTCATCATCAAATCGAGCAGGCACTAGCTACTCTAACTCACCTGCGTAACATTGCGCCCAAACATGATCATGTATTGAAGCTATTGGCCCGCATGTACTTCGAACAAAAGGACTGGAATTCTCTTTCCGTTTTATTGCCTGATGTCAGAAATAAAAAACTGATTAAGGCTTCTAAGTTGAAAGTTATGGAACTCGCGACCTATCAAGGTTGCCTTGAAGCAGCGGCAGAATCCAGCGATCTGGGATCGCTCGATTTAGCCTGGGTGAAGATTCCAAGAGCGATGCAAATGCTTCCTGACCTGGCCTTGTTTTATATTGATCTCAACCAGAAAAGTGATCGAAATAATTCAAAGATAGAAACGCTGATTATTAAATCGCTGGACCGCGAGTGGGATGATCGAATGATCGATCGTTATGGGCTGTATGAATCGGCTGAAGCGGCAAAGCAGCTTGAAAAAGCGGAAACCTGGTTGAGTGATTATGGAGAGAATGCCCATCTATTACTCGCACTCGGACGGATTTGTATTCGAGCGAAGTTATGGGGCAAAGCCCAGGGCTATCTGGAAGCTAGTATCGGCATAGAGCGGACGGGACAGAATTGCCTGGCAATTGCTGAGTTGTTTGATATTCATCTTCAACAACCCGAAAAAGCTGCTGAGTATTATCAACTCGGACTTCGGCATTGTGCGGGTAGCTAGAACTCGTTTTAAACTATGGTGATTTACGATAAAAACGCTGCAATAGAAATTGAACGTAGTTATCAAACTCCTGAAATAATTAATCAACGATTACGAACACTGGATGCAATTTCCTTGCGCCGAGGTGAAGTAGTTCTTGATGTTGGTTGTGGTACGGGTTTGCTATTGGAAATGATGGCAGGTTTGGTGGGCGATTCTGGTCGGGTAACTGGGCTTGACTTTAGTGCTGACATGCTCGAATTTGCGCAGACCCGATGTGAAGGTTTAGCTCATACCAACTTGATGCAGGGAAGTGCCGAAAACCTGGATCTAGACTCAGATCAATTTGATAGTTTAACCTGTACTCAAGTTTTGCTGTACGTTGAAAAATTGCAACAGGCGATGGCTGAAATGTTCCGCGTACTCAAGCCCGGTGGGCGTATCGCGATATTGGAAACAGACTGGCGAAGCGCCATTCTTAACAGCCCTGATCCAGTTTTAACACGAAAGATGTTTGACGCCTGGGATCAATCAGTAACGTCACCAAATTTACCACCTGAATTGCCAACCCGATTACGCCAGGGGGGGTTTAAAAACATTTCTGTGACAGCCATTCCTATTATAAATAGTAGTTATACGCCAAACTGCTTTTCGGCGGGTATGCTGAAACTTTTCTCCCGGCAGGCGGTGGAAAAACAGGCTTGTGATCTATCAGAATCGAAGCGTTGGTATGAACAACTTATGGCACTAGCCGAGCAGGATAGTTATTTTTTCAGTGTGAACCGGTTTTTATTTACCGCCGTTAAGCCTGGTTAACGATTAGGGTGCCCTAAAGCGAGGAGGAACTTATGCCAATGTATTCAGGAAGTTGTCATTGTGGTTCGATCAAATTTGAATTTGAAGGGGATGAAATTACGGCGGGATTACGCTGTACCTGTTCAATATGTTCGCGTAAAGGTGCCATGATGACACCGCAAGCAGTGCCGAATGATAAAATTAAGCTTGAGGTTGAAGGCGATAACCTGGGGCTGTACGAGTTTGACAGTAAGGTAGCCAAACATTATTTCTGCAAAACCTGTGGAATTTTCACCCACAATGAAACATTGCGAATGCCAGGGCATGGCCGGTTCAATCCAGGCTGTATTGATAATCTGGATACCAGTGATTTTGAAGTGAAGATATTTGATGGGAAAAATTTATTATAAAGTTGATTGATTTTCCCGGTCAATCAATTGTTGTAAACGTCTACGAAACTGAAATCCACCCGTATCAGATCGCAGACTGATGAATCCTTGCGGTTTTTCGTCCATCCCTTTTTGTAACGCATTGAGTATAATGCGATCTTCTTCGAAAGCCGATTTAACGCCTTCGCTCATGATGGTAGAAATTGCCTCGTTGTCGGGTTCTACATTACGAAGCTGGAACCAGTAATAACGTGTATTTCGATCGTCGACCGGTGTCATGAAGTTATAGCTGTCCATGATAAAGGTATCACCATCGGCGATAAAATTATCGCCACCTTTTCCCGCATGGGTAAACACAGCCTTAATAAGGGCCAGAGAAGGGTAGCGTACCTCATAGTGCTGTAATCGATCGCAAGCGTCCTTAAATGGAACAACTTTTTGATAAAAAGGTGCAATATCACAATTTAACATCCAACGTGTCACCGCAACCCCTTGATCAAGTAGTGTGGTTTTTAAAGGTGTATCTCTAGTATTCGCCTCGCCAAAAGTAGAGTGATGTACCCAGGCTACATGCGAAGGGTCGAGCAAATTATCATTGATGTATTGATAATTACATTCGACATCGATTGCCTGGCCTCGATTGTAACCCCAGGTATCATCATCGAAATGCTTTACTTCGAAAATTTGATTGGTATCTGCCTGATCGAAATCGCCCATCCAGATCCAGAGTAATCCATATTTTTCCACCAATGGATAAGTTTTAACACGAGCACCATCAGGAATGATTTTGCCATTGGTGGGGGCAGCGACGCAGTTACCCGAACCGTCAAAGGTGAGTCCATGATAACCGCATTCCAGCAGATCTCCATGCAGGCGACCCATGCTTAATGGCAGACGTCGGTGAGGGCAATAGTCTTCGAATGCGATGGCCCGATTGTCACTATTCCGGAACAGGCAAATTTTCTCACCCAGCACACGTGTAGATGTGAGACTTTGCTCGATCTCGTCCGCCCAGGCCGCTACGTACCAACTGTTTTTTAGAAAAATTGACATGGAGTTATTTCAGGATGGTAAAGCATCCAGGATACTTTGGAGGATATTACCTAGAACAGGACGAATTGCATTTGCT
>JBLIOG010000381.1:0-3570 GCA_047639625.1 Gammaproteobacteria bacterium
TATCAGTGATCCCGCTATGATATCGGCCGAAGAAGCGGAATATCTAGAAGACGACGATAGAGTTTTGGGTATCGTCATTGACGGCATTGCAAAAGCTTATCCGATCAGGATTTTGAACTGGCACGAAATCGTTAACGATGCCATCAATGATAAAAATTACGCGATTACCTACTGCCCACTGTGTGGCACAGGGGTCGTTTTTGACGCAAATATAGAGGGTGTGAATTCCGAATTTGGAGTATCCGGCCTCCTCTACAATAGTGATGTATTACTCTATGACCGTAATACTGGTTCGCTTTGGTCTCAAATATTGAGTAAATCCGTTAGCGGAAAACGGGTAGGGAAAGTGTTAAAGAGATTACCGGTCAATCATACTAGCTGGAAAGTTTGGAAAGCTCGTCATCCGAAAACTTTAGCGATGTCGTTAAAAACTGGATTTCACCGAGATTATGGCCGAAATCCCTACTCGGGTTATGAAACTTCCAAATCTATTTACTTTGCCGTTAAAAATCGTGCTCCCGAAAATTATCATCCAAAAGAAGAAGTCCTTGGTATTGAAGTGTCCGGGATTTTCAAGGCCTATCCATTCATCGAACTGGAACGTGGCAAAAAAACGAACTTCAACGATACTATGGGCCAGGTAAAACTCAAACTGAACTGGGACAGTGATGCTCGACAATTACAGGTTTATAAAAATTCAGGAGAAGAAGTCATTGGTGTACAGGGGTTTTGGTTCGCCTGGTTCGCCTTTCATCCGAATACGCTGGTATTTACAGGAAATCAGTAAAAGCCCATCGGTAAAAGATTTCTGGGCACTCGAATGACAGGAGATTATTGCAACGAGGCATTAATCTGAGGTTAAACATGCTTTGGCATACTGCCAACTCTCGCGACATGCAGAGCTTTGTGCGAAAATAATCGTTAACCAAAAATAATCAGGAGCTTCTTAGAATTGGCTAGTAGCTATCATCCAATTGGGAAGCCCAGTCCAGATATTCCTTTGAAGTCTAATGCTACGCGGTGGATGTTTAAACTGTCTCAAAATCCGTCGCCAGACCATAAATCAACCGCTCACCCGAATAGATTGATTAAATTGACTATATGGCTGTGCGCGTTCTTGTTTAGTTTTCCAATTCCAGGCAGCGCAGAAGAACCGCTGAAACCATCGGTCGATCCGGCTAGATTGTGGTCTTTGTGCAAAGCGCCGCAGTATCTATTTAAATCAGGCGCAGACGAAATAGATGATGAAACTCTTATTTCTTCGGATCAGCTCAGGATCGTCGATCATCAATTGACCTTTACTAACAACGTCCAATTACAACAACAAGATCAACGCCTACGGGCACAGTTAATACAAATTAATGAGTCTACAGACCAACTATCAGCGGTCGGTGAAGTTGAATTTATTACTTCTCAAATTAACCTTGGCAGCCAATCCGCAATTTTTAACCAATCACTCGATTACGCTAATTTCGATTCAGCTCAATTTACGTTAACCCACAGACATTTAAATGGTGACGCATCGGCCATTGAAATGATCAACTCGTCACAAACCCGTTTTGTTGATTTCACCTATTCTTCCTGCGACCCCGGCGAGAATGACTGGAAACTAACCAGCGATGAGGTTTTCATTGATAGTGAAACGGGCCGAGGGACTTCAAACAATACCCTGATTTATTTCAAGGGCATTCCATTTTTATACTTGCCTTATTTTATGTTTCCCATTGATGACCGCCGTATGTCCGGCATGCTGACACCGATTCTAAGCTACTCAGACCGCCATGGAGGACTGCTGGCTATTCCCGTTTATCTGAATCTGGCTCCCAACTACGATGCCACGATTACTCCAGCTTATTTTGGAAGACGCGGATTACAGCTCAACAATGAATTTCGATATTTAGGTCAAAATCAAAAAGGACAATTTGATCTTTCCTACCTGGACGATGATCTGACAGGCAAAAATCGCCGCTATCAACGCTGGAAACATGAATTAGATATTAGCGATTCGGTTTCCAGTGATTTGCTTTACCAGAAAGTATCCGACAAAGACTTCTTTTCTGATTTTAAATTGAACCGCCAAAATTCTTCAACGGTTAATCATTTCGAACGTCATTTTCATTTAACTCGGGCTGACACATTGTGGCAAAGTAGTATTAACTGGAAAGACTATCAGACCCCCGATGACAGCATTAGTGTAGCTTCACGCCCTTACCAACGTTTACCTGAACTGAGCATAAATTCACTTTTCCCTGTTAGCGACAACCAAACTAGTTTCCAGATCAATGCTAACTGGGTAACATTTGAGCGCGAGGATATCAGCGAACTGAGGGAAAGCATCACCGGGAATCGGCTTCATTTAAATCCAGTTTTAACACGGCCTTTTTCCGATAGCTGGTATTTTCTAAATCCACAGCTTGAATTTACATTCAGTCAATATGATCTGAATAACAATGATCAGGGCGATGATTCAATTTCACGGAACATTCCCATTTTCAGTCTCGATAGCGGCATCTATCTTGATCGCATCATTAACCATGGAGCCTGGCTACAGACGCTCGAACCCCAAATCTTTATTGCACATATCCCCTACCAGGATCAATCAGAAATCCCTGATTTTGATACCAGTCTTCTAGCCGAGTCATATAATAACTTGTTCCGCCCCAATCGATTTAGTGGTTTTGACCGAATCGGAGATACAAGTCAGGTAACTTTTGGATTGGGGTCTCGTATTTACGACAATTCAACTGGAAAGGAATTACTCCATGCGCAGATCGCCCAGGCGCACTACCTGGAAGATCGACAGGTCAGTCTTAATAGCGCCAACATTCCGGATAAGAGCAAAAAATCTAAAATCATTAGTCGATTAACATCGAGACCGCTGGAAACAATTCTTGTAACGGCTGAAGTTGCTTATGATCAGGAACTCGGTCAATCAACAGATCGGGAGTTATCGGTCGGATATCGACGAAACGGATTAGTCGCAAATCTGGAATATTACTTCGATCAAGAAGAGGAACTTGAACAATCTGTTATTTCACTGGTCTATCCAGTTAATGATCAATGGACCGTCTTTGTCAAGCGACATCACTCGATAGAATTTGATCGCACAGTCGAAAATTTATTCGGACTGGCCTATGAAAGCTGCTGCTGGGGGCTTAAAATACTGGCTGCCAGAACCAGCGATACAGACGATGAATTTAGTGAAATCGACAATATTATTTATCTTCAACTAACACTCAAAGGGCTGAGCTCAGTGGGTCGAGATATCGACCAGGAAATCAGCGATTCTATACCCGGTTACCAGGCCACATTCTAAACAAACGACTATGATTCAGAGACTTCTTACAGCACTTATACTCATCGCCAGCTGCCAATCACTTCAGGCCGAAGCAATATCAATCGATGTCATCGTTGCCATTGTTGGCGAAGATATCATTACTCGAAATGAATTATCGGCACGCAAAAAACTGGCCGTAGTTGAAATTAATCAGACGCGACGCGAAGTACCAAACGATGATATTTTATCCCGGCAAGTTTTAAACCTGATGATTGATAATTCGGTTCTAGGCC
>JBLIOG010000382.1:0-3563 GCA_047639625.1 Gammaproteobacteria bacterium
GTCGTATAAAGCTATCCTGGCCACTGACGATTGTTGCTGTCACTATTTCCGGGGGCGGCATGACCATTGGCCAGTAATGGGTGGATATCGCCGCTCTAATTTTATGTCCGGGTAGAAATCTGTATCCGCATTCATCGAGACGCACTTGAATTGTTTCGAAGTTTCCTGGAAGCATTGTTTCAGGATATTCATTACTTTTACGATGGGTTAAATTCAGCATACCAAGGCTAACGCGCACAACAGTACCGTCCGGCTGGACGTCATTGAGTCGAACTATAATATTGCCAAGCGGTTTATCGATTGCGATTTTTAGACTCAGCACAGGGCGCCCGAGTATATCGATTGCTTCTGACAAAAAGATTGTGTCAAAAACAAGCGAGACGGCATCATCGACACGCTGATCCCCTGCCATTTCTGACTCGGGTTTCAAGGTGAATATTTCGCCACCGGCGATACCACAGTCAAGTGGGGAATTGATATTATGATGGTGTTCAGCATTCGGTGTGTCGGTCAGTAATGATTGTTCAGATAAAAATAAATCATGACTTTTAATACCTAATGCCGGCAAAGTAGATTCAGCAACCCAGTGACCTTCTTCCTGTTCCCGGCGCAGCAAAGGTTTAACATTTTCAGACAGGAATGCGCGATAGGCGGGCAATTGATCAACCTTATTGTCAATATTTTTAAGCCAGCGATCCCACCAGTTGATGGCTTCATTGACGAAATCCATACGGGGTTTGGGCCAGGCGAAATGGGGATATTTGTGAATCCAGGGACCATTCACTGCTTTGCAATGATGGCCTAAATTACTCGCTGCGGCGGGTGGTGCGTTAATATATCCATCAGCCCAGCCGGATATGATCAGAGCGGGAACTTGTATAGCATCATAGTTTTCGCAAATTGATCCGTGTTTCCAGTATTCGTCGCGAGTTTGATGTGCCAACCAAATCTGCAATGAATAGGGTTGAGTGTTGAGTCGGTGCAGCCACATATCTTTCCATCGGTCTCCAACCAGCATTGGATCAGGCGGTCGGGATGCATAGCAGAGCATGACACTTGCCCAGCTAAAGTTGGAATACAACAGGCAGCCGTTTTTATAATGAATATCATCATTGTAGCGATCAACCGTCGAACCGATAGAAATGATGGCTTTTAATGGTTCGGGTCGAAGTGCTGCGATTTGCAGACTATTAAAACCACCCCAGGAGATCCCCATCATTCCGAGTTTACCATCGCACCAGGATTGATCAGCTATCCAGCTGATGACTTCTAGTGCATCACTCATTTCACGTTTTGAATATTCGTCGTCCCAGTCACCATCGGATTCTCCGGTTCCCGAAATATCAACTCTGACACCGGCGTAACCTGCAATGGCAAACTGTGGATAGGTGCTTTCGTCACGTGGTGCGGTTCCATCACGTTTGCGATAAGGTAGATATTCCAGGATGGCAGGTACAGGAGACGTGTGTGCTGATTCTGGCAACCAGATACGCGCAGCTAGTCTGCGACCATCTGCTAAAAGTATCCATTCATTTTCCAGTATTTTGAAAGCGGTCGTATCCACTTTGACTCTATATGTCTCCCGGGCTGATTTTCAAGCCCAAATTGCGTAAAAGATCAGAATAAGCGTGAAATGGAGCTGTTACTTGACCCCGATCATGAATACGCCGCTACATTATAGTCGAAGGGTGGAATAGTTGGAATTGGATGTGGCGGTGATCTGAAGAAAAAGGGTCAGATCACCGTAAGGAATTTACGAATAGTTACCGCCTAAAGTTGTGGGCCGGATCTTACGAGTCCCTGGCCCTTTGCTGTATCGGTATATTGGACAAAATTATCAACAAACAGCTGAGCCAGATTATCGGCCTTCGAATCCCAGTCGGCGGGTGACTGATAGGTACTACGTGGGTCGAGGAGGTCGGCGTCAACTCCGGGAATACTGACCGGGATTGCAAGATTAAACAAAGGTAGGAGCGTGGTTTCTGTATTGTCGATTGAACCATCCAGAATTGCGTCGATGATTCCCCGCGTGGCCTTAATCGAAATCCGATTTCCACTGCCATTCCAACCGGTATTGACCAGATATGCACGGCTATTATGCTGCTCCATGCGTTGATTGAGCACTTCCGCATATTTGGTTGGATGAAGGCTTAGGAAGGCTTTGCCGAAACAGGCTGAAAAAGTGGGGGTTGGTTCAGTAATGCCACGTTCGGTACCTGCTAGCTTAGCCGTAAAACCGGAAAGGAAATAATATTGTGCCTGTTCGGGGGTGAGGCATGAAACCGGAGGCAGGACACCAAAAGCATCAGCAGTCAGAAAAATAACTTTTTTGGCGTGACCGGCTCTGGAAACGGGGTTGACAATATTTTTAATATGATAGATAGGATAGGAGACACGGGTGTTTTCAGTTTTAGAGCCATCGTCGTAGTCGACGTCGCCATCGGCTTTTACGACCGTATTTTCGAGTAATGCGTCACGTCGAATTGCCTGGAAAATATCGGGTTCGTCTTCTTCTCGAAGATTAATGACCTTTGCGTAACAACCACCTTCAAAATTAAATATTCCTGCTTCATCCCAACCATGTTCGTCATCACCGATGAGTTGGCGCTTAGGGTCGGTCGAAAGTGTGGTTTTACCGGTTCCTGATAGACCAAAAAAGATCGCAACATTGCCATCATTACCTACATTCGCCGAACAGTGCATCGAGGGAATGCCTTTCAACGGGAGCAGGTAATTCATGATAGAGAACATACCTTTTTTCATTTCACCACCGTACCAGCTACCACCAATAATCTGCATTCGTTCGGTTAAGTTGAAGGCGACAAAATTTTCAGAGTTTAACCCCTGGGCCTGCCAATCCGGATTGGTCGTTTTTGAACCATTTAGAACAATAAAATCGGGTTCATAATCGGTGAGTTGATCAGCATCTGGGCGAATAAACATATTGGTGACAAAGTGAGCCTGCCAGGCGACTTCGGTTACAAAGCGAACGCTTAATCGTGTGTCCGGGTTGGCGCCGCAATAAGTATCTACAACGAATAAGCGTTTTCCGGATAATTGATCAACCACCCGATTCTTGAGTGAATTCCAGATTTCTGAATCAATCGGTTTGTTATCATTTTCACCCTGATCTGACCACCAGAGCGTATCTCTTGTTGTGTCGTCCCGAACCAGATATTTGTCTTTAGGTGAGCGCCCAGTGAAATCTCCGGTATCAACCGATATGGCGCCTGAAGTTGTTAAAAACCCTTTCTCGAAGCCCTCGAGTCCCGGTGCTGTTTCTTCGGCGTATAAAGTATCGTAATCGGGGTTGTGGATGATTTCCACCGGATCGGTGATTCCCCAGGCAGATAAATCGAGAGATGCAGCGCTTTGCGAAGCTGCGGTTTCAGCGTTTGACATTCAGGGGGGCTCCAGGATTATAAAAAATGAGCATTATATAAGAGCGCGATAGATGGATATCAATCTAAAAACTATAAGGATATAACAGTGATCGATGAATTATTGGGAGGTTGATTCCATTATTGTGTTTGACTATAGGTTCTTAAACATTCGTTCCTGCA
>JBLIOG010000383.1:0-3553 GCA_047639625.1 Gammaproteobacteria bacterium
AAACCAATGCTGTGTTGATAATCCAGGCAGTAGTTGGCCTCGTACTCGTACTCTCATTGGCCTTTCATGTAGCACCGGTTGGTCTGGTCGGTTTGATGGTTATTGTACTGTTGACTGCATTCAATGGTATTACAGAAGAACACCGTATTGGTCACGCGTTTGAAGAAGCGCTGCCATTTACCGCTTTATTGGTTGTCTTTTTCGCGATTGTCGCGGTTATTCACGAACAACATTTATTTACCCCGGTCATTAACTATGTGCTTGCGATGGATCTGAGTGTTCAACCATTGATGTTTTTTATCGCAAACGGCGTGCTATCGATGATTAGTGATAATGTCTTTGTCGCGACGGTTTATATTAATGAAGTGGCTAGTGCACTTGCTAACGGACAAATTAGCCGTGAGCATTTTGAGGTGTTGGCCATTGCTATAAATACTGGAACAAATCTTCCAAGTGTCGCAACGCCAAACGGCCAGGCAGCTTTTCTCTTTCTACTGACTTCCGCTCTGGCTCCATTGATTCAATTGTCCTACGGACGAATGATGTATATGGCAGTACCCTATACTATCGTTCTCAGCATTGTCGGCATGATCGCCATATCGGTCGCCTTTTAGTACGAGTAAATTAAGTCCAAAAAAACGCCGGTATTTCTACCGGCTTTTTTTTGCTTGTAATCCTGTTTTAGAAGCCTGTATTAATTATGGTCCTGATTGATTTTGATCCACAATAATCGATTCATTCAACTGTAACCATTGCAGTGCGATAATCGTCGCTGAAGAATTTATTTTACCCGAGTTCATCCACTCAAAGGCCTCTTGGCTGGAGACAACCAAAACACGAATATCTTCATTTTCATATTCCAGACCGTGAATACCACCCGCTTTACTACTATCACAAATTCCGCAAAATAAACTACAGTGTTCGGTTGTTCCACCGGGGCTTACAAAGTACTCAGTTATTTTTTTCAAAACTTGAATTTGACAACCAGCTTCTTCCTGGCTTTCCCGATGAGCGACGTCAACAGGCGTTTCACCCTCGTCAATGACACCCGCAACACATTCTATTAACCAGGGATTAGTTTGCTTATGAATGGCTCCAATTCGAAATTGCTCGGTTAATACTACCTGCCGTAAAGCCGGGTCATAGAGCAATACAGCAACGACGTTACCGCGCTCAAAAACCTCACGAGTAAAAGTTGGGCTATCACCGCCACGAAAGAGTTCGTGATTAACGAGATATTCTTCAAGTTGAAAGTATTTTTTGAAGAGTATTATCTTGTCTTTTAGATTCCATGAATACTTCATAACCTACTCATTAGTTTTTCCATTTCTAATAAGTCTTTTTCGGTATCAACCCCAGGTCCCGGAAACTCTCCTGCAAGTTCAGTATCTATACTGTGTCCATGCCAAAGCGCCCTGAGTTGCTCCAGTTGTTCAGTCAGCTCCAAATCACAGGAATCAAGTTGACTAAATGCCTTTATAAACCCAACGCGATAGGCATACAGACCAATATGGCCGAAATGTTGCATACGACCACCTTCCCTGTTTAAAGGGATAACTGATCGACTGAAGTAAAGCACCCGTCCATTTTTATCATGTACCAGCTTCACTAAATTTGTATCACGGGCATCTTCCTGGTCCACCGGTTTATGCAAGGTTGCCATATCGCAATCACCTCTTTGCAATAAATCAGCAACCTGTGTCAAGTTAGATGATGGCATTAGCGGTTCATCACCTTGCAAGTTGACGACTATCTCTTCATCCGTCCAATTGTTTTTCTCGACCACCTCAAGGATTCGATCAGTTCCTGTTTTATGATCTGGGCGGGTCATACAGACATTGCCGCCAAAACGTTCTACACATTTAGATATTCGATCATCGTCGGTGGCGACTATAACTTCTTTAGCTTCTGAATTATTGGCAGCCTGATACACCCATTCAATCATCGATTTTTCATGGATCTTTCGAAGCGGCTTGCCAGGAAGCCGGGTCGAAGCATAACGGGCTGGTATTACTACTCTAAATGCAGTGCTCATATTATTTAACCCAACCTCTCGAGTTCTTCTCCACTGACTTCACGTGCTTCTTCGGGCAACATGACAGGGATACCGTCTCTAATTGGATAAGCCAGCCTCGATGCTCGCGAAATCAACTCTTTGTTTTTACGGTCAAAAATCAAAGGACCTTTGCTAATTGGGTCTACCAAAATATCCAGTAAATATTTATCCATGACGACGAGCCTCAATTAAGTGTTTCAAGCTACCACAGATTTCGTCAGACAGCTCTACTGTTAGCGGAACCACCCAGACATTTGGTCCGGCAATGCCACGCATTTTGACAGCATCTTTGTGAGTAACCAGTATAGGGAGTTCAGGTTCAAGAATTAAATCCGAAACCTGATATTCGTAATGATCGGGAAATTCGTGTTCGGTTAAATGAATTCCAATTTGTTTTAAGCTTGAAAAGAAAACTTCAGGAAAACCAATACCTGCCATCGCGTGGACAGTCTGATCTTTAAATTCGCTAATAGGCTTTCTCATTTCAGGGTCATTAAGATTCCAGACTTCATCTAGAATTTCAGATATCTGTTCGCTATCTCGATTGATATTTAAATCGACTTCATTTAGCCGATTACGAGTTTCACGTAGCGGTCCAGCCGGGATCAACAGGTTGTTTCCGAGACCCATAACCCTGTCGACTGATATCTCAATATCTCGTTTTATCGCATAATGTTGCAAACCATCATCCAGTAACAATATATCTGTATCAGGAAATCGATTTAAAATTTGTGTTGCGACCTGCACGCGGTTCGCACCGACACCTACCGGACACAAACAGGCTTCAGAAATCATACTAGCTTCATCACCGATACCAGGACTAGTCTCTCCTTCTGACACTATCTGAACTCGCCCTTCATTACCGCTTTTATATCCTCGCGTTAAAATTGCGGGTTTATATCCTTCGCTTTTGAGCCAGGTATATAAGGCAATCACAACGGGAGTTTTACCATTACCGCCAATCGTAATATTACCGACAACAATCGTCGTTACTGGCATTTGGGTACTTTTAAAAAGTTTCAGTTTATAGGCCAGTTTCCGAAACTTGGTAAGACAAAAATAAATCGCGGACATCGGCATCAAAAGTATTGCCAGAGGGTTCATCGACCAGAGCCACCATCCCTGTCTTTTTTGATGGCCCAACGCTAGTATTTGGCTAATTTCAGATTTTCGAATTTTATAACGTATTGATTCGACCGGAATATTGGGACCTGGAGAAACGGCTTCTACTTTCTTTTTTCCAAACTGCATGGAATGCAATTTCGCGTAAATACCATCGCTATCGAGCAATTGTTGATGCGTTCCCTGTTCACTGATTCGTCCCTGGTCAAGAACCAGAATCCGGTCAGCGTGTTCAATGGTCGATAGTCGATGGGCGATAACCAACGTGGTCCTATTATCCATTAAAGTATCCAGTGCCTGCTGTATGTAGCGCTCAGACTCGGTGTCGAGTGCTGAGGTTGCCTCGTCAAGAATCAGTATGGGAGCGTTTTTCAG
>JBLIOG010000384.1:0-3547 GCA_047639625.1 Gammaproteobacteria bacterium
CTGATAGGGACATGATCATCACACTGAATAGGATGGCCAAAGTCCGGATAATGGTCGGTTTGCGAGTCATAAACGCGTTGATGAATAGATGAGGCCTCTGTTATACAACAGAGGCCTCTAAAATGTTAAAACATAATTTTTAAATTGACCCATGCATTTCGTTCAGGCGCAGGAAAGTATGATTCGTAATTTACGGGGGCAAAAGTAGGTGCAGGAAATTCGGTGAACTGGCTACCCGTTTCGGCATATTCTTCATCGAACAGATTATTGATACGGAAGCCTATACTCCAGTTTTTCTGATGATAGCTAATGTGTGTATTGACGACCTGATAGCCCGGTAGCTGATCGAGTTGATTCGCAAAATCACCGCCGAAAGTTTGTTCATCAACGGTAACCACTTCGACACTGATTAGTGTCGCCGGGTTGTATTGATAAGAACCATCCAGGCGGATTGTTTGTTCAGGTACCAACGGCAGATTGTTTCCTTTAAAGCTACCATCCGTAATTTCCGCATCCAGGCTAGTCAGGCTGATTCGAGAGCTGAATCGCTCGGACCACCGATTGGCCATTTCCAAAATAATGCCGGTGCGTTCTGTTTTATCCAGATTCAGGTTTGAGAAACCTGACGAGTCAAAAGCTATTTCATTGTCGAGAGCAATTTGATAAAGCGTACCACGATAACGATGTGCACCTTTCTGCAATTCAGCACCCAATTCAACTGAAAGTCCTTCTTGAGTTTTCAGGCCAGGTTCATCACCAAAAGGCACATTGGTATGTTCTTCAACGGTCGCATATCGAAAGTTTTGATCGGCCCGTGCGAACAATTTTAACTGATTGATCTGTTGACTGAATCCAATGTTAAAAACTGAAACAGAGTCATCGAAGTCATCTCCGGCGATTTCTGCCTGTTGATCGCTGTAACGTATTCCGGCATCGAGTTGGCTTTGGTCACCAATAGACCATTGTGTTGAAATAAATAATCCCTGAATGGTCTGATCGATCGCTTGCGGACCGAATGCGGATACTAGTTCATAGTCAGTATCTTCATGATCAAAGCCTATTAAATAACTAGTAAGAGGCTGCGCGTCGACAGGAACAACCTTATAGCTGGCTGATAAATTTTGATTTTCCCGATCCTGAGTTGTCAGGCTGCCTGGGAAAGGTCGAAAAGTTTGTATGAATTCACGATCGGTTTCACGGGTAGAAAAATCAACGCTGATAGTGCGGCTGTCATCAATGATTTTTTCCATCCCGAGTCGAATCATTTGAGTTTCAGTTTCGAAAAAATCGCCACTGTAAAAACTCAGTGATTGACTACGATCATCATCTCTTTCATCTTCTAGCAGTGCACCGGGTGTCTGGATGTCATCCTTAACCGATTCGACCTCAATATAAGTAGTCTGGCCGCGATGGATCCGTTCGGCTCTGACAGATAACCTTTGATTCTCAGACTCATTGTTGTCTCGATAGTTATCAGAACTTCGATCCGAAACAGAGGCAGATATACGGTTACGCCCTAATACTTTATTTATCGAAGCATTGAGTTGGGATGATCCGAAGCTACCTACGCGAATGCTGGCATTAATTTTATCCTCGACTGCTTTTTTACGAATAATATTAATCACACCACCAACAGCCTGGTTTCCGTAAATCACACCACTACTGCCCTGGAGAATCTCAATTTGCGCGATTTCATCGACATCAATCAAAGACAAATCAGGTGATCCGCTATCTGCCGAGTTGTTCAATCGGCGACCATCCAGCAAGACGAGGGTATTTCGGGATGCAGCAGGACCAAAACCACGTAAATCGATAGTCGCTTGCCCGCCGTCACCAAAAAAATCACTGACATGCAAACCAGCCTGTCCGCGTAACAATTCAGAAACCGAATTGGCATTAGAGTTTTCAATTGTTTTCTGATCAATAACTGTGATCGTTGTGTTTGCTTTATTTCGAGGTTGTTCTATCCCTGAAGGGGTTATGATAATAACTAACGGTTCACCTTCGTCTGCCGCATGAACAGAACAGATGAATAAAGAAGAAATGGCTGCAATAGCCGATTGACGCAAAAATTTTCGCATGTTGACCTCTGACACCGCCCGTGTCGATACAAGATATAGATAATCGATGGTCGTTCAGCAGACAAAATTGCCACTGAATAATCCATCAGTGATTTGTACAGGCCGGTCTCCGGACTCGCAGATCATCTCGTCAAAGACATTTATACGCTACCTTCCCAAACCAGATGGTTCAGTGGTTATTAGCGCTTAGATCTACTTACCGTTGCGGGGGCAGTGTCGGGATTAAATTCATAACGAATTTGCACCGACTTCCCGTTTCATCCACTGCGTGGACACCTCTACGCCGCGCAAGATAATGCCATGCGCTCAAATTGGCAAGAATTATTAGAATGTTAAGATCTAATTCGTCACGCCAGCGACGGAATCAGTCGGTATTGGACAATAACGCATAGTGGTCGATAAATTAGCCGGGGCGTCGCATCGAGAATATTTCATCAACAGCGGTGTATTGCATATAGCCGAGGCGGGCGAGCGGTTTTACACGGGATAAATCAATCAACCCTTCATTGAGTATGTCGTCTCGAATATGGACACCGGCAACCAGACCCAATACGGCAGTGTTGCTGCTATTTTCCAGTGTGCAAGGAAGTTTAATCAACTCGTGTAAAGTACATTCGAGATGAATCGGCGCTTCTGCAATCCGAGGCGGTTTTACAAGTTCTGAGGGTTCAGTTGTCAATTTAGCCTCAACTATTTCATTCACATCATGTGGATAATTAGTGGTTGAGGTGTTCATAGCATCTTTCAGTTCGAGGGGAACAATATTGACAACAAATTCACCAGTTTCCTTAATATTACGCAGTGTGTCCTTGTCACCCCCGTGCTCATGGTAACCATTAAAACCTATGATGACTGTCGGTGGGTCACTCGAAAGGGCATTAAAAAAGCTATAAGGCGCGAGATTACATTGGCCATCAGCTCCCATAGTACTGACCCAGGCAATGGGTCTTGGCGTGACGCAGCTTTTGAACGGGTCGTGTGGTAGGCCGTGGGGCTTGTCAGTGTTATAAAACATAGATTAGATCAGTAGAGAAATTTGCGTCTAGTATACAAACTGAAATCACTTATCGCCATTGCTTTACTCTGTACTGGATTGTTATATGGAAAATTGCCAGAATCGGGGTCAGTTCTTCAGGTTTAGATATGGTTAAGCCAATACAAAAAACATTTATGAATGGGGCTCTGCTTTGTGTTGAACCATCCAAGACACTCGAACGTGTTATGCCCTGGATGTCATATATGGGCATTACGCGTATTGCCAATGTGACTGGTTTAGATCGAATTGGCATCCCGGTGGTTATGGTTTGTCGCCCGAATTCAAGATCTGTTGCTGTCTCTCAGGGAAAGGGGTTAACGCTTGATGCTGCAAAGGCATCGGGATTGATGGAGTCGGTTGAGTCCTGGCATGCCGAACGAATAGAGCATCCTCTAAAACTCAGTAGTTTTGCTGATCTTAGACCAAACCA
>JBLIOG010000385.1:0-3506 GCA_047639625.1 Gammaproteobacteria bacterium
CCTATCACATCGGCTGAATCGACTATCAATGATTTGGTAACAGCCGTCAGAAAATCGGTTGTTGATGTGTTTGGGGAATAGGTTAAAAGTTTAACGAGTTTGTTTTCGAGAACCCCGATGGTTTTGATCATCGGGGTTTTCACAGGTCTTCAGATATTCTCTATCGCGGGAAACGGTTAATTCGTTTTAACCAAGGCTATGGGTGCGTCGTTATCAGCACTCAATGATGTTAACCGCTAAACCTCCGCGCGAGGTTTCTTTATATTTAGTCTTCATGTCCGCACCCGTTTCACGCATCGTTTTGATGACTTTGTCGAGAGACACAAAGTGCTGTCCATCTCCGCGCATGGATATTCGTGCAGCATTGATTGCTTTTACTGACGCCATAGCATTACGTTCAATGCACGGGACCTGTACTAAACCCCCTATTGGATCGCAAGTTAATCCAAGATTATGCTCCATGCCGATTTCGGCAGCGTTTTCTGCTTGTTCCGGGGTTCCTCCGAGTACTTCGGTTAACGCACCTGCAGCCATTGAACAAGCGCTGCCGACTTCGCCCTGACAGCCAACTTCTGCGCCTGAAATCGACGCGTTTTCTTTGTAAAGAATGCCGATTGCGCCGGCGGTTAGTAGAAATCGAACGATGCCGTCGTCATTCGCATCAGGGAAAAAGTGATAATAATAATGCATGACGGCGGGAATAATTCCGGCTGCACCATTGGTAGGAGCGGTTACCACACGACCGCCTGCCGCATTTTCTTCGTTAACCGCCAAGGCATAAAGATTGACCCAGTCAAGGGCGGTAAGCGGATCGTTGTGTGTAATTTCTGGTTGACTACTTAATTTTCGGTACAGGTCGGCAGCGCGCCGTTTTACTTTCAGACCTCCGGGTAGAATACCTTCATTCAAGCAACCGTTATTAACGCAAATTTGCATGGTTTTCCAGATATTCAACAAACCTTCGCGAATGTCTGCTTCGCTGCGCCAGGACTGTTCATTTGCCATCATGATATCGCTGATCGACATATTATGATTGGCACAATGAATCAGCAGATTGACTGCTGTGGTGAAAGGATAGGGTAGTGGCGTATCGTCTTCGATAATGCGATCCTTACCCGTTGCCGTTTCATCAACGATAAAACCACCGCCAACCGAAAAATAAGTGGACTGTTTGATGATATTTTTCTGTTCGCCAAAGGCAGTAAATGTCATTCCATTTGAATGGAACGAAAGTGATTGGCGTCGATGCATGACCAGATCAGTTTTTTCGCAAAATTTTATCGTGTGTTTGCCTGCCAGTTGAAAGTTTTTCTGGCTTCGAATTAGCTCAAGCTTTCCTTCAACAAGCGTTGTGTCGACTAACTCGGGTGTTTCACCCTCGAGCCCAAGCAAGATAGCTTTGTCACTGCCGTGTCCTTTACCTGTCGCTCCCAATGAGCCATATAGATCAGTTTTGATCCGAGTGACGTCGCCCATTAAGTTTTCGTCATCAAGCGCTTTAATGAATAAATTGGCTGCCCGCATCGGACCCACAGTATGCGAGCTCGATGGGCCGATGCCGATAGAAAACAAATCAAAAACACTGATAGCCATAAATGATTGCCTGTTACTTAAATCGAAAAATCAGGCGCGCAGAATATCAATTCCGACCGACTGAAATGCTTGTAAAACGTCTATATTGAGCCTGTTTACGAAGCTACACGCCTTTGATTAATCTTATTCGTCGTCGGCGTAGGCAGACAGCGGTGGACAGGAGCAAATCAAGTTGGTGTCACCGAACTTATTGTCAACCCGACCAACCGGTGACCAATATTTATAATTACGCAGTGATGCCAGTGGATAGGCCGCCTGTTCGCGACTATAACCATGATTCCATTCGTCGGCACTGACAACTTCAACGGTATGTGGCGCATGTTTAAGTGGGTTGTCCTCAGGATCCATTCGTCCTTCTTCAATTTCGCGAATCTCCTGTCGAATGGCTATCATGGCCTCACAAAATCGATCAATTTCTTCTTTAGATTCTGATTCGGTCGGCTCGATCATCAATGTTCCAGGGACCGGAAATGACATTGTGGGTGCGTGGAAACCATAGTCGATCAGGCGTTTGGCGATATCATCGACTGTAATACCGCATCCTTTGACGATACGAGTATCGATAATACATTCATGCGCGATCAGCCCGTTTGGACCGGTATAAAGAACCGGGAAGTGCTCATGTAGGCGCTTGGCAATGTAATTGGCATTTAAAATGGCCATCGCCGTAGCTCGAGGAAGACCTTCGCGACCGAGCAATGCAATATAAGCCCAACTGATGGGTAAAACGCTAGCGCTACCGAATGGTGCTGCGGTGACTTTTTCTCCCGATCCTTTGCGGGCATGAATGCTCGATGACGGGAGAAATTTTGCCAGGTGGCTTTTCACGCCGATTGGGCCAACGCCAGGTCCGCCACCACCATGTGGAATGCTGAAGGTTTTATGTAAATTTAAATGTGATACGTCGCCACCGAACTTGCCAGGCGCGCAAACACCCACCATGGCGTTCATATTGGCACCATCAATGTAGACTTGTCCGCCATGTTGATGGATCAAGTCACAGACGTCTATCACATCTTCTTCAAAAACACCGTGGGTAGATGGATAGGTGATCATAATCGCTGCGAGGTTTTCACTGTGCTTTTCGGTCTTGGCGCGTAAGTCATCCATGTCGATGTTGCCAGTTTTTGCAGTACCAACCACCACGACTTTCATGCCTGCCATTTGAGCTGATGCCGGATTGGTTCCGTGAGCCGATGCAGGAATCAGACAAATATTACGATGACCTTCATCGCGGCTTTTGTGATAAGCCTTGATGGCCAGCAAACCGGCGTATTCGCCCTGAGCACCCGAATTAGGCTGGAGTGAAACGGCGTCGTATCCGGTACAGGCACATAACATTTGTTCGAGTTCAATGAATAGTAATTGGTAACCCTGTGCCTGATCGAGCGGTACGAATGGGTGCATTCGACTAAACCCGGGCCATGTCACGGGAATCAACTGGGTGGCTGAATTCAATTTCATGGTGCAGGAACCCAATGGAATCATGGTCCGGTCCAGCGCCAGATCTTTATCGGCGAGTTTGCGCATATAACGCATTAAATCGGTTTCAGAATGATGACTGGCGAATACCGGATGCGTTAAATACTCGCTGGTTCGAATCAAATTTTCGGGTAGTGCCGATTTAACCTTTTCATCCAGACCCGTTACAGATACCGCTTCACTGTGATCGTAGGTGAATACATTGAAGAGGGTTCGAATATCCTTCCGAGTCGCAATTTCGTCGAGCGAGATACCGATGGTATCGTGGTCAACATAGCGCAGATTTATTTTTTCAGCACGCGCGGCGGCCATTATAAATTCGGTTTTGTTACCGGTTTTTACGGTGATAGTGTCGAAATAATGCTGAGTCGGAACTTCTAGGCCAAGCTCCCTTAATCCTTCGCATAGAATGACCGTTAATCGATGGATGC
>JBLIOG010000386.1:0-3412 GCA_047639625.1 Gammaproteobacteria bacterium
AAATCGTGATAGGTAGCGGCGAATGCTAACTCGGAAAATCCATCTGTATAATCTCGATCTACTTTACTCACTCTCCATTGAGAAGTTCGCGTGCCTTGAGTGGGTGGAGGCTGGGCTGGTTTTTGATTAATGCTTTCAGTCACAGGCAATTGTAACCGAGTTAATAACCAGTGATTACGAATGCCTTTGAGGGCTTCAGCGTTATCACTATCGTCATATATTTTGTATTGATAGTAACGAATAATCGTATCGATAACACGTGCGGATTTTTGTCGATCAGTAATCGATAGAGCGCCATGTTCGCCAGAAACCAGTTCGTCAAAGACCTGCTTTTCATCGTCTGATAAAAGATTGTAGCGGTGAATCACATCACTCTGAGTTGAAGGGATAAAATCAACTCGCTCGATTAATTCAGTGTGCTCTTTAATATCGAAGAAAATACTGGCTGGGATAGTCCAGGGCCGGGCCACCTGTGATAAATCGCTATCGTTGATGAGGTCAACAATCTGCAGCATGCGATAGGCACAATTGTCATGAATGAAATAATACTGAAACTTGACGCCAATCATTTCCCATAAATGTGACACCAGGAAACGCAGCTGAACTGGACTCAGATCAAGCTCATACTCCCACATATCTCGCAGCTCATTTTCGAGATAAACATGATTTTCCTGGTAAACCGCCTTTGCAGTGAACGCGGCTTCGTAACCACCCAAAAGTCCCGATAAGGTATACCAGATACCGTTTTCATTTTCCGGAACAATGGCACCGTAGTTTACCGCCTGGTCGAGCAGATCATGGGTAGTCGCGAAGCTATTGTTTACCTTGAGTAAAACATGGCCAAAAGTTGAAGCTGGGTTACCGAGATAACCTGACACCAGAACCAGACTGGCCGACCTTAATTTATCCGGTTTGACCCATTCACGGAATGCGGGACAATCAGACATTGGATCGATATTCGAATTAACGGCGCCAATTTCACTCAACCAGTGAAATCGAGCGGGGTATTTACAGATAGGATGTTGATCAGACGAAGCTGCGTAAAATGGTAAGGCAAAGGCCTGAATGGTAGCTTCGAGTTCACGCTGCGGATCTTTATTCCCCTGATTATTGAGGAAAAAATCTTCGCTAATAATGGCACTCCGCCCTGACTCACCAGTGACCGGGTAATGCGACAGTCGTCGCCAGGTTTTATCATCGTGCAGATTATCGATATCAGCAAAAACCTGCGCACTGATGACCAATAAACAAAATAGCCTTACCAGGGTAAGACTATTCAATTTTAGTCTAAACAATCAGATGAAGGTGCAGTTACCATTCATATTTTTACTAACCAGATCGAAATATGACTTAGCTTTATCAAGCTGACTGGCTGAATTATAAGCCTGTTGACCTGAGACCATACTCGTGAAATCTTCACGAATACCGGAAACGACGGCGGCACGATCGCCACTGTCACACTGATAGAGATCCATTAAAGCAGCAAGGTGTTGACCTTTACCGCTCGCAGTTTCTTCTTCCAGTGCAGCATATTTCTGATAAATCATAGACGCAGCTTCTGCCTCCATCTCCATACCATTACAACCGGCACCTGCAAGACCTGAAGTCACCGCTGTTGTGCCAGAATCCCATATCACATTAGATATGGCAGCCAGAGTTCCATTTTCCTTAAAGATCATGGCACCGATACCGCATTTGGTAAACATTTCTTCACCGGAAACGGCAATCGCGTTTGTACTTAAACCCGCTATTCCAACAAATGCAATAACTGACGAAAATATTAACCTAGCCATCTTATTTTTGAGCATGACACCCTCCGTGTTCTTTAATTAAAAATAATACGATGTACTACAGCATAAATCTTTTTAGCTCGCAATACGGTATTACTAATTGCACTGACCCAACATTAACCTTCTCCAACTTGATAGGGGTCAAGGTTATCGGATTCATTTTTTGTTGGAAATGATGGGGCGATTGTATCAATAGCAATATCAGGTTTCGAATTCATTACCTTTTGCAGGAGTTTTTGTACTTTTTCAGAGTGTCCCAGATTCACCCGCGTAGGGGGCATAAACAGTAAGCGCGCTGTAATTTAAAGTGGCAAAGGGTAGTTTTAACAAGCTGGTTGAAAATAGGGCATATTTTACTCGGTAATTCCGATTACTTCATTTTGCTCAAGCTTTATCTGAAATACATTTGTAACTTCTCACGGGCTTTTAAACCTAATTTTGAAAGCCCATTTTTGACATAAATACTATGAGTTGATCGTTTAAAAAGTGACTCATCAACTTATACAATGGCCTTTAACTGCTTAAACGCGTCAAGCGCTCTTTGTCGTGAAAATTTCAGATCGACAATTGGCTTAGGATAATCTTTACCTAATTCGACCCCACAAGCCCTTAATATTTCAGTGGGCGCTTCCCAAGGTTTGTGGATGAATTTTTTAGGCAGTTTTCGTAACTCAGGACAATATTGCTTTACGTATTCGCCTTCTTTATCAAATTTTTCGCCCTGCAAAATGGGATTGAATACTCTGAAATACGGAGCCGCATCGGCGCCTGAACCCGCAACCCATTGCCAACTAGCCGAGTTACTCGCCAAATCAGCGTCCAATAAGGTGTCCCAAAACCAGCGTTCACCTTCGCGCCAATCAATTAACAGGTTTTTGATTAAAAATGACCCGACAACCATTCTCACACGATTATGCATATAACCGGTCTGATACAACTCGCGCATTCCCGCATCTATAATTGGAAAACCGGTATTTCCGAATTGCCAGGCTTTTAGGTCGTCTGGGCTGGTGCGCCATGGAAAATAGTCAAATTTGGGATTGAAATTCTTATGCTGAAGTTCAGGCCAGTAGAAGAGCAAATAGTAACTGAATTCTCGCCAGCCCAACTCGCTTAAATAAACATATAAATCTTTATTGTTAAAAGCATTTTCAAAGGCGTCATGAATGGCATACCACGCTTGATTCGGTGATATCTCGCCAAAGTGTAGATGTGGCGAGAGCAATGATGTGCCTTTAACAGCGGGCAAGTTTCTATCATTTTGATAGCGTGTAGCAGCATCAGTGATAAACCTTTGAAGTCGATTTGCCGCTCCGATTTCGCCGGGTTGCCATTGAGCCTCAATCTCCTTATACCAGCAAATTTCTGGGATCAATTTCAACGCATTCAGTGCGTCATCACTAAAGGTCACACCCTCTAAAATATCGATTTTCCTGGGTTTTGCCAGGGGAATCCTGGGGGGCAGTCGGTTTAGGCAGCCGTTACGATAATAAGGTGTAAAAACTTTATAAGGTGTTTCGTCTTTTTTTAACACGGTCATGGGTTCCCATAGAAGAGAACCATTCACGCTCACTACATTAATGCCTGCACTTTTTAAATTGGTCTTTATTTTTTCATCACGC
>JBLIOG010000387.1:0-3396 GCA_047639625.1 Gammaproteobacteria bacterium
AATACAATTGGGAGGTAGCAGACCTTAAGCTCATGGTTCATAACAAAGCTTTTCGATGAGCTAGCAGGTTATTTATCAAAATGAGGGAAAGCCAAAATCAATCATTCGCATGATCAAAAAAGGCTTTCATGACAATCTGCCAACGCCCCTTACTTTTGATCATCGTCAGGTAGTCAGTGAAGGTCGTGTCGAAACAGTCATCCTTTACTTTTACAACGGCAACATCACCGGTAATATCGATGGAAATTATTTCGGACTGGTAGGGTGTTCCGGGTGGCAACATTACTTCGAGCTTAAGCGCTTGAATGAATTCATCACGACCGTAAAACTCGTATTGTCCGTTGAAATGACCCGCTTGTTTACAGAGTGGATGCATCGCTCCTTCGAGCCGATCCGGCTGACCATATATCATGCCTTCAAGGTATTCGACGACAACGGCTTCAATTTCAGCCTGTTCGTTGTTCTGATCCATGTCTGTTCCCAGTTTCGAAAATGCAGATAATACAGAAATGTGAACGCAAATTGCTAGTTAAGAAAATTGGCACTATCAAAAACGGCAACGTATCTTCGCCTCATCCCGGTATCAAATTTACCATTTCCGTGTCGCCAGAAAAACACCCAGGCCCGCGATTACCAATCCAGCCCAGGCAAGGGGTGGCATGACTTCATCGAGGGCCAGCCACGCCATCAAAGCGGCAAGCGGAGGCACCAAAAATAACAAAGCGGATACTTTACTGACTTCGCCAGCCCGAATCATGGCCAATAATAAACCGACCGCTATGACTGAGTTGCCTATAACCAGATAAAACATGACAGCGGCGAAGCCCCATGTCCAATCTATCTGGGGCGTTTCCAGCCAGAGCATCAATGGAAAGACACCTGCAAGGCCTGCGATATAGCCGATTAAATTGGCAGTGACCGGATGATAAGACAAACCAAATCGTTTCTCCCACAGTGTCGCACCCACTATTCCGGCCAGCCCCGCCATTGCGCATAGTAAACCGATCACTGGTGCCGCACCCATATCCGATCGAGCAATGATTACCAGTGCCGTTCCAGCCAGAGCAAAAAGCAAACCACCCCATTGTCGGATACTGATATTTTCTCCGCTCCATCTCGGTGCAACCAGCGCGACCAATATGGGCTGCAAGGACATAATTAATGCAGCCGTGCCAGCACCTATACCATTCACAAATGCGAGATAAGTCATACCAAAATAAACAGCCTGCATAAGGAAGCCTACGAAGGCAACATGCCCCCAGTCCCGAAGGGTTTTAGGTAATTCGGGCCTTATCAGGATGAATAGTATCGCCATTAATATGACGACACAGCTATAACGTAGGACCAGTAGAGTCATGGGGGGTGCATGCATTAACCCGAACTTGGCGACCACATATCCACCTGACCACAGGAAAAGGAAAATAATGGGCGAAGCGACTAGCCACCAGGGACGAATTAAGTTGGTATTTGAATCAGACAATTAAGAAGCCATGGGAAGAGATAGTTTAATCACTGGAGAATAGCTTATCTAGTTTCGAACGATGAAGGTTTTGAATTCGAACTCGGGCAATTACGCTTCCAGACTCCTTGTCTGCTGATCAAAAAAAGAGGCTGATTTCGGTTTCTGTGGTAATTCCATTTCATAAGGTGTTGACCGAACTTTGTTCGTTCTCTCACCCCGAACGAGCAGTCCTTCAAATTTCGAGGGCACCGGGTTACTCGAATAGGGAATAGCGTCTTCGGCGGAATAGACACAAATAAATAGAGTTCTCGGTTGATCGCTGAGATTGGGTGCTGATCCGTGGAGCAACCGGGTATGCATTAAGCACACCGACCCTGCAGGGCCGATGCAGGTTATCGCTTTTTTCTGGCAATCTTTGGCGACGGAATCCGCCACTGATCCGGTAAACACACCATCGTGCCAGAGGCCATGCAACTTATCTGTATGAGACCTCGAAACGGCTTCAAGCGGGCCATTATCTTGCGTGACATCATCAAGCATCAATAATGCTGTCACTAAATCGTCGTTTGAATGGGGAGTAAATGGGAAGTCTTGATGCCATTTAACGGCAGTTTGTGCACCGGGTAATTTCGAATTTATCTTGGCGTGATGAAACTTCACATTTGGGCCAATTAAGTCAGCAACGCAATCGGTCATCCGGCTTGAGGCCATGGCATCATAATAAGGCTGAGAAATTTCAACGGGTGCACTAATCCGTCGTAAAGCTGGTTTATTAGCACTGTGCCCGGTCTCCAGATCAAAACGCGCGCGTCCGTCGATAGTTTTACCGTAAGGTTTTTTATAACTTCGACTTTCTTCTACCCAACCCGAAAAACCATCCTGCATTGCTTTTAACAATTCGGAATCTACTGCGTTCTCGACCACAAGATATCCATCTGACCAGAAACTTTCCCGCTGCTCTTCATTTAAACCATTCATTAATCGATGCCTCATCTGATACTCAACCTGGCCCGCATATTAGCAAGTCTGGAAGTTTAGTAAAAATTGGTTTATATTATTTTTAAACGATATTTTATATGTCTAAATTTACCTTAAAACAATGCAAATACTTCGTTGCCGTGGCAGAGCAAGGCGGGATTGCACAAGCATCACGGGCGCTGAATATCTCTCAACCGGCTGTTGCGCAAGCGCTTGATAAACTCGAACACCTTTTTGGCTTTCGGCTTTTTGATAGACATCATGCGCGGGGTACTGAACTGACGCCCCAGGGACGGGCCTTTATCAATTCAGCTCGAAACCTTTTGCAGATGGCTGAATACACCGAACGTGATGCTCAGGCCATTGCGGCCAACGCAGCAGGCATTATCCGTCTGGGCTGCTTTCATTCGATTGCGCCTTCCTATTTGCCACAAATCATAAGTGCCTACAAACAAGGTTATCCAGGTATCACGATTACATCCTGCGAGCTACGACAGGATGAGATTGCATCCTGCATTGATTCTGGAGAAATCGATTTGGCACTCACTTACGATATGTCGATTCAGCATCTCCCCGTGGAGCGGCAGATTATGACTCAACTGAAACCGCTGCTTTTGTTAAGTGAGCACCATCCTCGGGCGGCGCAGTCTTCGATCAGACTCGCCGACATGGCAGACGAACCCTTCATTATGTTTGAAGGACCATCAAGTAGAGAATACTTTGAAAACATTCTTGCAACACAAGGTATAGACCCGCCGGTTTCCTATCATTCAAAATCAATGGAGTCGGTTAGAAGCGCGGTATCCAACCGACTAGGATTTTCACTGAGTGTCATGAAGGTTGACCCAAATAATGTTTATAGCGGTGGCCGAGTGATTTCAATTCCTATTGAAGAAGCTATAGATTCACTGGCTATTGTTCTGATTCGTAAACAAAGTTCTTCACTATCAGGACAG
>JBLIOG010000388.1:0-3388 GCA_047639625.1 Gammaproteobacteria bacterium
CCTTTTAGGGAAAACTCAAATTTGGCTGAGGGCGATCTCAAAAAGAGAGATTGCGAGCTTGTTGAGCAATTTATCAACCCATGTCTATCAAGTTTTAATGCTCCAAAGTTAAAGAGTTGTATGGATACTTTTGATCACCCCCAACGAATTTTCGGTATCGCGGAGCTAGATCATTACAGGGCAGCTAAACGCGCAGATATGTTCATCGGTGCAGAAAAAAATAATAGCACTGGGAAAGAAGTGATTTGGCCTAAAGCTGAAGGCCCAAAAGTGTTCATTTACAGTGAAAATCATCCTCACTTGCGAACTCTGTTAAACATACTTTCGGAACTGAGATGGCCAGTTATCGCAGTTGCAAAGCAATCAGCCAGGCAGCTCATGAGACAATTCCAGGACGAAAGATTTTACTACTCCGAAGAACTCATAAACATTGATAAGGCTGCACAAGAATGTGACTTTGCCATCAATAACTCCAGTATGGCGACCTGCTTGAACTTTCTTAGAAACGGCAAACCAATGATTTTACTTCCTGCGCATATAGAGCAAACTATGTTTGCCGAACGATTGGTAGAGAATAATTGCGGCATAAATTTCAACGATTTAAAGACGCCGAAAGAAATCAGGCAAGCAGTTATTCAGCTAGGTAATCCAGATGAAAGCATGCACTTGGCGGTGAAAAAGTTCGTCTCAACAATTCGGTCTTCTCTCGATAAAAATAGCGATACGGCTATGTTGGAAGAAGTGTTCTCCAGGCTGGAATAGGAAATAGAACATAGAATGGTTAGATTTCGAAAAATTAAATTTCCATGCCTTTTACAATCCGACCAATGTTTGGGCAATACTTTCCAGAATGTTCTTCGATTTTTATTAATAACTATCCACCTGATGACTTTACTTGATAGATAACCTGTTTTTCATCTGATTGTCATTTTTACGTTTCGGAAAAGCCTGATAAACATAAAGCTGCCTCGACCAACTATTATGCAGGTAAGCTTTCATTCACAAAAAAGGGGTCGGTCATTGATAATATACCTTATATGTTGTTGTGTTCCGATATGCTAAGATCTGTTGGTATGGATTATCAAATTTTTATGACTCTGTAATGTCCGATTTAACTGGATGAAACACTTCGATAGGTAGCGCAAGATTACATCCTGCTGGTCATGCCGCCATCGACACAAATAGTCTGACCTGTTACATAAGAAGCTGCATTGGACGCTAGATAAACCGCGGTCCCAACGAGCTCTTCCGGTTCTGCCCAGCGTCCAAGCGCAGAGCGAGTTTTTAACCAGCTATTAATTTCTGGATCTCTGCTCATGGCTTTATTCGGTTCGGTCAGAAAAAACCCCGGAGCAATAGCGTTCACCGTAATGCCATCGCCCCCTAACTCAACGGCTAGTGCGCGCGTTAAAGACTCGAGCCCTCCCTTTGCTGCTGTGTAAATTGCATCTCCTGATCCCGAAATTTGTGCAGCGACAGATGACATATTAATAATTCTACCCCAACCTTGATCGGCCATTGCAGGGGCAAGCAGACGTGATAATTCAAACGGACCAATCAAATTAGCATTTAGCATAATCTCAAAGTCAACTCGTGAAAGATCTGATAACTTACGCCGATCACGATAACCAACATTGTTGATCAAAATATCTATTTTTCCGTAAGTTGTCTGCAGGTGTTTAATAGCCTCTTCAACGGCTGAAAGGTCGGAAACATCAAATACGCAAGTGTCGCAATCGATACCAATAGACTGTAATTCAATCTTTGTGGCATCCAGGTTACGTTTAGATCGGCCATTCAAAATAACCCATGCACCTTGTTTTGCAAGTCCGATCGCCATTGCTTTCCCGAGTCCAGTAACGGATCCAGTGATGAGCGCGGTTCGCCCCTGCAAAGAAAAAAGATTGTCCATATTTACCGTGATTTGATCAGATTATTTAAGCATTGCATGAAACAGGATTAATTTCATGCGGACTAGCGATTGTTATTGATGGGTTTCCCGAAAATCAAATAAAGCATACACTCGTTACAAGTATAATTGTGAGGGTTAAATTCGGTGAATTTCCGTGTAAAGCCGGTCTTATCATTGCTGATCATACTAGGAATTTGTGGCGCATTGGGCTGGGGTGTTTTTCAGAAGCTGGAGAGTCACCAGAAAGAAAAAGAGCAAAAACCTGACAAGCTGCCGGCACCGGTAGAAGTTGTTGAGATTGAATTAGGCACGATAGAACAGATTCGAAGTTTTACTGGAACCCTGGAAGCCCGTTCCGAATTTGTGGTAGCTCCGAAAATCAGTGGTCGAATCGAACAGTTAAAAGTGGGTCTGGCTGATCAGGTCAAGCGAGGGCAGGTAGTCGCCGTAATGGACGACGATGAACGGGTGCAGGAAGTGGCGCGTGCCGAAGCTGAACTTGCAGTAGAAAAGGCGCTATACCTTGAATCGGAAAGTTTACTGAAGATTTCCGAGCGTGAATTGGAAAGATTAGTGCGTTTACAGGCACGCGGAGATGTCGCCGAGGCACAGCTCGATATCACCCGATCCGAACTGGTCGCAAAGCAGGCCTTAACGGAGGTTGCCAAGGCCCGTATTACCCGTGCAGAGGCAGAACTGGAATCTTCGAGAATACGTCTCAATTACACCCAGGTAAAAGCCGACTGGAAAGGCGGTAGCAAGAGTCGGGTGGTCGCAGAACGGTTCGTCAATACAGGAGAAACGGTCGCCGCGAATGCTGCGCTGTTGCGCATCGTCGAACTGAACCCCATCACCGCGGTATTTTATATAACCGAGCGGGATTATGCCCAGGTGAAACAGAATCAGGCCGCCAGCCTCAGTACCGAAGCATTTCCGGGTGAGCAGTTCGAAGGCAAGGTAAAGCGTATTTCCCCAGTGTTTGACTCAGCGACGCGTCAGGCCAGAATTGAATTATTGGTCAATAATCCTGAATTACGTTTAAAACCGGGAATGTTTGTACGTGCTTTGTTGACATTACAGGCCGTAAAGGATGCGACGATAGTGCCCGAACAGGCTTTGATTCGGCGAGATGATCTGACGGGAGTATTTCTGGTCGACGAGGATAGAAAAACCGCCCGGTGGAAATCGGTAGAAGTTGGCATTCGCCAGAGCAACAAAGTACAGATAGTCGATCCTCCTATGTCGGGTCGTATCGTAATACTGGGACAACAGTTACTCGAAGACGGATCTGACCTGCGGGTTATGGCGAAATAATCATGAACCTGGCTCGAGCCTCAGTTCGTCGTCCTGTATTTACTTCAATGGTGACCCTTATTGTCGTTGTTTTAGGGGCCATGAGTTTGAGTCGGCTGCAAATCGATCTATTACCCAGCATTGAACTACCAACCCTTTCGGTAAGCACTCAATATAAGGGTG
>JBLIOG010000389.1:0-3386 GCA_047639625.1 Gammaproteobacteria bacterium
GCGTCATTAATGCCACGCTGGTAATGGCTTTTGTCATAGAAAAGATACGATAGAGAGTATCCGACTGAATTGGTGTTTGAGTTTCAATGTCCTGAAGCCCTGCTTTCGATTCATGAACGACCTTACCTCGATGAAAAACCAAAGCCTGCATGCCGACCGATTTTTTTTGTTCGACATAGCGTTCGAGCATATCGTTTATTCGGGCTAATCTGTTTTTATCCATATTTGAAACTGTCTCGAGATGAGCGTCGATGATAAGTCTGGGAAATCATAGCTTCAATTCCCTCTTGTTGGTGTCCTTTTTTTATTCCAAAAAAAAGGACAGTCATATTGACTGCCCTTTAACTGACTCGAAAAGAGTATCAGGTTTTAACTAAACGACCATCTTTCAGCATTTTTGCCACCATCAAGCTCCCAGTTCGCACCTTGTACTGCCGGTACGCTCAGACGATCGTGGTAGGCCATGACATCACTTTGGAACAACGGCAGTAACAGTCCACCCTCGTTGTGCAGGATTTGTTGCATTTCGACATAGATGTCACGACGTTTCGTTACATTAAGCTCGGCACGGCCCTGAATCAGCAGCTTATTGAACTTTCCGTGTTTCCAGTAGGTGTCGTTCCAGCTAGCATCAGCCGCGTAGATTTGCGAGAAGATCCAGTTTTCGGTTGGACGACCACTCCAGTAGCAGGCGCTGAAGGGTTTCTTCATCCAGACGTTGCTCCAGTAGCCATCGTTAGGCTCGCGTATCACTTCAACTTCGATTCCGGCTGCACGCGCGGTGGCGGCCATCAACTGACCAGCATCTACCGCACCACCAAAACCGGTGTCAGCTGCGTGGTATTGAACGGCGAGTTTACTCAGACCCGCCTTCTTCAGGTGGAACTTGGCTTTTTCCGGATCGTATTCACGCTGTGGCAACTCGTCGGTAGTGGCACGGTAAATATTTGCTGGACCAATCGGGTTGTCGTTACCGAGTTCACCGTAGCCCTGGATGATTTTCTCCAGCCATTGCTCGCGATCGATGATCAGTTTCATCGCGGTACGCACGTCATTGTTGTCATAAGGTGCGGTATCGGTGCGCATCGGTAACGTAATCTGCTTGTTACCGGTGGTTGCATGTATGTGCAACCCAGGTACACGCTTCAATAGATGCACGGTATTGGTTGGTACGTTGTTCATGCAATCAACTGAACCGGTTTGTAGCGCCTGGCTGCGAGCGGTGGGATCACCGATTTGAAGGATTTCGACTTCGTCAAAATGCGCGAAACCCTCTTTCCAGTAATTCGGGTTACGAGTAGTAAGAGAACGCACGCCCGGATCATTGTCCTTGAGTACATAACCACCAGTGCCGATACCCGACTGCCAATCGATGGTACCGTCCTTATTGGCTGGACACATATTGAGGTGATAATCAGTTAACAGGAATGGAAAGTCAGCATCACCGCCGCTGAGTGATACTACGACATTATGTTTGCCATCAGCTTTTACAGATTCGATACCGCTCAGTATGCCTTTAGCCGCTGATTTTGAATCTTCACCAAGGTGGTGGTTCAAAGAAGCGATAATGTCACCGGTATTTAAAGTTCGACCATTATGGAACTCAACACCCTGACGGATTCTAAAGTTCCAGGTTTTAGCGTCAGGGGATGCTTCCCAGCTTTCGGCCAGTTCAGGAATTAATTGACCATCTGCTGCCACTTCGGTCAATCCGTTTCTTAGCTGTCCAAACTGAAGATGTAGCATATACAAATCGAGAATTTGGCCAGGATCGAGGGTATCGGTAGTCGCACCGCCGGTTAGACCTACTCTAAAACGTCCACCTTTTTTGGCGGTAGCGGCTTCTACCTTATTTAAAATGACTGAGGCAGAAGTCAGGGATACGCCAAGTGCTAATGCACCCGTCATGAAACTACGGCGATTTACCTGACCAGTTTGGAACGATATCTGCAAATCTTTAATTTTATCAACAACTTCGAGGTCGTTAATACCCGTAGAAAGATCTATCGGGTTATCATCTTTATTTCTCACGCTCTTCTCCTTCAACTTTGGGAATAATTATTATGGAATCAGTTAGCAGGCTTATTTAGTTTGAATGATGGTTGCAGGTACTGATTCCTTTAAATCTGACTGTTTTGCCCATAAGACAAAAATGGTCAGACCCCGAGATAGTACTGTAATCTAGACAGTCTGGAAACTGTGAGTTTAGGTTGGGTAGAAATATAGAGCTCAGGCGGCAGTACTATACTTTGTGTTGTCAGCGACCTGAGTAGCGCCGCCAGGCATACTAAAATGATGGAGAGCCGCAGTGTAACGTCTATTATCTGGGTTAAAGCGAGTACACCAACAATGGCGGCGACTACCGGTTCCATTGCAACCAGAACGCCAAATTGTTTTGCCGGCATGGTCTTTAAAGCAAGATATTCAAATAGATAGGGAATTACCGCCGAAAATAGTGCAGCCCCAGCGATTAAAACTAGTGTTATTGGATTTAGACTTTTTCCTGGTGTTCAAAGCAAACTTTTGCTTGAGGTTTAACTGTTGGATTTCGCCCTGTTCTGATAGTGTTAACCAGTATAAATCTGGAAAAGGGGGGTAACTAATAAATGGCAAAGCTATATTTAATTCGTCACGCGCAATCAGCCAATAATGCAATTTGGGATGGTGACGAATTCGGCTCTGGAAGAACTCCAGATCCTGAGATTACCGAAATTGGGCAACAGCAGGCTGCAGTCCTGGCCGAACATCTGGCCGATCCGCATACTGAGCCCCGAAGACATCCCGACGAATCTATCGATCAAACTCATTTTGGTCTGAGTCATGTTTATTGCAGTTTAATGACCCGCTCTATTTGTACTGCTGACGCTATTGCAAAAGCCTGTGGACTGAATTGCGAAGCGCTCCCTGATGTGTACGAAAAATATGGAATTTTTGATGTTGGTGAAGAGGGAAAGTTAATCGGTCAATCCGGACCTGATCGAAATTATTTTGAAACCCGTTTCCCTGATTTGAAATTACCAACGGAAATGAACAATGAGGGCTGGTGGAGCCGGCCTGCCGAAGATGAGGGTGGTTTTCTGGATCGTATGAAGGGTGTTGTCAGTTCCTTTCGATCAAGATTGGCCAGCAGCAATGAAACGATCGCTTTGGTAGCGCATGGGGATTTTATTGACCAGTTCCTCAATGAATTAATGGGTGTGCCACGGCATAATCCGAATTATCGAGAGGCCTGGGTTGCGAACTGGAGTTTCCATAATACTTCTATATCACGAATCGATTTTGTTAAAGACTCGCATACGATTGTTTATACCAATCGGATAGATCATCTGACGACAGAGTTAGTAACCTGGTAATCAGATTGCTCCAGTGAGTGGAAAAAGGGGGGG
>JBLIOG010000390.1:0-3379 GCA_047639625.1 Gammaproteobacteria bacterium
TAATCCAGGCAGCAATGGCTGGTGAGGGGGTGGCGCTCGGATGGCGTCATGTTGTCGAACCTCTACTGGAACAAAAGTTGTTGGTGTCTCTAACGTTAGAAAGCTGGAAAACCGAAGAAGAGTTTCACCTGATCTGGTCGAATAAAAATACGCTATCTTCTGCGGCAGAGCAAGTAAGAGACTGGATCATTCTGGAAGCACAAAAGTTACTTTAGGGAAGACAAATTACAGAAAGAAGTCAAAATTATGAGCAGCTCGTTCCTGCACCGAGCCTGCCCCTTGAGCACAGCGAATGCCCTGGGCATCCATGCCGCCCACGACATACCGTTCATCCCTGAACATCGTCGTTCCTGCGCATCCATGCGCCCACGACATACCGTTCATCCCTGAACATCGTCGTTCCTGCGCATCCATGCGCCCACGACATACCGTTCATCCCTGAACATAAAAACTGCCTGTGAAAACAGGCAGATAAGAAGTGATCGTGGCGCAAGAGCTCTATTATTATTGTTCTACGTTTTACGGGGGGTCAACGTGAAGGAGCGCCTGGCCACGATCGTTACCTGAATCAGGATTAAAATCAGTATTAGTGTAAAACCTGTATTTCCCGCTCCGTGGGAATAAGAAACTTCTTCATATTCATCGTAATAGTAGTAATCAAGAGGTTCGTCACGAGAAAAATCTTCGAGTAAGGTCTCCCGTCCAAGATAGCTATAATCGAGTACTTCACTGGCAACCTGGTAAGCATGGTTAAGACTGAATACCTCGATCAATACGTCGTAATAACCCGTTGGGTACCCACCGACTAAATCGGTTGTAACTTCGTAACGATCAAATGCTGAATCTTCATAAATATTAAACAAATCAGTGGTGTAGTAAGGTATCCAGGGACCTCCTTCATGACTCAAATATAATTTGGCATATATCGCCGCTTCATCAACCGTAACGTCTACATCAAAACTCACGGTAAGCGAGTGGTAAAATCCATCATTATCGTCGTCAAAATTCGATGACAGGTCCGCATCATAAATATAAAAGTACTGGTCATGCCGATTGGCAACACCACTGATTTCTTTAACCTCAGCCAAACCACGGGGTTTGTATTCTGCGACACTGGTCGGTGCAATAATCGATTGAAGTTTTACCGAACGTTGCAAGTCAACTGAAATATCCATTGCGAGTTTTCCAACCGATCGTGAAGTGGGTAAGTCATTCGCTGCTATGGCATTAGCAGCAAACAGTATCGGAAGTAGAAGCAGTGTATTTTTCAGCATTTTAATTCTCCGCAGACATTTAATTTCAATTTTCGTTTAGTACTTGCGATGCTTTTTTCTGGAAATGCTATAACTGCCCTGACTATGACTATGTCGGCGTGATTTGTTCCTCTGACTCTGTGAATGGTTTCGTCGTTTAATTTTTTTATACTGGCTGTAATGGCCATGATCAAAAATTGAATCAATCACCACGAATGCAATGAGAGGACCAACCCAGTTATCTCGGCTATGAGCCTGTACCGGTCCAACCATACTGGCAGCAATTAAAGAAGCAAAGAACAACTTTTTAAGCGTTACAAATGGAATTCGTGTTTTCATTGTTATCACCAGATTTCAGATGGTTGAAAGCTTAGATCGAATAGCCTGAATGGTTGCTTAACCAACGAATGTTCGAATTGTGAAGAAATTCGCAACGCGATAAACTCTGCGTATTCCTTTCAATGAGAATCTGAACTATGACAACAAAAATTATTTGCGTTGGACGCAACTACGAAGAACATATCACCGAGTTAGGTAGCGAAAGACCCGATTCAATGGTGTTATTTTTCAAACCGCCTTCGTCGATTTCAGAACTACTCAATGCCGAACTAGGTGAACCGCTCCACTATGAGGGCGAAATTTGTTTTCAGATAAAGGGCGGGAAATATCATTCCGTTGGATTTGGACTCGATTTGACCAAACGCCAGTTACAAAGCCAGCTAAAACAAAAAGGCTTGCCCTGGGAACGCTCGAAGGCATTTGATGGTGCCGCCTGTTTTAGCGAATTTATTGAATTGAAAGATCATGCTCTGGAATCACTGCATTTAAAACTCGAAATCAATGGATCAGTGGTTCAAACAGGAGGTTTCGATTTAATGATTTACAAACCAATCGAAATTCTCGAGGAAATCCAGTCGTTTCTGAGCCTGGAAGATAACGATATCGTAATGACTGGCACACCGAAAGGTGTCGGACAGGTTTATCGGGGTGATGTATTTAGAGGAAGTATTTTCGCGGGCGACGAATGCCTCATCGCTTACGAATGGAAAGCGGTCTAAATTTTAGACAAAAAAAAGCCGGACTAAAAACTCCGGCTTTTTTATTTACTTTTCTACCTTAACTTACAGCGCCTTAATCTGCGCGTTCATTCTACTTTTATGACGTGCAGCCTTATTTTTAGAAATTATGCCCTCTCGGGCAGCACTATCGAGAACCGGGACGACTGTTTTATAAGCCGCTTCTGCTGCGGACTTATCGGACCCAGCAATCGCGGCTACTGTCGCCTTGACATAGGTTCGCATCATCGAACGTTGGCTAGCATTTCGCTGACGACGGGCTTCCGACTGACGAGCACGTTTTCTGGCTGTAGGTGAATTCGCCAAAACAGTCTCCTGAACAAGGCTAAAAAAATGAGGCGCGAATTATCTTCACTCACACCGCTGCTGTCAACCTGAAAAAGCTGCTACTGGGTTAATTTAAGGGTAGAATCCAGCGCTTTTAATCAGGTTTACAAGATACAGTGGCAGGATTGCTAAAATCTACGCTTTCGGTTGGCTTAATGACCTTCCTGTCAAGAATGCTCGGATTGACTCGGGATATCGTCATTGCGCGCTTTTTTTCGGCCAGCGACGAAGCTGATGCTTTTTTTATCGCCTTCAAAATTCCAAATTTTCTTAGACGCCTTTTTGCCGAAGGTTCGTTCTCTCTAGCCTTTGTTCCCGTTCTTACCGAGTATAAAAATCAGGCCAGTGAAGCTGACGTCCGAGATTTAATCAATCGCGTCGCGGGGACTCTTGGTCTAATACTGTTATTGCTCACCGTCCTTGGTGTCGCGCTTTCTCCTGCCTTGATCAGCGTGTTTGCAGCCGGTTTCAGAGATCAGCCCGAAAAATTTCAACTGACCTCCGACATGCTGCGAATTACCTTTCCATATATTTTATTAATATCCATGACAGCAATGGCGGGGGGCATTCTAAATACCTGGAAGAAATTTGCGGTCCCGGCTTTCACACCCGTTCTACTCAACCTTAGTATGATCGGTTGTGCGATGTGGTTAAGCCCCAGAATGGATGTTCCAATAACCGCATTGGCCTGGGGTGTACTCATCGCGGGAGTGCTTCAATGTT
>JBLIOG010000391.1:0-3359 GCA_047639625.1 Gammaproteobacteria bacterium
GGTTTATTATGTTTGTTCAACCAAAGGCGCTGGATCAAATCAGCGCTAAGCTCTACGCTGGTAGCCATCGGTGTAACGGCCATTATTACCATTCTTGTCAGCTTGCTCTCTTATTCTGTGATCGAGCTGACCGGTATTCGAAAAAATCAGGCCGAGCTCGAATTTTTACTCATTCGGAATTTGTCCGTATCCCTCATCTTGATTGGCCTTGCGCTAAGGTATTTTTATTTACAGGCTGAATCACTGCGAAATCTGGACCTTCAGGCACAAACCCGACTGCAGGCATTACAGGCGAGAATTCGGCCTCACTTTCTGTTTAACAGTATGAACACCATTGCGAGTTTGACTCACGATCAACCAGACCTGGCTGAACAGGCCATCGAAAACCTGTCTGATTTGTTTAGAGCTAGTTTAGCCGCCGAGGCGAGTATTACACTGAGTCAGGAACTGGATTTAACACGGCGTTACATTGCCATTGAGGCCTTGAGGCTCGGAGATCGATTAACAATTAAATGGGATGTTCCGTCTCAAATCCCGGAAGTGACACTTCCAGCCTTAACCTTGCAGCCGCTGGTCGAAAACGCTATTTACCATGGGATCGAACCTTTACCCGAGGGTGGTGAAATCGCTGTGGTGATTACCAGTCATGACGCGAAATTAATCATTCAAATTCGAAACCCGGTTTCTGCAAAAATGAAAGAATCGGGTCGTCAGGGTAACCAGATGGCGATAGAAAATATTCGTGAACGGATGTTGCTGGCCTTTAATGGTGCCGCTGACATGCAGGTGATGGCCGAAAAAGAACAGCATACAGTGACCCTCGAAATACCCCTTAATGGTCTTGAAAACAAAAGATGAGATTGCTCATTGTCGACGATGAAAAACCAGCCCGTGACAGACTGCAAAGATTGATATCCGATATTGAAAGTATCGAGATAGTGGGTCAGGCTTCGAACGGTACTGAGGCAATTGATGCGGTCGCTAAATATAATGTTGAACTGGTCTTGATGGATATTCGAATGCCGGGAATGGACGGTCTCGAGGCTGCCAGCCATCTGTCACACCTGGATGAACCACCCGCAGTCATTTTTACCACTGCATTTGCCGACCATGCTCTCGAAGCGTTTCAGACTCATGCGGTCGATTACCTGTTAAAACCGGTCAAACGCGATGGTTTAATAGCGGCCATAGAAGCCGCTCAAAAGCCGACCCGTGCGCAATTGGCGAGGAATGATAAGGTCTACAAAAATCTTGAGGAACGAGCGCATATCTGTGCCAGAGTTCGGGGGAATTTGGTGTTGGTCGCAATCGATGATATTTATTATTTTCAGGCCGATCAAAAATATGTTCTGGTTCGCTACATTGGTGGTGAAGTACTCATTGAAGACTCGCTCAAAACGCTTGAAGAGGAGTTTGGTGATCGATTTTATCGAATTCATCGCAATGCATTGATCAGTATTCGACGGCTGACCGGGCTTCGCAACGACAATGGTATTAGAGTCACCTTTCGTGATATTGATGATACTCTCGAAATCAGCCGTCGCCATCTGCCCGGTGTACGTAAGATCATAAAGAATTTATAATTCGAAGCCTCTTATACTTTTTATTTAGATTTCAAATCGATGCCAAATTCACTGAGCGAACTCCGGATCGCCACTCGTAACAGCCCCCTGGCCATGTGGCAGGCCGAAGAAGTCGCCCGACAGCTCGCGGTTCATTATCCCGATCTGATCGTTACGCTGGTTGAAATGAAAACCCGCGGTGACAAGATGCTCGATTCACCGCTGGCTAAAATTGGTGGAAAAGGCCTTTTTGTTAAAGAACTCGAAATTGGCATTCTCGAAAATCGGGCGGATATTGCTGTCCATTCGATGAAGGATGTTCCTGTCGCATTTCCGGATGGTCTTGAATTATCAGTCATCATGGAAAGCGATGATCCCCACGATGCTTTTGTATCCAATCAGTACAACAGCCTTGCCGACATGCCTGCCGGATCGGTCGTAGGTACTTCCAGTTTGCGTCGCCAGACACAAATTCGTGAAGCCTATCCGGATCTCAAAATTGACTGGTTACGGGGCAATGTTAATACCCGCCTGGCAAAACTCGATAATGGCCAATACGATGCCATAATTCTGGCCTGTGCCGGCTTGAAAAGGTTGGGTTTTAACGATCGGATCAAGCAGTCTTTAACCCCCGAAGAATGTCTCCCAGCAATTGGCCAGGGTGCTGTCGGTATAGAAATCCGAAGTGGTGATGCAGCCATTCAGCAATTACTTGCACCACTTGCTGATCAGGCGACCACTATCAGAATTACCGCAGAGCGGGCGTTGAATCAGCACTTAAACGGAGGATGTCAGGTACCGATAGCGGGTCACGCTCTGTTAGAAGGTGATCAGATTTATATGCGAGGGTTGGTAGGTGAACCCGATGGTAGTCTAATATTGCGCGAAGAAGTGCGGGGCCCGCAGTCTCAAGCCCGCCAACTGGGTGTCGAGCTGGCCGAAAAATTACTGGCGCGTGGCGCCGCAAAGATATTGACGGCGATTACTGGTTGAGCAATAGTTAGTTGAGAAATGGCTAACTAAGTGATGACTGAATGAACGACCTGGAAATACTCACGGGTGAGATTATTCTCAATACTCGACCCATCCACCAACAGGAAGAGTTAAGTCTACGTCTGTCATCGCGCGGTGCGACCGTGGTCTCACTGGCATCGATTGAGATTGCCGAGGCAGAGCTGAGCGAGTTTCTCGACAATCTAGAAATTCATATACCGAGCTATGACATATTGCTATTCGTTAGCCGCAATGCGGTTTCTGGGTTCTTGAGGTTTCTGGGGGATATAACGTTACCAGCGAACCAAAAAATCGGCGTAATTGGCGAAGGAACCTTTCGATCGGTAAAATCTGCCGACGCTTTGTGTAATCAGCCCATTATTGAAGCTTATCCCTATAACAGCGAAGGATTACTGGCTGCAGACGCACTGCAATCGGTTTATAACCAGAAAGTGCTAATCGTAAGAGGGCAAGAGGGTCGAAATTTACTCGGCGATGAATTGCTAAGGCGTGGTGCCCGAGTGAATTACTGCGAAGTTTACCAACGCATGGCGCCAACTGATACGTCGGATAAGCTAGCCCAGGTTAGTGCCGAAAAGTTTCCAACAATTGCCGTCTTTACCAGTAATGAAGGACTGCAAAATTTGTTAAAGGCCGTTGATGCTGATCAACGCAAGCAGCTATTACAAATCCCCTGGTTATTAATCAGCGAAAGAATGCGTGAATCAGCAATCAATCTGGGACATAATGCCAGCATCATAATTGCTGATATCGCCAGCGATGCGGGTATTGAACTGGCACTGT
>JBLIOG010000392.1:0-3344 GCA_047639625.1 Gammaproteobacteria bacterium
CCCTGATTTAATTTCACGAATACCACGCCTGCTAGCCAATCTAGAACGTGATGTGCACTTTCATTATTCCCAATTGTTAAAATTAACACCCTGGTTAATTCGTTTTTTGCGGCGTTGTCGACGTCAGGCTTTTCTCGACGACGGTGTATTGATGCATGCAATCGTAGAACCTTCTATAAAAATGCATCTGGAATGGATTAAAAAGTTCGGAGCAGGTTCATTGCTGAGGTCAGGTTCGGCGATGAAACTATATCGAAAGCGTGAAACTTATCTTGAAGAACGGCTTGAAAGAGAATTGCTCGACCTTTGTGGGGTTGATTATGAATTACTGGAAAATCGGGAGTGGCTGGATCGGGAGCCGGGTTTATCCGATATTTTTAATTGTGCGGTCATTATTAAAGATACTGAATCGGTTACAAACCCTGGAAAACTATGTTTGACTTATTTCGATTATTTTTTAAGCATGGGTGGTCGATTCGAACAGCAACAAATTAACAGCCTCAGTTATCAGGGCGATAAGTGGAGTCTCGGGACTGAGTTCGGTAGCCTCACTGTTGATCGACTGGTGCTTGCAATGGGTGCCTGGACGCCACAGTTGCTCAATCAAATTGGATACAGAAACCCCATCGCGATGGAACGAGGCTATCATTGTATTGCTCGGCCAAATTCTAATTTTGAGTTGAATCAACCCATTTACGATGTAGATGGCAGCTATGTCATGAGTCAGATGGAAATGGGATTACGTATTACTACGGGTAGTGATCTGGTGTACTCGGAGACCGATCCTACACCAGTTCAGATCGATCTGGTTTTACCGTTGGTGAAACAGGCATTCCCGATTGGCGAAATGATTTCCGATCAACCGTGGATGGGCCGTCGTCCAACCGCACCGGATTCTTTGCCCTTGATAGGGCCGGCACCGCGACATCCGAATTTATGGTTAGCGTTTGCGCATTCGCATATGGGATTAACAATGGGGCCTATGACCGGCAGAATATTGGGCCATTTTGTTCGTGGCGAAAATCAGCCTCTCGATATTACGCCTTATCTTCCATCACGTTACCTGTAATGAGAGAGTTATCTATGACAACAGCCATTGATTTCGATCTTGAAACTGACCGCATTCATAGCGATTCTGCAAAGTGGCAAAGGTATGGCGAAGATATTATTCCGTTGTGGGTGGCAGATAGTGATTTCCGCTCAGCGCCTGCCATTATTGAAGCCCTGAAAGATCGAGTTGATCATGGTGTTTTTGGTTATGCTCAGCCTTCGGGTCAACTCGCCGAGTTAATTGTCGAACGAATGCAGCAATTGTATCAGTGGCAGATAGAGCCCGAGTGGTTGCTCTGGTTCCCAGGAGTGGTAAGCGCAATGAACGTTATTGTCAGGAGTTTGAGCACTGAGCAGGAAGCGATTTTATATCCCGAGGTAATTTATCCTTATATTGCTAAAGCCGCCCAGAATAGTGGCCGTCCTTATCGTTCTGTCGCGCTTTCAGCGCTCGATGAAAGACCGGTGATGGACCTGGAACGTTTAAGCCGCGAAAGCACGCCGCAAGACCGACTTATGATTCTCTGTAACCCTTACAATCCCGGTGGAACTATATCCAGTAAATCTGAACTTCAAGCATTGGCGGACTATGCTGAAAAAAATGATTTACTGATCTGCTCGGATGAAATTCATTGTGATTTACTTCTGGAGCACGGTAAGGAGCATATTCCAATTGCGGCGTTAAATAAGGAAATTGAAGCTAGAACCGTTACGCTTATGGCACCTAGTAAAACTTTTAATATTGCGGGACTAGGTTGCTCATTTGCAATTGTGCCTGATCAGGATTTTCGCGCCGCGATTAACCAAAACCGAGCGGGGATAATTCCTCATGTCAATCTAATGGGTTTTACGGCAGCAATGGCCGCCTATCGGGATGGTGATGAGTGGAATCATCGCCAATGTGACTATCTGCGAGGTAATCGAGATTTTCTGGTTGAGCAAATTAATGCGATCAAAGGTTTGTCTATGTCATCACCCGAAGCGACTTACCTGGCCTGGATGAATGTATCTGAATTGAAACTGGATAATCCGACCCAATTTTTCGAATCGGCCGGGGTTGGCATGTCTCCGGGTACTGATTTTGGCTCAAAAGATCACATGCGGTTGAACTTTGCCTGTACCCGTAGCCGGCTTGAAGAGGCTATACGGCGAATTAAGCTAGCTGTCGAATCGGGTTGATGGACGATGTTTCGATAAGCCCGGTTACAAAACTGACTGAGGATGTATGCAGATTGCTTGATCAATCAAGGCAATATCAGCTAGATATTTATCCCGCTGAGAGTATTAATCAGATTGATACAGATGCATTGCTAAGTTCTGATTTGTATTTTATTGGTGTTTACTGTGAGAGTAGTTTGGTTGGCATCGGGGCCTTTCAAGGTTTTCGGGAAGATGATGTCTTTGCTGAAATCAAAAACCTGTTCATCGATCCGGACTATCGTGGCCGAGGTCTTGCGACCCACTTAATGATTGCTCTGCAACAACAAATGAAATCCGAAGGTTATGCGCTATGTCGGTTGGAAACCGGTGTTCGGCAACCCGAATCAATTGCCTTGTATGAAAGCTGCGGATTTCAAATGCGAGGCTTCTACGGTCAATATAGTGACGACCCTTTGAGCATATTTATGGAAAAGTCATTGCTCGTCTGACGGACTGTCGTCAGTTGTCCCAGACAAATAATCATTTTTTAATTCGGACAGTATAAAATCAAGCTCTGCCACTTCGGCCCACCAGAGCCGCATCGACCTTTCTTCAGATAGCCCGTTGCTTTCGGTAGTGAATTTAAGCAGATTTCCCTGCAAACTAATGTTTCTAATACTGTCGCGTTCTACGAAAAACTTTCCCCGAATGCCCGAGCTATCTGCGATCAATTTCGGTTGTTTTCTATTATGCTGGTAAAATTTTAGTGCCATAACGGTAGTGATACCGAACACAGCGAGGTGGATCGGAGCCGGGGGCCAGGGCCACACTCTGAAAACATATAAAATGGCGGGTGCGAGCGCCAGGTTCAACGCGAAATGAATTAGTTTTCGCCGCGACATAAAAAATTCGTGGGTTGAATTACTTCTGCTCAAAGAACTCTCCGAATGGGTTAACGATTAAATTAAAATGGTTATTTTACACTCGTAAACATGTCCTGCGAACGATTTTATGAACTTGAAGTGATCAGGATGGATAAGTCGATAATGCGCAAATGACGACAGTAGTAGCCCATTAAAATGTCGTAAATTTTTAACGAAGAGTCGTTCTAGCTCGTCGTGAGTCTGATTGTTTCCGATATTCTCTTTCTGTAT
>JBLIOG010000393.1:0-3335 GCA_047639625.1 Gammaproteobacteria bacterium
TGAGCTATTGGATATCAATCGTGAAATCACGATCGCTGGTTAACACAGGAATCATACTGCGCGCCTTATCAACCTTATCAAGATCTATTTCTGCCATAATAATCCCAACTTCATCACCACCATCAGCAAGAATCTCTCCCCAGGGATCAACAATCAGCGAATGCCCCCAGGAATGCCGCTTATCGAGATGATGCCCACACTGATTCGGGGCAATAACAAAACTACCGGTTTCAATTGCTCGAGCCTTGATCAAAGTATGCCAATGGGCCTTACCGGTTGTCTTTGTAAAAGCTGCAGGAATCGTCAATATTTTTGCGCCCTGTCGAGCAAGCGCGCCATAAAGGGCCGGAAACCGTAAATCATAACAGATCGATAAACCGATTAAACACCAGGGTGATTTAGCCAAAACAGCGGTGTCGCCCGCAGTAATTGCATCAGATTCGCGATAAAACTCACCGTTTGATAATTCAATATCAAACATATGTAATTTATTATACCGGGCAGTAATTTGCCCCTCTGTATCAATCAGAAACGATCGATTAAATATCTGATTCTGTTCCTTAATTAATTGCGATCCTACCAGCAGAGTGACACTCAACTCAGCCGCAATGGCCCTAAACTGGGTAAGCCCAGGATCTTCCTCTTCAGAAAAACATAGTCCGGGGATATTTTCATTCACCGGTTCTATTAGTCCGACCGTTTCAGGCAATGCAATAAAATCAGCCCCCTGACTTCGCGCCTGAATAATTTGTTCAGATACGAGATCAATATTCTGCTGAATATCTCGTGTCGCAGTATTTTGGACACAGGCAACTCTAATGTTCATGGTTATTCCCTCGAATAATCAAAAAAATAATTTCATAATGAAATTTCAATTACCCTATTTTAGCTGGCAAAGCGACTATCAGTACAATCTTGATTGATCTTTAAAAGTTGAAAGGTTGTGCTAACATAACGTAGTTATGCAGAATTCAGATAAAAGTGCCGAAAAAAGCACCCTGACCGATAAATTCGGCAGAACAATTAACTATATCCGACTGTCAGTCACTGACCGCTGCCAGCTTCGTTGTGTGTATTGCATGCCGGAAAAAATGAAGTTTGTGCCAAGGGTTCAATTACTCACCCTCGAAGAAATGGAAAATATTGCGCGCAGCTTTATTGAACTGGGCGTTCACAAAATCCGCATAACCGGTGGCTAAGATTGGCTACCGAACTTTCCAGTAAGCGACGCGAACTTCCCGAATTAACTTCTGCAGGACTGGCGGCTACTACGGTTGTCGAATCAGTTAATGAATTTAACGAAACTTCCGAATCATCGATTGCTGCCGAGCGCGCATTAACAATCTACCTCGATAAACGCGAAGTCGTAACACTCATGACACTCGGCAACCATCCGGAATTATTAATCCTCGGCTGGCTTCGCAATCAACAACTGATCAAAGACATTTCTGCCATTAAAGCTATTCAAGTCGACTGGGAAATAGAGGCTGTTGCGATTACCACCCGTTCCGGTATAGAAAATATTGAAGACAAGCTGAGTAAAAAAACGGTCACAACCGGTTGTGGCCAAGGCACTGTCTTTGGTGATCTGATGGCAAACATCGACAGCATTAAATTAATCCAGCCGATTTTGAAACAATCGAGTATTTATGATCTTCTCAATCAGCTCAATCAGCATAACGAGGTCTATAAAAATGCCGGTGCTGTTCACGGTTGTGCCCTTTGCAGCGAAGAGAACGGAATTGAACAATTCATTGAAGACGTTGGGCGACACAACGCCGTTGATGCTATCGCTGGTTATATGTGGCTTAACGATATATCCGGGCAAGGCCGAATTTTTTACACAACGGGTCGACTCACCTCAGAAATGGTCATTAAAGTTGCTTTAATGGGTATTCCAGTCTTACTTTCCCGCTCAGGTATCACGGCGATGGGGCTCGATATTGCGCAAAAAGTGGGGGTTACGCTGATTGCCAGAGCAAAAGGACGGCATTTTCAGATATATCATGGTGCCGACACCATCCAGTTTGATGCGACACCTGATAAAAATGCCCGGTCACAAAAATCTTCTGGCAAACAAAAAGACTAATAGTTTTATTTGCGGTTGTTCCTGCTATCAAAGATTGGTCGTAAATTGCTAAATAAAGTGACCACTTTTGCATTAACAGCCATTCTAAAATATTATTGTCGAGACCTTAAAGCGGGCATTACTGAAGAAATCATAATAGGAAGGTACGACCCGCGAGTACTTTTCAAGTAACCCATTTCGTGTGTCAGGTTTGTGCCCACTGCTTCCATTGATCCTAATAGGCTGGAATTCGTCCAAAGCTGTCATTAACGTTAGAACCAGAGCTCTCGTCACCAAAATTCTACCTGGCTACAAAGTAATGACTATTCCCGAGCGCTTTCCTGCGCGCCTAACGGCCGACAACAAAGAAGGATCTGTCGCTCCGTCCCTCTTTGATTTGACATGAAGATCTTTGCTGTTAACTCGACCACCAAAAAACAAGTACGATGTATCTGGATCGCATTGGTTAGATGTCCACACTAGCCCTTCCCTCAGGAAATGCCTCATGGATTGCTTGCGAACCGTATAGTTTTGGGCTGCTGGCGATCAGATGCTGCCTGCTGATATACCAACGCATCAATTCTGGCGCGTACAGTTTTAACAGTTCAATGGCGCGAAGCGCTTCGAGTTCGCTATGACTGCGAATGTTGACCTCCTGCTTCCTTACGGTTTTGAAGGTCGATTTTGTCGGCACATCGTGAAAGATAGTTTCAAAAATAGTGCTATCAACCGATGAACCGTCGTAGAGCGAAGGAACGCATCTACCCTTCATGTCTGCAATGGGAGCAAATCGGGCTGGCCGCCGCCGCAGGGATTAAAACTGTTACAGGCAAACATGGAAAGATGCACCCGATGAATGAGGGTTACCTTTTTTAGAGTTTCGTAACTCGGCAGTGACAAGGGCTTGGCGGGCCACCTCATACTCGTCGTTAGCCAAAAACCAGATTGTCTAGTCGGCTCGCTGCCGCTATGACCTCATCTACATTCACTAAGGAATCCTGAGGGCTGACACCACCCAGCCAACCGTTGCCGGAGGCGAACCACAAGCCGATTTGCCAAGGCGTCATTGTTTTTGGAAGAGCCACTAATATTTTTCGAATAGCAGGCAACGGCTGACCGTGGTCAAATTGAAAGCCGGAAATCAATCGCTATTGCCCCTCGGTACGGCAAAAACCTGGCCTGACGTTTCCAGTGCGATGTCGGTTCGCTGGTGTTTTCGTCGGACTTGCCAGCATAGAACGTACATCAAGGACCGACAAACAAGGCA
>JBLIOG010000394.1:0-3329 GCA_047639625.1 Gammaproteobacteria bacterium
GCTTTGGCTTCATTGTAACTGGCTAGAACAGCTTGCGCTTCCTGTACGGTTAGTAAAGTAGATTGACCTTGATGTTGTGCCTTGATGCCTTGCAATAGAGCTTCATAATTGACTTCACCATATTGCTTCAATACTCGCTCACCGATGAGCATACCAAGTCCGTAACTGAACTTTTCATCATCAGATAGGTCCGCCGCCTGAAGATTAAAGCTTGCGGACAGGATTAAAGCGGGTAGCGCTAAAGATTTATATTTCATTAATAGTGTTTCCTTGTTTATGGGATGACCCACATCGTTTTAGTTAATTAGTAACTGGTTGGGCGATGACGTTCATGAAATCGCCGATTTTTATCAAAGAAGGGAAATGGCGTCCCAAAATTATGCCGTCGCTACCAGCGCGATATTCGACCGGTTTTGTTCCGGTACGTTCAGCAGGATATACCCGAGCGATTAACGCCCCCTGACTGACTTCATCACCCAATGAGACACATGGTTCAATTAAACCATTATGTTCTGAAAAAACATAGGCATTGTCCTGCTGCATATCCAGTTTGATGCAGGCCTCATCTGATTCAATTCGGCTTGCATCTAAAATGGCCGCATGTACGAGTAAATTATGAACGCCGCGTTTGGCTACTTTGACCGTACGTGGCGAGCTGGTTCCACCGCCGCCAAGTTCAGTGGAGATAAAAATTTTACCCATATTTTCGGCCTGAGTGTCGTACATGCTAGCAGCGTCGAGTTCTATAAGACTGACGTGATAGGGGGCGGAGAAAGCAATTGTTGCCGCTTCGCAGGCTGCTTGTTGAGTTTTATTTTCGAGTTCGTGATAAGCCGCAAAAGGCAAAAACTCAAGCGTTTTTCCACCCGAATGAATATCAAGGACGTAGTCACACATTGGCAATAGAACCGTCGAAAAATAATCGGCGATGACCTGGGTAACGGTACCTTTAGGATTTCCCGGGAAAATTCGATTCATGTTCAGTTGATCGATAGGTGAGACGCGCGTTGCCGCGAGAAACGCCGGGTAATTCATCATTGGAATGATAATCACAGTACCTTTAATTTTATCGATATCAATCGTATTAGCCAGGTCTTGTAAAGCAATAGGACCTTCGTATTCTTCACCATGATTAGCGCCGGTTAATACAATGCCGGGACCTTCACCATTTTTGGCCATTGTGATTGGAATCATGATGGATCCCCAGGCTGAATCATTGCGCGAATAAGGCACCTGAAGAAACCCATGGTGTAAACCGTTTTGGTTAAGGTCAAAGGTACATGAAATTGGGTTCGTCATTATATTTTCACTCTTAAAGACTGTTCAACATTCGCGAGACTTTCGTAACCTGATGGGGTAATAACAATCGTCTCGGTAATTTCCAGGCCGCCATCATCTAGCCACAATGCAGGCATAAAATGAAAGGTCATATTCTCTTTTAACTCAGTTTTATCGCCACGGCGTAAACTGCTAGTTCGTTCACCCCAATCCGGAGGGTAAGATAAACCTATTGAATAACCGGTACGATTATCTTTGTGAAAACCGTGGGTTTCTAGCCGATCAAAAAATGCAATCGCAATATCTTCACAAAGATTCCCTGGTTTTGCCTGATCGAGGCCGGCATGCATAGCGTCAATAACGGCTTTTTCGGCATCAAGATATTTCTGTGGTGGTTTTCCGAGGGAGATAGTCCTGGAAAGCGGGCAGTGATATCGGCGATGGCAACCGGCAATTTCGAAAAAAGTAATATCACCTTCTTTTAGTTTTGTATTGTTCCAGGTCAAGTGAGCGGCTGTCGCATCCATTCCAGTCGGTAGTAAGGGCATGATGGCGGGGTAATCCCCCCAGTGCTCGTCCTTGCCTTTTATTCCGGTATAAAATATCTCTGCTGCCAATTCGTTCTTGGGCATGCCGGGTTCAATAATTTGATAGATGTGCTCATGCATATTCTCAACGATGCGAGCAGCACTTTGCATATAGCTTAATTCCTGTTCGGATTTAACAATACGCTGCCAGTTAACCATTGCAGTAGCGTCGACCAGATTTGCATTGGGTAGGTGAGTTTGAAGTGATCGAAAAGCTGCGGCCGAAAAATAGTAATTTTCCATTTCTACACCAATAGTACTGTTATCGAGCTTCAACTCTTTAACCAGATTCGATAAATGATCCATCGGATGGCAAACATCCGATTGCACGAAATAATCGGGGTACTTCAATATATTGGTTTCGTCGAGCCAGGTCGTTCGAACGGCACCGGGTGCATCGATACCCCGGCCCCACCAGATGGGTTCCTGGTCAATTTGAACGACAACACATTGATGTGTATAAAACGACCAGCCATCATAGCCTGTCAGCCAGGCCATGTTTGACGGATCGACAACCAGTAAACAATCAATGTTTTTATCCGACATGGTCTTTCGAGTCGAATTCAGCCGTTTTTGATACTCGTCGAGTGAAAAATTAAGGGTGGCGCCTTTGGGCATGGGTTAAGCCTCTATAGTGATACCGGCCTGTTGTTTCAGGCAAAGGTTATATGCAAGGGTTGCAATTGCGGTGTCCTGGATTCCCGTTCCGGTTAAATCACAGACCGTTATTTCATTGTCCGATTCCCTACCGCTGGCTATTCCCGCAATCACGTATCCAATCTCGCTGAAATCAGTTTCAGCTGAAATCACGCCTTTTTCAATTGCATAACGAAGTTCGCCTAATATTCGTACCTGCGACAGACGATCACAGATATAACGGCTGTTTAGAATGATTTCAGGTGATAATTCAACCTTTCCTACAGAGTCTGACCCCATTGCAGTTATGTGCTGACCAGGGTGCAGATGAGCAATTTCTAGTAGCGGAGACGTGGATGGCGTCGTACAGACGATTATATCGGCTTCTTTAGTGGCCTCTGAGATCGTTGATTTGGCTTCAACAGAAATATTTAACTTATCCGACAACTGACTCGCAGTCATTTCGGCCTTTTCTATATCGCGTGCCCATAGGGTCGCTGATTGAATTTTTCTCACCAGCATCAGGGCTTCTAACTGTAATCGGGCCTGTTCACCGGCGCCAATAATAGCGGCGTGAGTGGAATTTTCTCGGGCACAATATTTAGCAGCTACGGCACCGGCAGCTGCCGTTCGTATATCAGTGAGATAACCGTTATCAAGAAGCACTGCTTCGAGCATTCCTGTGTTCGAACTAAACAGCATCATGAGGCCACTACCACTGGGCAAGCCTATTTTTGGGTTATCAAAAAACCCTGGACTGAGTTTGACTGCGAAACAATCCAGATCTGGAATATAGGCTGTTTTGATACAGACCTCGCCATTCTTTTC
>JBLIOG010000395.1:0-3290 GCA_047639625.1 Gammaproteobacteria bacterium
AAGCACACCCGGAGTGTTAACTCCCACTAAAGTGCTCCTTCAAATCCCCCATAATCTTACCCCTATCAATCCCGGCATCCATCCTGTTCATTGCATCCACTAATCGACCAACAATATCGGTAAGCGCAGCTTCAGTTAACTGATTAAGAATACCGACCCGAACCTGAACCGGTTCAGACAAAGTTGGCCAGATTCCAAACCCTGCAGCGCGGCAGGCACCAACCAGCTCTTTCTCTCGACCGGCCAGATCACCGGGTAAATTACAAACAACAAGACTGGTCATATTTGAAGTTACTTCACAGCCCATCGATTCAATCGCCTGACGTAAACCTTTTTCGTAGAACGCGTAATTCACTGCTTTTTGCGCTCGACCATGGTCCAGTAAAATTCGAAGCGCTTCATGAAATGCGGCTACTGCATACCCAGAATGCGTACGATGATAAATTGCAGCATCGGTATCTGCTCCATCAACAATACCCCAATGACGAGCCTCGAAAACAGGATGGTGAACATAGGTGTAACACCCACGTTTACGCAACAAATCAATTACATGATCATTGAAACTAACCGGAGCATAGGTTAAGGGTAAGCAAAGAATGCCTTTCTGAGGACAGGAAGCCCAGGTAACAACTGCAGGATAATCATCGATATTAAAATCAGCTATGCCGAGACTGGATACCGCATCAATTATGCCCATGACATCGTGCTTAGCGCAGGCATCGTTAAATCCCTGTAAATCATTGATTCGTCCACTGCCGGTTTCCCAATGTGCCATAAATGCCCACATCGGTTTGTGTTCAGCCAGTGCCGTTTCAACGATATCACCTGTAACCGACTGTCCATGCGGTACACTGACTGTAGCGACATTAGCCGGTTTCGGATTCATCGGATCACCAGCAAGATCGGCAACAGTTGAAGCTTTCATACGGATAGCAAGGTCGTCTATTCCACTGAAGGTACCATTCACAAAAGTAACAACTTTATCGCCTGGCAGGATCGGTGAAAAAGCACAATCCAGCCCACTAAAGCCAGTTCCACCTACCGCGAAGGTATGAACATTTTTTGTTCCAAAAACTTCACGTAACATGAATTTGGCTTCTCTCATACCGCGAATAACATCAGCTTGCATATGATCAGCAACACCCGCTGAAGCCATACTCTGTAATACGCGTGGGTCTGTATTTCCCGGTCCAGGACCGGCCGCAAGCGTGTGCGGGATTTCAAGTTTGGAGAACATCATATTTTCCTTGGGATTAAAAAAACTGTTGGTTAGTTGCATCATTTGAAAACACGTAATCCCCAGGTTCCAGCTGCATCAACAGGAACCTGTCATAATTTGATAAGGGTTATTAGCCGGTTGAAAACCGACATCTTCAGATACACCAATTATTCTGGCGAAAAAGTATCATTACTGAAAAATATAACTATATTCAAAAACGACATAGGTCATATAAATTTCGCTATGAATTTTCGCTTCAACTTAATAAATCTTATTGCGAAATGGCAGCCTGGAAAATATCTCCCGCGCAATAGACGTCAGCGTTATTTATGAATACCTTGAGAGAGTGGTCATTTGATTCTAAATCATATTTCCATCTGAAATTGTTCTGACTGTGATTCTGGCACTGGTCGTGGAATGCTGTAAGCGTCATACTAGCCGATCAATCTAAACTGGACTGTCTAAAGTACTATGCGAATCGCAGTTTATGGATCCGGCGGAGTCGGAGCTTATTTTGGTGGAAGACTGGCCGAGGCTGGCAATGATGTTAGCTTTATTGCCCGCGGCGATCATCTGAAGGCGTTACAATCGAAAGGTTTGTCAATTTCGAGTATTGCCGGAGACTTTGAACTCAAGCAGGTAGTGGCAACTGAAAACCCATCTGAAATAGGTGCAGTTGACTACGTAATCTGCGCAGTCAAAAGCTGGCAAATGCCAATGGCGGCAAAGGCAATGAAACCCCTGATCGGCGACAACACCCTGGTCATACCGCTGCAAAATGGTGTTGACGCACCAGATGTGTTGAGTGATGAACTCGGTGACGAACACGTTTTGGGGGGCCTTTGTGCTTTGATAGCCTTTAAATCAGCCCCTGGGGAAATAAAGCATATTGGTGCAAACCCGTTAATTCGATTTGGTCGGTTGGACGGAAAAGCTGATTCTCGAGTGAATCTTCTGTCAGAAGTTTTTAATCGCTGTGCAGGAGCTAAATCGAGCATTCCCGAAAACATTACTCGAGCTATGTGGCAAAAGTTTATGTTGATTACCCCCTGGAGCGGTCTTGGAGCAATTTCTCGAGCTCCGATCGGCATTCTGCTTCAGCAGCCCGAAACCCGAGAAGTTCTAACCGAGGCTATGCAGGAAATTCTAGATCTGGCAACTGCCAAAGAAATTATAATGCCCGACGATATGATCGCGAATACTTTAAAATTGCTCGATGGATTCCCGTCCAATTCAACAACATCGATGCAGCGTGATATTGAAAGTCAAAAACCTTCGGAACTAGATTATCAAAACGGAACGGTTGTTCGGCTAGCGAAAGAGTTTAACCTTCAGGTTCCTGTCAACCGCTTAATTTACTATGCCCTTCGGTCAACCGAGTTGAGAGCTAGAGGTGCATTAAAGTTCTAACCGTCTGACAGCTGCGGTTAGATCAAATTCTAGTGTCGAGATTGCAATTTGAATTCACGGCGACGGCTGTGTAATACAGGTTCAGTATATCCATTTGGTGATTGCAGACCCTTAAATACAAGATCAATAGCGGCCTGAAATGCGATGCTGGAGTTGAAATCAGGTGCCATATTGATGTATCCGGCATCACCGCTATTTTGCCGATCAACAATTTCAGCCATTTTTTCGAATACGCTGCGTACCTGCTCGGGGTTGGTAATTTCGTGATGAAGCCAATTGGCGATGTGCTGGCTCGAAATACGAAGTGTTGCCCGATCCTCCATTAGATCAACATCACTAATGTCTTGAACTTTAGAGCAACCTACTCCTTCCTGTATCCAGCGCACCACATATCCCAATATTCCCTGTGCATTATTCTCGAGTTCGCGAATCAAATCACCCTGATTGATTTTACGTCCGTCCAGAACTGGAATCGTCAAAATATCATCAAGATTGGCTCGGGGACAGTTGGCTAGTTGCTGCTGACGAGACAGCACATCAACCTGGTGATAATGCAGTGCATGTAATGAACCTGCAATTGGTGAAGGTACCCAGGCGGTGTTTGCCCCGGCTCTCGGATGCGCAATTTTCTGTTCGATCATAGCGGCCATATTATCGGGTG
>JBLIOG010000396.1:0-3274 GCA_047639625.1 Gammaproteobacteria bacterium
ACACGAATTTAATTGAGGGGATAATAATTTTAAAACTGGAAATTCAGTTCGATGACTTTTTATAAAACACATAATTAACTGAGAATAGAAATGTTGATTAAAATAATTTGAGTTACCTGCATAAATGCTTGATAAAAAAACACCGGGAAATACTTCGCTAATTAAAGTACTGCTTTAGGATAAGAACCAAGAATTTTACACAAAGCCGCATTTTCCTTAAGCGACTTTAAAGCATTGTGAACGGGCTCATCGGTCTCATGCCCGTCAATATCAATGAAAAAAACGTATTCCCACTTACCAGCAGGGGCCGGTCTTGATTCAATTTTATTCATACTGATACCGTTATCGGCGAACGGCTTTAATAACAAGAGCAAGGCCCCGGGGGTATTGTGAGTTGATACCAGCAATGAGGTTTTATCCTGCCCGCTGCGCCCAATTTTCTGGTGGCCGATAATCACAAAACGCGTTGTATTATCGGACAAGTCCTCAATATTTTCATAGCAAGTTTTGAGATCATAAATTTCGGCAGCTGCGGCACCGCAAATTGCTGCGGCATTGGCTTCGTTGCTGGCCATCCTCGCTGCTTCGGCATTGCTACTAACCGGTATTTTTGGAATGCCCGGGAAGTTCTGATCCAGAAACCGCCGACATTGAGCAAGAGACTGTTGATGTGAATAAATACGCTCAATTTTGGAGATATCGGAATCCTGGCTAACTAATAGGTGATGAATCCGAATTTCAACCTCACCACAAACCTTTAATCCCGACTTAATGAACATATCGAGCGTATGACTGATGACCCCTTCAGTTGAGTTCTCGACGGGCACCAAACCAAAATCAACAATATGAGACTCTACCGCATTAAAAACATCGGGTATGGACCCCATAGGAACCGTTGAAACTGAGTGGCCAAAGTGTTTCAGGGCCGCAGTTTGGGTAAAAGTCCCCTCGGGCCCTAAGTAGCCAATTTTCAATGGCTGCTCAAGCGCCAGGCAAGCTGACATGACTTCTCTGATTAACCTGCCTGCTTCGGCATCACTAAGTGGTCCTGGGTTATTATCTTTGAATCGCTGAATAACTGATGCTTCACGGTCAGGACGAAAAAAATCGACAGTTTCAATCGAACTACCCTGCTCTTTGCGCTTAACTTCAGCAACATCCATTGCGCATTGCGCACGCTGATTAAATAGCTCCAGTAAATTTGAATCGATCAAATCAATTTTTGATCGTAATTTTTCGAGCGCATCGTCAGACATGAATATACCGTTTAATCGGGCAACAAAACATTATTCAATAGCGTCAGATTCGCTACTAACGGCATCGGTTTCGACGTCGAGATCGTCTTCAGTTACGCTAGAGGCGACTGGTTCGATCTGAACCAATTGTTCACCTTCGCCAACCCTGATCAAAGTCACACCTTGCGTATTTCGTCCTAGTACCGAAATATCTTCAACAGGCGTTCTTACCAGCGTACCCGCATTGCTAATCAGCATAACTTCGCCACTATCCGAAGTCTTTATGGCACCGACAACTCGACCATTTCGAGCAGAAGTCTGTATTGAAATCACGCCTTGTCCGCCTCGTCCCTGAATAGAAAATTCAGAAACCCGGGTCCTTTTGCCGTAACCATTTTCAGTGGCAAACAATATTTCACCATCATTTGACTGGGTCGCTATCAGAGAAATAACTTCATCTTCTTCACGAATTCGAATTCCGCGAACACCGGCGGCTGTTCGACCCATCGCTCGGATACTGGATTCAGCGAAACGTATTCCTTTACCCAAACGAGTGAATAACATCAGATCATGATTTCCATCAGTCAACTGTACTCCAATCAAACTGTCTTCATCCCGCAGATCTAACGCAATAATACCATTAGCCCTGGGTCGAGAGAAATTATCAAGAGGCGTTCGCTTTACTTTTCCGGAAGCCGTGGCAAAGAAGATAAATTGATCGGCGGGATAATCTCGAACAGGCAAGATCGCTGTAATCCGTTCATTTTCTTCCAACGGCAGTAAATTGATCATCGGTCGACCACGAGCCGTGCGGCTTCCTATCGGTAACTGATAGACTTTCTGCCAGTAAACTTTTCCTCGTGTAGAAAAACAAAGCAAAGTATCGTGAGTCGAGGCTACGAACATCTGCTCGACAAAATCTTCGTCTTTAACTTTCGTAGCGGCTTTCCCACGACCGCCTCTACGTTGGGCTGAATAAGATTCTAAGGGTTGGGCTTTGGCATAACCGAGATGCGATATCGTTACTACCACATCTTCCTCGCTGATTAAATCTTCAACCGTTAAATCAGAATGATCAATCAGTATTTCAGTCCGGCGAGGTTCTGAAAATTGTTCTCTAATGGCATCTAACTCTTCTCTGATTACCTGCTTCAGTCGTTCCTCTCGAATCAAAATATCAAGTAAATCTTCGATTTTTTCGATTATTTCACGATATTCATCGATGATTTTATCCTGTTCGAGGCCGGTTAATTTATGCAGTCGTAAATCGAGTATTGCCTGCGCCTGTTTCTCGGTCAATCGATACTGATTGTCGACCAGGCCAAATTCAGCGGGTACGCCTTCTGGCCTTGATGATGCCGCACCGGCTCGTTCCAACATGTCGAGCACGACGCCAGGAGTCCAGGCCCTCTCCAGTAATCCGACTTTAGCAGCTGCAGGATTTGGAGACTTTTTGATGAGTGCTATAATTTCATCAATGTTTGAAAGCGCAACGGCTAATCCTTCCAGTAAATGCGCTCGATCGCGCGCTTTACGCAAATCAAAAATAGTACGCCGTGTGACTATCTCGCGCCGATGAAGAATAAACGCCTCGAGAATAGACTTTAAATCCAGTAATCTGGGCTGCCCATTGACCAGCGCCACCATATTGATGCCAAAAACATTCTGCATCTGGGTTTGTTTGTACAAATTATTGAGCACGACGTCGGCAATTTCACCACGCCGTAATTCAATCACCATTCGCATACCGTCTTGATCAGACTCATCCCTTAACCCGGTTATACCTTCGAGTTTTTTTAATTTTACAAGCTCGGCAATTTTTTCCAGGAGACGAGCTTTGTTGACCTGATAAGGCAATTCATTGACGATAATACTCAGACGGCCATTTTTATCTTCTTCGACTTCGGTTCGGGCACGCAGATATATCTTGCCCCGGCCAGTACGATAAGCTTCACGAATACCCCTGGCACCATTGATAAAACCCGCAGTTGGGAAATCTGGCCCTGGAATGCATTCCATCAAATTTTCAATAGTCGCCT
>JBLIOG010000397.1:0-3234 GCA_047639625.1 Gammaproteobacteria bacterium
TCAGCGTCGAGCAGGGCGACTCGATGTTTTTGATAAAACCCAATCACGGTAATATCTCCACTGCCATACGATACAATTCGCTCGATAATTCCAACCTGTTTACGAATTTCTTTCGGAAACCGGTTTTGATAAAGTTGAAGTCTGTCGGATTCATCTTCCCAATTTGAATACACCAAACCGGGTTTGTCTGAAACAATTGGGTAATTTTCTGTCGAGGCCTCGACCATGACTGGCTCGTCGATTCGAATGATGCCTGTTTTAGCGCGAGTATAGAGATATCCCTGTAGGCCGTTTTCTTTACGGGTTGCCAGGAAAAGATAGCTGGGCGCGCCGATTTTTTGAGTCTCCTGGTCAAGGCGCGCATGAATAATCCGATCGTATTGATCATGCAGATTAAAATTCGCAGGGGAATAATTATTGAAGGTATCATCGAGATAGCTGGTTAATCGATGAAAGGTAGTGCTAGCTTGTCGAAGACGTTCAAGCGCCTGTGCTTAGCGGTCGTGTTACGGCCGGTAATAACTACCCTTTTTAAATCAATGGCACAGTGAAAGGTATAGCTAATTACACGGTCAGAAATTTGGGACTCTATATGAATTTTTTGACGAAAATCGGAAGGCAGCAGATTATCGATGGTTGCTGGGCTAACATAACAAAAGCATAAAAAGTTTTGCGTACTGGGATTGGCATATTCGATGTTTAAATTTGGGTCGAGAAGCACATCGAGATCGGGATTCATCTCGACAAATTTACTCATAAGTTCCTGTTGTTTGATTCCCGATAAAAGCGTGCCAACTTTGATCACTAATAAGGGCGCCAGGTAAGGTATGATGAGCTGTTCGATCCCAAAAACAGGATGATTCTCGACCAGAGTCCATTGCGAATACAGGTAAGAATGACCCATAGCCAGTTTTGGTTATTATAAAAAAAGTGTGAATAAAAGTGCCTACGAAAAATGCAGCGAGAACCGGCGGTTGAAAACGAACTGCACAAACGATATGAAATGTTGATTCGATATCTTCATTTTTAATCACTGTTGTTACAATATCGGTGAGGGAATGAGACTCGACATCGACGTTTTAGTGTCATACATAATCCTTATAGTGCATTATTTACTCATATCAAATTTCAACTGGATTGGAATGTCCCCGATCTGATATTAGGTTTAAAAGTACCCGGTAATATATGAAAAATAAAGTAGTGGTTATGCTGTCTATGCAGGATGCAATGAATACCCACGTTAACCCTGTTTGGCGTGACTCTGATAACGAATGGTATAGAGCAATCTGGACTGAATGTGCGGAAATGCTCGAACACTATGGTTGGAAATGGTGGAAACATCAGGAGCCTGACCTGAAGCAAGTGCAATTAGAGTTGATTGATATTTTCCATTTCGCGATGAGCGATTATTTACTTCGGGAAAGTGATACCAATGTGCTTGCAGAAAAGATAGTTAATGAGCTTACTCAAAATCTTGAGTCCAGCGAATCTGACTTTAGAAATGCGATAGAACAGGCTGCAATGAATACCATTCGCGATAAGACGCTCAGTTTTTCAGAATTTGCAAATCTGATGAAGCTTGGTGGTTTAGGTTTTGAACAACTTTATCGTTTATACGTTGGTAAAAACGTATTGAATTTTTTTCGCCAGGACCATGGCTACAAAGATGGGAGTTATCATAAAATCTGGCAGGAACGGGAAGACAATGAACATTTGTCTGAAATCCTGACAATGCTCAGTTCAGATGACGATGATTTTAAAGATCAGGTTTACCGAGCTTTAGAGGCTCGTTACCCAAAATAACGATTGGAATAGTTCTGCATTGTTAATCAGGTAAGTCTTCATTTGGCAGATTACTCGTTAAAACGATTCTGTTTTTCTCTATTATAATTTGTCGGGATTTATAGAGAAGTCCGAGAGCCTTTTTATAACGTGATTTACTCACTGAGAATTTTTCATAAATGCTATCAGGACTAGATTTATCAGTGAGAGCCGACTCTCCGCCGCGTTCCTGAAGATCGGTGAGAATTTGATCGGCTAATGATTCACGAATACGGTGGGTAGGGAGCTGAAGGCTTAAGTCAATTTTCCCATCAGAGCGAACCTGTTTTATATAGGCCGTTAAAGTCTGTCCAAAATAGAGTTTTTGAAACACTTCATTGTCATATAACTGACCTAAATAGCGATCTTCTATAACAGCTTTAAATCCAAGGTCACTCTTACCGTAAATCTGAATGTCAACAGCCTGCCATTTTTCGAGATCTGATGGGTAGTCCTTTAGATGATCTTCAAGTCGCGTTGATGCAACTATACGGTCGCTGGACGCATCCAGATAGGTATACACGACATACGAATAGCCTTCTTCAACCGGAATTTGTTGTTGATTATAAGGAATAAGCAAATCTTTCGGTAATCCCCAATCAAGGAACGCACCCGGTTTACTGATAGCAATAACTTTGAGGTAGGCGCATTGGTTAACAATCGTTTTTGGGGTCTCGGTTGTCGCAATCAACCGATCTTCTGAGTCTCTATAAATAAATACATCAATTTCGTCACCCGATTTCAACTCATCGGAACAGTATCTTTTCGGGAGTAATATTTTGCCAAGATTTTGTCCGTCCAGAAAGCATCCGGGCTCGCTTCTTTTTAAAATGGTTAAACGATGATGTTGCCCTATAGAGATCATGATTTTATGGTGGTTTGATTATCGCCAACATTATGCCTGTAGATAGGGATTCTTACTAAGAATTGGCGAGTTTATTTTTGAACAATTTGTAAGGCTATTAGCCAAAGCTAAGATGTTAATAGCCTGCTAATTTCTTCAAGTTCTGATCGGGATTCCTGCATAAAAGTAATTATCTGTGCTGGCTTTAATGCGGATAGGCCTAATTTGGCAAATGCAGGAAGTAAAGAAATGGCAGGTAATCGGGATTGATGACTGCTACCAATAAAAGCGTGATATTGCGCAATTAAAACTAAATCACAAAGATCGGCTTGATCTTGAGGATTTCTAAACCAGTCCTCGGATTCTTCACCGACGGTCTGGTATTCATCTGGGAAATTCCAGTTGCTTAGTAGAAGGCCGGTTACCTGTGGTCGTAAACTCTTAATTACCAGGTTGAGTCGATCGCTGTCTTTGGCTAGTTCTTCATAATTTTGAGCATACTGTAAAATTGCAATTTCACCCAGGTCATGCATAAGACCTGCTAACTGAGCCTGCTCCGGATCAAACAT
>JBLIOG010000398.1:0-3201 GCA_047639625.1 Gammaproteobacteria bacterium
CTACGGTATAAATCCAACCATCTTCGATGATGAAATCAACCGACTTCGCCCGGCAGCAGGCCAGGTTAATGCGGCCTCATGGTTTCGGCGTGGCTTACAGGGATCATCGCTATATTATCCCGATTCTAAACGGTCGATTCAGGATGCGATCAGCTTTCGAGTTATTGCAAGTTTATATGGCACCGCTGAAAACGCATTGAGGCAAGCCACACGCGAAATTGAGATTGAATTGAATGCCTCCTCCGATAATCCAGCTGTTTTGCCTGGGGCGGCCAACATGCTATCGACGCCAAATTTTCACACCCCGTCGATTGCCCTCGCTTTTGATACTCTGGCGATAGTAACTGTTCATCTGGCTACTGCCGCGATGCAACGTGTTGTAAAATTAATGGCACCACAATTATCCGGACTGGCTCGATATCTGTCGCCAATTGGCGGAGCGTCGGCTGGTTTTGTGCCAATGCAGAAGACTGCTGCGGCATTGCTCGCTGAAATTCGCCTGCAAGCGTCTCCAGCAAGTCTTGATGCGATGCCAGTTTCAGAAATGGTTGAAGATATTGCCCCGCAGACACCATTAACGATCAAAAAATTATCCGCCCAACTGATATCTTTTGAATGGCTCATCAGCCTGGAAGCACTGGTTGGATCGCAGGCAGTGACATTGCGTGAATCCAAACAATTGGGATTTGTAGCTAATTATCTGTACTACGCAATCAGAACAGAAGTACCCATTCTAGAACAGGACAGAGCCAGTGGGCCAGACATTACGACCGTACGCGAATTATTAAGAGCTCAAGCGGTAACCACGATACTCGATACCCTGTAAATGCCTTAAAACACAGTTCAATCCTGGTTTAGGATCGCCTTCGCCTCTGCTACCAGTTCTCGGGTTAATTTACCGGCTCCGATCTCACGACATAGAGAACCTGCCTGCCCTGACCATAAGGAAGTAAAATCGATGCTTCCTTCTGATTCAGCTTTAGCTCTTAAAGGAGACAAAATGTTTGCAGGATAAGGAAATGCATTTGTCTTATTACTCAAAGGTCCCTGCTCTAGAATAAGTCGATTGAGAATGCCCCGCGCCGGGCGACCCGAAAACACATTGGTTAAAACCGTATCATCATCAGCCACATGACGAAGCGCTTCTCGATGTAAGTCACTAATGATTGATTCCGCACACAGCAAATAACCCGTGCCAATCTGAACCCCGCTAGCACCCAGTATCATGGCGGCAGCAATACCACGTCCATCGGCAATTCCACCTGCTGCAATGACCGGTACATTTACGGCATCAACCACTTGCGGTAACAAGGCCATAATGCCGGACTGACTGGCATAACGCTCGTTGAGAAATATTCCGCGATGTCCCCCCGCCTCGTAACCTTGCGCAATAATGGCATCACAACCATGGTCAACTAGCCAACGTGCCTCGCGAACACTGGTCGCTGAACTAATCACCTTGCATCCGGCCTGCTTAACTCTCGTCAACAAACTTTCCTCGGGGAGGCCGAAGTGAAAACTGATAACTTCCGGTTTGGTTTGCTCTACAACCTCGCAGCACGCTTCATTAAAGCTTCGATCTTCGAGTACAGTCGATATTTTTTCAGTCGAAACTCCCATTTCATCGAAATAAGATTTCAAGGCACCGATCCAGCGTTGATGATCAGTTTCGTCAAAAACTGGTTTCGGGTGACAGAAAAAGTTCAAATTAACAGGGTGACTTGAAGCATTGCGGAAAGCATCCATTTCCTCTGTTATTTTAACGGGGCTCAACATAGCGCAGGGCAGAGACCCTAATCCACCCGCAAGACTGACTGCTACTGCCATTCGGCTGTCGCAGGCTCCAGCCATGGGTGCCTGCACAACAGGCACCTCAATTCCAAACAAATCGCATATCGCAGTTTTAAAAATATTCATTCAGTTTCCCATTACACTAAGTCTGACAAAAGATCTGGTTCAGGATCAATTCGTATGGCTAAATGGAGATTATGATTCGAATCGAGCGTCGAAGGCCACTTAACTTATTATTGCTTAAGGCATCATAATGAAAATTACTGAACAAACCATACTAGACTACGAACGCGATGGCGCCGTGCTGATAAAAGGCCTATGCAGCGACTACGTAGATCTCATTCGTGCTGGAATTGATCGAAACATGGACGAACCCAGCCATCAATCATCGGAAAATGTGCAACCCGGCGAGCCCGGCCGATTCTTTGATGATTATTGCAACTGGCAAAGAATCCCTGAATTTAAAAACATTATCGAGCAGTCTCCCCTCGTTGAGGCAGCAGCCGCTTTGATGAGATCTTCCACTGTCCAAATGTTCCATGACCATGTTCTGGTTAAAGAGCCGGGAACGTCAAAACCAACCCCATGGCATCAAGATTCTCCCTATTGGTTTGTCGACGGAAACCAGTCAGTTAGCTTCTGGGTTCCAGTCGACCCGGTGACAACAGCCAGTCTTCGCTGTGTTGCCGGATCGCGCCACTGGCCTAAACCCGTGTTACCGGTCCGCTGGTTACAAAATGAAGATTTTTTCCCAGATAAAGACAGTTATATTCCCGTCCCTGACCCAGATTCTGACCCATCGGCCTATCGTATACTGGAGTGGAATATGCAACCCGGTGACGTCGTCGCCTTTCACTTTAAAACGCTACACGGTGCAAGAGGTAATCCGACAGGCGAGCGGCGGCGGGCTTTTTCGCTTAGGCTGGTCGGTGATGATGCTCGGTATATTGAACGTCCCGGCCCAACTTCACCGCCCTTTCCGGGACACAACATGCAATCCGGTGATCGACTCCGTAAGGACTGGTTCCCGGTGGTTTATCCATTAAATTGAATATCGATCGCAATGAAAGTCCCGGCGCTAATTTGAAATTTACTTCCAGTAGCGTTTTCAACTTTCAATAAATTTCCTGCAGGTATTGTGTAAGGTTCTGTTGTTGACGAAGTTATCAGTATCGGTCCATCAGGACTGAAGACCAGAAATAACTTACCTTCCATAGGTATCCATTGATCGCAATCCGAATGTGAACTGTATACCCGGGCATGACAAACGTCTTTCCGGGTCATTACATTAAAGTCCTGAATCGGTCCGTCGAGTAACCTTGCCGCAGTTGACCACCCCCCGTCGAAATCGGCCACTTCAAATCGATGGTTCAAAATCATCTTTTGGTTCTGATTAAAATCAAGTTCGAT
>JBLIOG010000399.1:0-3188 GCA_047639625.1 Gammaproteobacteria bacterium
CTCGAACCTTCTTCAATTTCAGATTGGGATAATTCTGTTTTATTGACACTGGCATCTTCCTGGATTCCCGAATCATTTGCGGCATCACCCGATTCGGGTTCAACAGCCTGACGCTGTACAACTGTTTTAGTTTTCACTTCGGTAGTTGATTCATTATCACTCTCTTCACCGTCACTGGTTGGAGGACGGCTCTTAATAAAGAGGAATTCCGGCGCTGATAATAAGGCAACTGGCGCGCTACTGGAATCTTTCACATAGCCATATTGCAACTCGTCAAGACTGAGTGTACCGAGGCTGTTGGTTAGTTGAACACCTCCATCGAGGACTCCAACATAGAGTCCATCTGCTACCGAGGCCGAGCGATTGGCGGCTGAACCAAAGTTTTTGCTACAATCCTGATTACATAATCTTGCCGTGTAATCGGTACCCCTAATCCCTATGGTGGCAGTGGTAGTCTGGACTTTATAGGCTGACTTCAATCGTTTACCAATAACACCGGTTATTGCTCTAAACCCGCCTTTCAAAAGCGAAAAAAAGCCCGAATCTTCTTCCTTCGATTCACCCAGTTTAAATGACTCAATTTTGAATTCGCTTGAAGCTCTTATAGAAATAAATCCTTTATCGATCATCCGCAACTGAACCATGCTTCTTTTACCGGTAACGATTAAATCACCTGGATTCACATTTCTATTTTTTCGGAGTTTTTTTGAACGGCCATCGTCGCCAGTTACTGTCACATCGCCGTATACAAAAATAGCTTTACCGGCGGCTGCCCCAACGGGCCCGGACACGAGAAATAGCAGGCAAATAAGTATAGTTTTCATGGCAGGAAATCGCTCCTTGCAATAAACAGAATCTCGTTTTTATCGTAACTGTAAATGTCAATATTCGAGGCATTGTCAACGATGTTGAGAAGGGATTTTAAAGTCCAGTTTTTGCTGAACCGCCAACTACCGCCAATACTGATATCACTCAAATCATCTTTGCGGTCATCATCAAGGCCAAAAAACTGACCGTCATAGGTAGAACTGGTAATGCCCAGTGATGTGAAAATATTGAATTTGTGCGACAACGCCATAGCGGCAGTAATACGGGTTCCCGAATACGACCTTCCATAAGGTGAAGAACTAAGTTGCTGATCGTCCTGACCCGCAATAAGAGTTGCTACTAGCGATGGCCTAAGCGCCGATCCAAAAATATGCACCCAACTGGTTCCGAAAACAGATTGTGAAACATCTTTAACATCAAATGCTTTCACGTAATCAACCTCACCAATTCTGAGAAACAACCCGAGCTGATTGGTTGCGGAAAAACTTAAATTGTACTGCCCATTTATATTGAAACCCGTGTTATTCGAAGAGCCATCAACGGTTGAGGAATAGAGCTGCAAGGACCCGTTTAAATTATCACTATTTTTAAAGGTTTGTTTTACACCTGCTGATAAGTCATAACTCAATGAGCTAGTGAACGAAGCATTATTATTCGATCGATGATTCATATTGGATCGAAAATAGTAACTGCGATAATAACTCACCGGTAAATCGTAAGAAACACCACCGACTGTTGAAACCACTGACGAACTGATCTCTTTACTTTGATCCGAAAGTTCAAATCCGAGAAATTCATCCACCGAAGGCGCATTATTGGCATTACTATCATTGCCCAGGCCTAATTGAACATAGCCACTCCAGCCTTGCCGGCTTTGGAGCGTTCTATTTCGAATCGCTGACAGGTACTTATCTATAACCAGTTGAATATTTTGCGGGGGTGACTGCGCTAATAAAGTTGTAAATTCGGATCGGGATAAGTTGTATTCGGACATATCAAAATACGCCCGAGCAAGTTCCAAGCGGGCACCCGCAAAATTCGGATCTTGAGTTAATATGCGCTGGAACGCGAAAACTGACTTTCCTGGTTCGCCACTATCCAGCAGCGACAGCCCGAGAAGGTAGTCAAATTCTTTTTCACCAGCGTATTCGAATTCGTAGGGAGATAAAAGGTCGAAAGCATCGAGCGGCTTTCCTTTTTGAATCATGCCATTGGCAGCTAAAAGTAACTGACTATCCGCAGCGTAAGTACCCGAAAAATAGAAAAAACAAAGTAATAGTATATAGCCTGACCATTTACGGCTATAACGTTGGTGCCATTGAATTCCTTCCATAGCGCTAGATCCAGACATTACTATATAGTTGAGCATACCACAGCCTGCCTAGCAAAATTAATTGAAAATGCTTATATTCCAATTTGTTCACAATCATTAACTATAACGATAAATGATGGAAGTTTGATGATTGTTGTAAGGAGTTTTTGAAGTCGAGTAATTTTTCTCAAACTGCGGCCTACATCTAGTCTCTTGCTGATTTGCATCGGGGGGACTTCAAACAATCCCATTATGGCCGAGTAATTCTTCAATGTCAGATAACCTGATCTCATAGAATTTACGTTGACCCCAGTTTCAAAATCAGGCGTAAATTTGTTCCTGGGTATAGGGTTTGGGTTTCATTCAATTCATCACAAAGTTTTTCGATGGCAGTATCTGAGCTTCGGTTTGCCATATGGTGGAGACTCACTGTCAGTGTTCCAGCCTTTTCATCTGGAATAATATCAGCCTCTGTTTTAAAGAGCGCTTCTGACAGCGTTCTGGATTCATCCGGGTGTGACAGCGTTTGGCGCAAAATATTCGCCATGGCGGTCTCTGCTCGATAGCTGATCATTTTAATGGTGTCGATTCAATGTTTGACAGGGGTGCTCAGTTGCTGAAACCGATCTGCTTCGGGTAATTCATCCACGGTTATATGATGTGCCGTATTTTTTCGCTTATCTTTGAGTGCCTGGCATTTATGCTGAAGTTGTTCAATATCCTCACGACTATCCGCCTTTCGCTTTAAAAAAACCTCTATGGCGTCGTTATTACCACCTTCTTTCAGCGTCATTTCTCCAAGTCGACGAGTGAGTTTTCCGGTAAGCGGGATTAACCACTTGCAGGGGATCAGAAATAAGTTCGGTACGATAGTCCGCTAATCTATCTAAATTATGATGTTCACGAGCATATTTAAAGAAGTTTTCAGGCGTGCCAGAAAGGCCGGACTGTAACCTTCTCGATCAAACACCAGCGTAAACCGATGCAGTAGCGGGTTCTCCGACAGGGCAACTGCACTGGGCTGGTTGGGCACGTCTTTATCCAGCCG
>JBLIOG010000400.1:0-3166 GCA_047639625.1 Gammaproteobacteria bacterium
AGAGAATGATATCGACCTTTTCTTTAACCGTTTGCAATTCAAACTCCCGACATTGATCGGCGTTCACCAGATTTCCATACCGTTTTTCTGACTCTTCTACCAAATTTCTAGCAATATCAAGCTTATCGGCTTTAATCGCAAGTCGAGCATAAAACAGGGTTTTCGATAAATCGGCGAGGATAAACTGAGGACTCACTAGCTGACAAATTTCAATGTAGTAAATCGCCCGCCCATAGCGTTTTTCACTATCAAGTTGATGAATAATTAATCGACCCAGGCAAAGCATGGTTCGGGAAGGCCCCCATTCAAGAACACGTTTGAACAGAGCCTCAAGATCAGGGATGGGTGTGGATAAATCATACCGAGCGAATAACTCATTAATCGCTTCTGAATCACGTTGCGTTTTAACGCACTGGTAGACATTACCCATAAATCGATCAAATTCTCGGGTTTCCTCTTTTACAATTTGATTCTGTTCAGTAATCTTCTTATATCGATGCGCCTGTTCTCGTGATTTTCCAAATTTCTGTCTAACTTTCATCGTTTCTATTTCTTCATCGAGTTCCTCTTTCGTTTCTTCACGACGTTCCTTTAACCATAGAAATCCATAGAGGTATCCGGCCACACCACCTGAGACATGAGCAACAATATTAATGCCATGGTAATCAGTTGCAGTGAACATCTCCCAGACATCGAGGCCAATATAAATGACACCCAGTATCCAGGCTGGAACAAATAAGGTTTTCCAGAACACGACGAGCCACAATAGGACCTTGATTCGTGCCTGCGACATTAAATAGATTGAAAGCCCCATCATTCCCATGACAACTCCCGACAGCCCCAGAGTCGGTAAAGGCGCCGAACCTTCAATCAGGGTTGATATCGAATAACAAATTCCGACCACAAAGCAAATGAAGATAATAATCCAGATAAATCGTAGGCGATTACCCACCAACAATTCCAGGGCCGGCGCAAAGGCCATAAAGAAAAGTAGATTACCGGCAATATGCCACCAACTGCCGTGCGCTAAAGCAGATGTCAACATTGTTAGTGGGTTCCAGCTTTCCGGGTAGTACATCAGTGAAGCCGTAACGGGATACTGATGCTGCAACCAGAACACCAGAACACAAGCGAGTGTGATCGCATAACAGACATACGGAGGCTGTGCAATTCGTAACGCAGTGCTGTAGGGAAATATGAACAGTTTAACGGCCTTTTATGAAACGAATGGTTAAGTCAGACAGACTCCTAGTTACCTAAGACTAGGCTATTTAGAAAAAGCTGCAAAATAGATTTTGATTTGTTTAACGGCTTTCGCCGCGAGCTAGCAGTATTCCTAATCATTAGGAGCAAAAGGTAACACCGAGAAAGTTACCTTAGAAAGCCTTCAGGTTTTAATCAGGGTAAATTCTGCATTCGAGTTCATTCTTTGTTGCCAGGCGGGCTAACCCGTTCAACTTGAACCTGGGGTTTTAAAGATGAGAACATCATTTTGTGTATTGCAGGGCTTAGGACCAATCGCCTTTAGAAACCCGGCCCGCCGAAAGAAACCTCTGGAAATCGATCATTGAATCTTATCTGTACCGAGTTTTTCCAGCTTGTCATCAACCATGGCTGCGAGTAACAGTTCGCCCTTTGAGTCGACTCGAAACTCACCGTATGCTGCTGCTTCATAAACAGGCCCCTGCCCTTCTTCAAAAAAGAAAGCATTCGTTGCAAACTTAACGTCACCGTTCCTGACTCGGTATCGAATTTTCATTTCATCAACCACCAGCTGATTATCCTCGGTGTAAATTCTACGGAACGAGGCAATTCTTTTTTGGTCGATAGCGATGACAACAAAACCATCGGCCCCATCGATATCCTGTCTCCACCCATTTGATTCGGCAGATTTGGTAAGGGCTTGATAAACAGCTTGTCCGATTTCAAACCTCAATGCCATATAATCTCCTTGCATCAATGAACGCGGATCGACCGGTGCTAGATCGAGATAAATAATATCCCCCTGCGACAGATGTTTTTCCTTATTCATTATCGACCAATTGATTCCTGCTAAAATAATCAGCGTAAAAACCACCGCGAGATTAGTTCGCACCTGGCACCTCATTCACAAACGGCGAAAACCGGTTTAAACAATAACGGCTGCCGAGCAAAATTAAGCCAACTAAAAGCAGTGTTGCGGATTTCATCAACAAAGTAGTGTCGAGCAGGTAATAATAGTCCGAAATATAAAAAATCAGTGAAACCGATCCCAGGCTCATTAAAATCCGATTACTAGCCGAAAAACCCAGTAACAAAATGACCATCCCTACCATAATGCCCGACGCCTGAAAGGAAGCCGCAATAATTAAACCAACGGTGCTTAAAACTGCAATAAGTAAACTCGGATTTAATTTTTCAAATCTCGCATTCAACAAATGCCAAACTACATAAAGAAAGGCTAGCCCCGTTAGTATTTGACCGATCCACAACGGAACCCAAACATCCATCCCACTCCGGTAGCCCCATAAGAATTGAGCCGATTCAAATACATGAAACCCTTTGAAAACAACCAGGGTGATGACCAGACCGTAACCCATACAGCGCATTTTCGACATAACCTTCAAAAATTGAAATTCATGCAACCACAACCAGCAGAGTGTCCACATCAGGCTAACATTCACCAGAGACTGGGCACCCCCGAGATAAAGCGCAATAGAAAATGCAATGCCGGAAAAAGAAGCCGATAAAATTTGGTGCACATTAGAAGGCATGGCTACCGCAAGGGTCATCTGAATGACTGCGGCACTCAACCAGAAAGCCACTGAATTGTCATAATTAGAATCAAAAATACCATACGTGATCAACATCTGGCCGACCAGACTGATGCTCAGTGCAAAATATTCGAGGAACTCCTTCTTTCCGGCTTTGAATAATAAATAAGCAATCACAATCAGTGCGCTACCGACCGTAATGCAAGCCGCGAAACTATCGAGTATCGACGAAAAACCTACGGCAATAAATCCGATCAGGAAAACCGCCGATAGCCATCCAAAAAAAGCCATCAACAAGCTGATATACCAGGGCGATTCCGATTCTTCTTCGACCGCAACAGTTCCGCTTACCAGATCGGCTTCAGCCAGACTGGACCACAACTCAGGCAATGACAATTTCATGATCGAAAGCT
>JBLIOG010000401.1:0-3146 GCA_047639625.1 Gammaproteobacteria bacterium
TGGAGCAGAATTTTATTTACCTGAATTGCTTAGCAATATTCAATCCATCGTCGAGCCGACAGGAAAAACTGACCCCACCTTTCGCACCACCCGTATTTACACGCCATTGAGCGCACAACAGGTGCACAGCGGTTAATCGCGCAGTATGGTTATAACGATACTGATCTTCCCAGTATTCGCACCTTGCGCACCAAACTGAACAATCTTGACTACCGCCTAAGAAAAGTTAAAAAGTGTAAACTGCTAAAGAAAATTCCAGAAACCGATGCAATTTTTGATGCGGTCTAAATGATCACCCAATGGGCTGAATCAATGCGGATATAGCCCGGCTGATCATTAGGGCAAGGCTTTCGTCGAATACCGATCGCCACCTTCTTTGGCCGAGTTTTCGTTAAACAGCATCTCTGGCGTTGGTAGGTTTTTGAGCGACGTAGATTGTATCAATGTGAGACTGCAATGTTGGCGAGGTTTGATACTGATACTGCCCAAACTGTTGATAGGCGCGTTCACAGAGATTTTTGATCACGGCTCTACTAGGCTGCTGGTGTCGCTCATCCATTTCAGCGAGTAGTCGTATATTGGGCGGGTGCAACGACACTTGAAGCCATTACGACCTGCAGTTTTAACCTTGATGTCGCTGGTCTTAATGAACTACCGTATGAGCCTTTTAATTTTAGCTTTTGAGTAGGCAGTGACCTTCCTCAAGTAATGAGTCACCGTGCCTTTATCTAGTTTGCCAAGCTTTCGATATTGGTGCTTTTTTAAAACTTTGTGGTTCCATTGAAAGCAACAATATCAGTGCCGTTCAGGAATCGCTTAATATCCTCTATGCTATTGAGTTATTCTAATTTCATGATCGTTTTCATTCCCCGATCATGAACGACTTTGTAGATTATTTCAGGCTCATTTTATATGAGAATCACACCACTCGTTCAAGCTCATCCCATATTGGAGAAGACTGATCATGGTAAAACATCATTCGAAAATCTATAATGGAGCAATCAGAATGACCAGCAGATAAGGTCAATCAAAATAATACCTGTTGAAATACTCCAAACCATAAACTCTTTTTAAATTCATGCCAAAAAATAAAAACTCGAACACTCTGTCCGTCGAAAGCCGTATCAATGCCATAGTGGCGGAGCTGTCAATTGAAGAAAAAGCAGGGCAGTTAAATCTGGCCCTGGCAGGTGCAGTCACCGGTCCCGTTGCCCGTCCGATGATCCCGGAAAATTTTGAAGAAGAGATCGCAAAAGGCGCCGTTGGTGGCTACTTCAATGGATTTGGCTCTGAGCTTTGTCAGAAATTGCAGCGTGTAGCGGTCGAAAAGTCTCGTCTTGGCATTCCACTCCTGTTTGGAGCCGATGTCATTCATGGATTTCGTACCGTATTTCCGATTCCGCTCGCAGAAGCTGCCAGTTGGGACTTAAAGGCCATCGAAAAATCTGCACGCGTTTCTGCAGTTGAAGCCACCGCTACTGGAATCAACTGGACATTTGTTCCGTCCTGCGACATCAGCCGAGATCCACGTTGGGGTCGGGTTGCCGAGGCATCAGGCGAAGATCCATTTCTAGGATCAAGAATTGCTGAGGCCCGGGTTCGGGGAATTCAAGGGGATGATTTACGTCGCCCCGATACCATGGCCGCCTGCACAAAGCATATGGCTGCCTATGGGGCCGTCGAAGGCGGACGCGATTACAACAGTGTAGACATGTCCGAACGACAATTACGCGAAGTCTACTTACCACCTTATCAAGCGACTATTGACGCCGGGGTAGCTACGGTCATGACTTCATTTAATGAATTAAATGGCGTACCCGCAACCGCTGATAAATTTTTACTCGAGCAAATCCTCCGTCAGGAATGGCAGTTCGAGGGTTTAGTCGTATCTGACTATCATTCGGTCGCAGAACTGGTAGATCACGGTCTGGCCGAAAGCAACGCAGATGCCTGCCGGCTCGCCCTCGAAGCAGGCACCGACATGGACATGGAGAGTCAAATTTACTATGAACAAATCCCCGAACTGGTGCGAGCCGGCAAGCTGAGCGAATCGATACTCGATAAATCAGTCAGGCGTGTATTAAAGCTGAAATTTGATCTCGGTTTGTTCGATGATCCATTTGCCTATAATGCTGAAGGCCAGGAATCCACCGTCATGTTAACCGATGATCATCGCGAGGCGGCCCTGGATATCGCCCGGAAATCAATTGTTTTACTGAAAAATGATCAACAGCTTCTGCCCTTAAGTAAAGCTCCGGGAACTCTCGCAGTCATTGGACCCCTGGCCAATAATCATGCGGAAACACTGGGGTGCTGGTCATTTTTTGGTGAGGCAAGTGAATCAACTACTCTGCTCGAAGGCATACAGCAAAAATTAGGAAGTGATGCGACAATTTTGACCGCCAACGGCTGCGACTGTTACGGAGACTCGACAGCATTATTCGACGAAGCTTTAAAAGTTGCTGAACAAGCCGATATTCTCATACTGGCCGTCGGCGAAACATCCGTTATGACCGGTGAGTCATCATCACACGCCGATATCGATTTACCTGGCGTACAAAATGAACTCATAGCAAAACTAGCGACATTAAACAAACCCATGGTGGTGGTGTTAACAAACGGACGTCCGCTGACTCTAACCAGTCTCGAACCACAGGTTTCAGCGATTCTGGAAACCTGGTTTCTCGGGACAGAATCAGGGCATGCCATTGCTGATATTTTGTTTGGTGACGCAAATCCATCTGGAAAACTTCCAATGACATTCCCCCGCCATGTCGGGCAGATACCTATTTACTATAACCATAAACGTACTGGTCGACCATACGAAGGTGACTACGACGAAGATGAAACAGAACGAAGTTATAGCTCTCGATATCGCGATGTTTCTAACAACCCGCTTTATCCGTTTGGATTTGGCCTTAGTTACACGCAATTTGATTATGGTAACCCTGCAACTAATAAATCTACCATGTCCTTAACCGAAACCTTGGCGGTATCAGTCGAGGTTAAAAATACCGGTGACCGAATCGGCGATGAAGTGGTTCAGCTGTATATTCGCGACCTGCTGGGCAGTGTCACGCGCCCCATTAAAGAGCTGAAGGGATTCCAGAGAATCAGCTTGCAACCTGGCGAAATACGTCTGGTTA
>JBLIOG010000402.1:0-3136 GCA_047639625.1 Gammaproteobacteria bacterium
TCGAGTCAGAACCTACCTCTGTACAAACATTGCAACGTAAAGCAAAACATTACTGCGATGAAATTTTTGCCAACTGCACACAAATTACCATCGAATTGATGTTGAGGTTATTACGTCAGTTTTGGCGGCGCTTTTATTCAGGGATTGATGTTCATAATATCGCCCCGATACAGGAAATTGCTCTCAGTCACCAACTGGTCTATGTCCCCTGTCATCGAAGCCATGTCGATTATCTTCTACTTTCATATGTGATTTTTAATGGAAACCTTGCGATTCCCTATATTGCAGCCGGTAATAATTTGAACGTTCCGATCATAGGTCGGATTTTGCGCGGGGGTGGCGCTTTTTTTATTCAGCGCAGCTTTAAAGACAATCAGCTGTATTCCGTCATTTTGCGCCAATATGTGCAACAACTAGTCGACCTCGGGATTCCTCTCGAATATTTTATCGAAGGAGGTCGAAGTCGAACGGGTCGACTCCTTACCCCAAAATTAGGCATGCTCGAAATGACGATTTCTGCCTATATAAAAACGCAAAAACGTCCCATCGCTTTTGTACCTGTTTACATCGGCTATGAAAAACTGATTGATGGTCAATCTTATCTGGGAGAGCTACTCGGGGGAGAGAAAAAAGGCGAGTCTTTGCTTGGTGCGTTGTCTGCAATTTTCAGATTAAGTGGCCATTTTGGTCGGGTAACGGCCAGTTTTGGGAAGCCCATAGATCTAAATAGTTTACTGGACGATCATCGAACCGACTGGCGCAATCAGGCGGTTACAATCGACAAAAAACCTGCCTAGTATAAATCAGCGATTCTACAACTTTCCAGAACGATTATGTTTTCAATCAATCGAGCTTGCATCGTAAATCCAGTCAATCTTTCCGCCCTGGTTTTGCTTGCCACACCGAAACAGAGCATCGATCTCACAGAGATGGTGGAGCAAGCTGACATGCTTTCCAAGCTCATCAACAACCCGGCAATCACAGCCGCCGTTACTGTGTCTTGACGGGTCGATGAAAACCAAATCACTCAACTCGCCAAACAGAAAATGTTAGTGGTCAGAAAACATACAATGGGGGACATAGTACAACTCACTCCCGAAAACACAGTGCTTATGAGTTACTATAGAAATAACTGCCTGCACGGCGTGATACTCCCCGCCTTACTTGCCTGTTGTTTCGTTAACAGCCGAAAATTAGGATCATCCAGACCAGGTCGCCTGTTAAAAATACTCTATCCGTTTTTGCGCGATGAGTTACAACTCGAATGGGACGAAAAATCTTTCGCCGAAAACCTGTCGATTTATATCAACCAACTTATTGAGCTTGGTTTGTTAAAGAAAGTTGGCAATTCATTGCAACGTCCTGATCGTAGTGATCAACAGTATCTTCCATTAATACGACTTGCTCAGATTGTTCAACCAATTCTTGAACGTTACTACATGACATTTGTGGTTCTCTGGCAATCGAGCAGCCATCCATTAACTGAATCCGAAGTTGAGCAACAATGTCATTTACTGGCACAAAAAATATCGATGGGATACGGTATAAATTCGCCTGATTTTTTTGATCGGGCTTTATTTCTCCATTTTCTGAAAACGATGCAAAAGAAGAATTACCTGACGATAAACAAAAAATTTGAATTTACTGATTTTTTTGACCATATATCACTTGATTTAAGAAACCTGCTCAGCGTTGAAGTTCGCAGCAGCATACTGTCCCTAACCCGTGATAACCTGCCTGTCAGCCCGGTTGGGAAACATTAACTATTATTCCAGTCATCTGACAATTTTGATTTACCCGAACAAAGCTGTTCGCTAACAACGTACATCCAGGCCTGTCCATAATCAGTCTCTATTTTAATTCTTTGATAAAAATCAGGATAACCTTCAAGCACATCGAGTGCCGTTAGATGCTCATTTGAAATTCGAAACACTTCACCACCTATGGCCTGCTCTCCATCTAATGCTACAGCAGGGTAATTTCCGAAATCGTAAAGCCCATAGGATTCACAGGTTCGATAGAGGCCTAAATATTCTGCACCGGCCAAATAATAATGATTGCAGAATCCCTGTTTTAAAGTCCCATATACAAAAACCAGCATCAGGATTTACCGGTAAATTGACGTATTTTTCGCCGTTCCTGCTTATTCGGTTTATGATCGATTTTGGGTCTTTGTAAGGCTGCTAATTTGCGTTTCTCGGTATCACTTTTGCGAGCTTGAACACTTTCTGGGGTCTCATTATATAAAGTTATGGCGATAGTGGCCGATCCCCTTCGATCGCAGAGGCTTTCAACCACCACTTCGAGACGGTCATATCCGCGTTGGATCTGATAGATATCTTTTAGTTTTACGGTTCGTGAGGGCTTTATCCTTTGTCCGGACAAATGCACTTTTCCACCCGTTATTGCCTGCCTGGCAAGGGCTCTGGTTTTATAGAATCGAGCTGCCCATAGCCATTTATCGATTCGAACTTTATCTTCCTGTAACGACATATCAGGACTTTAGCAGCTGTTGCATATCATCGACCTGTTGCGCAACCCGTTCATACAAATACTGTCCATTATCATCTAGATCATTCAGACCCAGTTTACGGATTATGGGCACATTATTAAAATCCAGACCCTCGTCAAGGCAATTGGTCTGTTGGAGATATATCAGTTTTGATGCAATAACAATATCGACATAATCTACACTCGCTGCCGTATTCCGGTTCCAGTTAGCAACTTGTTCGACAACCTCAATGAATACTTCATCAAAATTCCACTGTTGAAATAATAAGGTACTAATTGGAAGTTCTAGATTCACCAGGCTTTTATTAAGTGACTCTAATGTAGTGACCATCTCGTGATGATTATCAACATATTTCAAAATAGGAATGAGCCCAAAATTATGCATTAGCCCCGCTAACAAGGCCTGCTCAGGATCCAGGTCATTAAATTTTTCATCTGTTATCACAAAAGCCAGGGACGAAACTGCGATGCTTTCTTCATAAAGTCGGGTTAACTGATTTTTAACCAGCCGCGCACTGAGAACAGGATCGGTTTGTACGATTTCAATTATTTCATTGGTGCCAATCTCAGGGGTGTTGACAACCTGGCGAATCTTGATCGCAGCTTCGGGTAATGCCGGGAGTTG
>JBLIOG010000403.1:0-3023 GCA_047639625.1 Gammaproteobacteria bacterium
TCTTCGTTGTCGAGTCATCAATGGACCTGATGGGCAGGCTTATCTGGAAAGATATCACCTCTGCCGATTGCCCTTTGGCTTTAGCATTTATTTGCATCGATTTATCAATAGTGATCCAGGCCGAGGTCTTCACAACCATCCCTGGCAATCTGCTCTGTCATGGGTCATTTATGGACGCTATAAAGAGCTTCGAATGACCGATGCTAAACATCAAAATCAATTGATTGAACGCCACTTAAAAGCGGGACAATTTAACGTTATCAATGGCAGCATCTTCCACCGAATCAATCTAATTCCTGGCGAGGAATGTTGGTCAATATTCATTCATAGCAGGCCGGTAAATGATTGGGGATTCATTCAATCCGGAAAGAGACGTCTTGCCTACCATGATCACAATAAAGTACTGCAAACCAAAGGCAATCCTGACTGGTGGAAAACGGCGACACGACCGATTGGGGAACCGTCGATGCGAGCACCTTTATAGAACCAAAGATCTAACCCCGTGTAAGTAACAGGTAGGGGTTAGATCAACGCGTAGCATCATTCAGAATTATTTATGGCGCGATTTATTAGTCCGAAAGCGCCCGGGCATGATAATCAAAATGAGCTTCGATAAAACTCGCGATAAAATGATAACTATGGTCGTAACCGGGCTGCATTCGAACGGTACATGCCTGGTTTGCAGCTTTACAGGCGTCTTCGAAGTTGTCAGGTAACAATTGGCCTTCATGCAGAAATTCATCGGCGTCACCCTGGTCAATCAAAATATCATTTAAGCGCGCGCCACTTTGCACCAGGCAAGTGGCATCATAATCGGCCCAGGTCGATTGATCATCGCCAAGATAAGCGCCAAAACATCCCTTTCCCCAACCGCACTGTACTGGATTAGCAATCGGTGCAAAAGCTGATACTGACCGGTAGGCATCTGGGTTTTTAAGTGCACAGATTAATGCTCCGTGACCGCCCATAGAATGTCCCGATATTGATTTCACTCCAGCTATGAGGGGTAAATTACTTTCAAGCAACTGTGGCAATTCTTCAACAATGTATCGATGCATTTGAAAATTCGGTGCCCATGGAGCCTGGGTGGCATTGACATAGAACCCTGCAGCCTGACCCAGATCATAGCGATCAGGCTCGTCAGCAACATTATCCCCACGGGGACTGGTATCGGGAAAAACAATAGCTATGCCATGCTTCGCAGCAAAACGTTGGAATCCACCTTTTTCTCGGGCATTCTCATCATTACAGGTTAAACCGGAAAGCCAGTAGAGTGTCGGTACTTTACCAGATTCTGCCTGGGGCGGAAGATACACCGAAAAAGTCATTTCACACTGACAACTACTCGATTCGTGTGTATAGCGATTCAAATATCCGCCACTTTCCTTAATGCTTTCTATCTCTTTCATGGATGATATTTTCTATCTAATCAAACAGGATGACTGATTTAATGCTTTTGCCTTCGTGCATCAAATCGAACGCAGTGTTGATTTCTTCAAGCGGCATAGTGTGAGTAACCATACTATCCAGTTCAATGTTGCCGTTCATATACTGATCAACCAGCCCGGGAAGCTCTGAACGTCCCTTAACGCCACCAAACGCACTACCAATCCATCGACGTCCGACGACTAAGTTGAACGGTCGAGTTTTTATTTCTTCACCCGCACCCGCAACACCAATGATGGTAGAAACACCCCAACCCATGTGAGTACATTCAAGCGCATCACGCATAACATTGACATTACCAATACATTCGAAAGAATAATCAACACCACCACTCGTCATTTCCTGAATGTATTCGGGCAAAGAACCATCAACATTTTTTGGATTGACGAAATCAGTCGCACCAAATGCACGAGCCATTTCTTCTTTACTATCGTTAATATCGATTGCGATTATGCGTTCCGCTTTGGCCATAACGGCGCCTTGAATAGCCGATAACCCGACGGTACCCAGCCCAAATACTGCAACACTGGAACCGGGTTCAACTTTGGCGGTATTCAAAACAGCCCCTATTCCCGTTGTAACACCGCAACCTAACAGGCAGGCCATTTCTAAGGGAGCAGCCGGATTAATTTTGGCTAAAGCGATTTCAGGTACTACGGTATACTCAGCAAAAGTTGAACAACCCATATAATGGTAAATATCTCTGCCTTTCTGAGAAAAGCGGCGCGTTCCGTCGGGCATGTACCCTGTCCAGATAGTTCCGGCGATTGACTGGCATAGGTTGGTTTTAGGAGAACTACAATAACCGCAGGTCGACTTGCCGCATTCCGGAATATAAAGCGGAATGACATGATCCCCTTGTTTGAGACCTTTAACGCCAGGACCACACTCAACGACCTCACAGCCACCTTCATGACCTAAAATTGCGGGAAACTCACCTTCAGGATCTTCACCCGACAATGTAAAAGCATCCGTATGGCAAACGCCACTGGCATGCACTTTTAAAAGAACCTCGCCTTCTTTCGGGCCAGCAACTTCAACTTCTTCGATTTGAAGGGGTTTTTTGGGCTCCCAGGCCACAGCAGCTTTACATTTCATGGATCAATTTCCTTTATCATTCGTTGATTACAATGGCATCGCAGACTAATTTGAATATTTCCACGAGTCAAGATTCAAACCTGTTACCGAGCTAAAATAGCCTAATTTAATCAGCCAGTGAATTTATAAAGACAAATCGACTCCAATAAACCAGGACCAACGAGGATAGGCGAATGCAACCAACCACTGCTCCATACATTTCTTCCGCAGTAACATTCAGCCTTGCATTTTGGCTATTCCTGGGGTCACTGTCGACTGCGGCTGAAGCCAAAAATGGTTTTGACTTATCAAATGCAAGCATTCCAACCGCAGAAATATTGCAGGGAGGGCCACCCCGGGACGGGATTCCGGCTATCAGTGATCCCGCTATGATATCGGCCGAAGAAGCGGAATATCTAGAAGACGACGATAGAGTTTTGGGTATCGTCATTGACGGCATTGCAAAAGCTTATCCGATCAGGATTTTGAACTGGCACGAA